>JBDZVC010000285.1:0-5681 GCA_040255475.1 Phyllobacteriaceae bacterium | reverse complement strand
GCCGACAGCCTCGGCCGCGCCAAGCGCGTCGACGGCGTGCACGACCGCTATATCGAATTCGCCAAGCGCACCCTGCCGCGCTCCATGTCGCTATCGGGCATGCGGGTGGTGGTCGATTGCGCCAATGGCGCGGCCTACAAGGTGGCGCCGGCGGCGCTTTGGGAACTTGGCGCCGAGGTCATCACCATCAATGGCGAGCCGAACGGCTTCAACATCAACAAGGATTGCGGCTCCACAAATCCGCTCAGCCTGTGCAAGAAAGTGCATGAGGTGCGCGCCGATATCGGCATCGCGCTGGACGGCGACGCCGACCGCATGGTGATCGTCGACGAGAACGGCACGGTCATCGACGGCGACCAGGTGATGGCGCTGATCGCCGAATCCTGGAACGAGAGCGGGCGGCTCGCCGGCGGCGGCATCGTCGCCACCGTCATGTCCAATCTGGGCCTGGAGCGCTTCCTGAACGATGCCGGGCTGACCCTGCTGCGTACAAAGGTCGGCGACCGCTATGTCGTCGAGCATATGCGCCAGCACGGGCTGAATGTCGGCGGCGAACAGTCCGGCCATATCATTCTCTCCGATTTCTCCACGACCGGCGACGGGCTCGTCTCGGCGCTGCAGGTGCTCGCCTGCATCAAGCGCACCGGGCGGCCGGCGAGCGAGGTCTGCCGCAAGTTCGAGCCGGTGCCGCAGATGCTGAAGAATGTCCGTTTCTCCGGTGACAAGCCGCTGGAGAGCGCGCCGGTCAAGGCCGTTATCGAGGATGCGCGCAACCGGCTCGGCGATAGCGGCCGCCTCGTCATCCGCGCGTCGGGGACAGAGCCGCTCATCCGCGTCATGGCCGAGGCGGACGACCGCTCCCTCGTCGAGGCCGTCGTCGACGACATCGTCGGGATCATCTCGGAGACGCGCAGCGCCGCCTGAGGCCGGCTCTTGCCAAAAGCTTTTATTCGCGCATGGCAAGACAATGTTTCATGCGCCGGTTCCTGCATCTCACGGGAGATCATGGTTAAAAGTTAGGGTTAAGCCGACTTTAACCAAATATCCTGCATTGTCCCTTTCACGTTCAACCGAGGGTACGCCTTTCAGCCGGCGTCAAGGGGATGTGTCATGTTTGCAAAGTCGAAGTCGGCATTGCTCGGAATTCTGTTTCTGGCCGGCATCTGCGCGCCGGCCGCCGCCGCCGATCTTTATGAGCCACCGGTCGTTCCGGCGCCGGTCTATCAGCCCGTCCAGACGGGCGGCTGGTATATTCGCGGCGATGTCGACTATCACTGGTCGAAATTGCGCGGTGCGGACTATGTCACTTTCCCTGGCCCCGGCTGCGGCACCTGCACCGGAGCTGGATCGCAAGATTTCCTCTCCACAGATCTCAAGGGCTCCTGGTCGCTCGGCGGTGGTGTCGGTTACAACATCAACCGCTATCTGCGCACGGACGTGACGGTCGACTACTGGGGCAAATCGAAATTCCACGGTATTACCGGCGGGACCACCTGCGGTGGCGGTGGCGCGGGCTGTGAGAACAATCGTAGCGCCTATACCGCCTGGCTGCTCATGGCCAACGCCTATGCCGATCTTGGTACCTGGCACGGTGTCACGCCCTATATCGGCGCCGGTATCGGCGGCGCCCATATCAAGTGGGACAATATGGTCGACGACGCCGGAGGCTTGAATCGCGGCTCTTCGAACTGGCGCTTCGCCTATGCCCTCATGGCGGGTGCCTCGTATTGCCTGACGAACAATATCGACCTCGATCTCGGCTACCGCTTCACCCATGTGGAGGGCGGCAAGATGTTCGAGCTCAACCCGAATGTGGGACCGGGTTTCGACAAGGGCATGAATGTGCACGAGGTCCGTGCCGGCCTGCGCTACAATTTCGGCGGCAGCAATCGTGACGGCTGCGGCGAGCAGGTGGCCTATGCGCCGCCTGAGCCGGCGCCCGTCTACAAGTAACCGGCCAGAAATTCTCCTGATACCGAACCGCCCGGCAGATGCCGGGCGGTTTTCTTTCGAGTCAATGAAATCAATCCTTTACCGGATGTTATCCTTAACCGCGACTTAACCACTATCGTTAATGATGTCTCCACAAACACGGGATCCGGCCTATGCCGGCTGGGGAGCTTCATCATGACCCGATTTCCGAAAATCCTGCTGTCGGTCACGGCACTCACCTTCGCGCCGTTCGCGCCCGCTCTCGCGGCCGACTACGAACCGCCGGTGGTCGTCAATTCGCCCGACCAGTTCGTGCCGGTCGAGGTCGGGACCGGCTGGTACCTGCGCGGTGACGTCGCCTACGGAGTCAACCACTCCTTCAAGGATGTCGACTTCGCTGCCACGCCCGTCCGCTACAGCGAGGAGGAGCATACGTTTTCCGGCAGCATCGGCTTTGGCTATCACTTCACGGACTGGCTGCGGGCGGACCTCAATCTCGGCTATCTGCCCGGAAACAAGATTACCGGAAGCTATAATGACGGCACCATCGATGCGGCCGCCGAGGTCAAGAACAGCGCATGGTACGGCATGGTGAATGCCTATGCCGATCTTGGCACCTATGTCGGGATCACGCCCTATGTCGGCGCCGGGGCGGGCCTCATCCGCAGCAATCCGCGGGTAAGCGGGCATTATGACGACACCACTCCGCCCGGTACTTTCGAAGATTTCCGCTACCGCTCCACGGACTATTCCTTCGCCTATACGCTGAATGCGGGCCTGAGCTATGCGGTGACGAAGGATCTGTCCGTCGATCTCGGCTACCAGTATCTTTCCGCACCCGACGCGAAAACGGTGTCGCTAGATACCCCGGACAGTTACTCGATCCACAAGGGCATCCATTACCACCAGATCCGTCTCGGCCTTCGCTACGACCTCTGGTAAGCTTTCGATCGAGGAAGATTTTCAGGCGGCGGGCCAAGGTCCGCCGCATTGCGTTTGCGCCCGGCCGGCGCCTGATATCCTCATCGCGACTTAAACTTTCCTCTTGACGTCGCGTCCGTCGGTCCTTATCGCCGTCCGTGGGCCACCCCTCCCCAACGAGGGGCGTGCTATCTGGAAGGATAGGTAAAATGACGACACATACGAAGCCCGGACTCCGTCCGGCGAACCCCCATTTTTCATCCGGTCCCTGCGCCAAACGTCCCGGCTGGACGGTGGACGCCCTGCGTGACGCCGCGCTCGGCCGCTCGCATCGCGCCAAGCTCGGCAAGGCCAAGCTCGAACAGGCGATCGAACTCACCCGCGAGATACTTCAGGTGCCGGCCGGTCACCGGATCGGCATCGTGCCGGCCTCCGACACCGGCGCGGTCGAGATGGCGCTGTGGTCGCTGCTCGGCGCACGCGGCGTCGACATGGTCGCCTGGGAAAGCTTTGGCGCCGGCTGGGTGACCGATACCGTCAAGCAGCTCAAGCTCGCCGACGCGCGCGTCATCGAGGCGCCCTATGGCGAGCTGCCGGACCTGTCGAAGATCGACTTCGACCGCGACGTGGTCTTCACCTGGAACGGCACGACCTCCGGCGTCCGTGTTCCCAACGCCGATTTCATCCCCGCCGACCGCAAGGGGCTGACGATCTGCGACGCGACCTCCGCCGCCTTCGCGCAGCGGCTCGATTTCGCCAAGCTCGATGTCGTCACCTTCTCGTGGCAGAAGGCTTTGGGCGGCGAGGCCGCACACGGCATGCTGATCCTGTCGCCGCGCGCCGTCGAGCGGCTGGAGAGCTACACGCCGGCATGGCCGCTGCCGAAGATCTTCCGGCTCACCAAAGGCGGCAAGCTGATCGAGGGCGTCTTCAAGGGCGAGACCATCAACACGCCCTCCATGCTCTGCGTGGAGGATTATCTCGATACGCTCAATTGGGCGAAGTCGATCGGCGGGCTCGACGCGCTGGTTGCCCGGGCGGATGCGAATTTCGCGGTGATCGACCGGTTCGTGGAAAAGTCCGGCTGGCTCGGCCATCTCGCGGTGAAGCCGGAAACGCGCTCCAATACGTCGGTCTGTCTCTCGGTCGTCGATCCGGAGGTGGCTGCACTCGACAAGGATACACAGGCGGCTTTCGCCAAGGGCATGGCCGCGGCACTCGAAAAGGAAGGCGTCGCCTACGACATCGGCGCCTATCGCGATGCGCCCCCCGGCCTCAGGATCTGGTGCGGCGCGACCGTCGAGACGGCTGATCTGGAAGCGCTTATGCCCTGGCTCGACTGGGCCTTCGCCAACCAGAAGGCGTCGCTCAAGGCGGCTGCCTGACCACCTCGCGTTGGCGCTGCCCCTCATCCCCTTGCCAGGGCCTTCTCCCCGTGAACGGGGAGAAGGGGCTGGCCGCAACGGCGCCGCTACTCTTCTCTCCCCGCTGGCGGGCAGAGGATGCCGGCAGGCAGGGGAGGGTAGGCGTCCAAGCTCGAATTTCCACCCGCTTTTTTGAGGATTTCATCAATGCCCCGTGTACTCGTTTCAGACCAGCTTTCGCCGACCGCCGTGCAGATCTTCAAGGATCGCGGCGTCGAGGTCGACTACGAACCCGACCTCGGCAAGGACAAGGAAAAGCTGCTTGCCATCATCGACCAATATGACGGGCTCGCCATCCGCTCGGCAACCAAGGTCACCGAGAAGCTGATCGCCGCCGCGACCAATTTGAAGGTGATCGGTCGGGCCGGCATCGGCGTCGACAATGTCGACATACCGGCAGCCTCCCGCAAGGGTATCATCGTGATGAACACGCCCTTCGGCAATTCGATCACGACCGCCGAACACGCCGTCGCGATGATGTTCGCGGTGGCACGGCAACTTCCGGAAGCCGACACTTCCACCCGCGCCGGCAAGTGGGAGAAGAATCGCTTCATGGGCGTCGAGATCACCGGCAAGACACTCGGCGTGATCGGCTGCGGCAATATCGGCTCGATCGTCGCCATGCGCGGCATCGGGCTGAAGATGCACGTCATCGCCTACGATCCTTTCCTGTCGGAGGAACGGGCCTCGCAGCTCGGCGTCCAGAAAGTCGAGCTCGACGAGCTTCTGGCCCGCGCCGATTTCATCACGCTGCACACGCCGCTGACCGACAAGACGCGCCATATCATCGACAAGGTCGCTATCGCCAAGATGAAGGACGGCGTGCGCATCATCAATTGCGCGCGCGGCGGACTGATCGTCGAGGCGGACCTCGTGGAGGCGCTGAAATCGGGCAAGGTCGCCGGCGCCGGCATCGATGTGTTCGAGACCGAGCCGGCCACCGAGAACCCGCTCTTCTCGCTGCCCAATGTCGTGTGCACGCCGCATCTGGGCGCCGCAACGACCGAGGCGCAGGAGAATGTCGCGCTGCAGGTCGCCGAGCAGATGTCGGACTATCTGATCAAGGGCGCGGTCTCGAACGCCATCAACATGCCTTCGATCACTGCCGAGGAAGCGCCGCTTCTCAAGCCCTTCATAAAGCTCGCGGAGGTGCTCGGCTCCTTCGTCGGCCAAGTCACCGAGGAGCCTATCCAGGAGGTCGAGATCCTGTTCGACGGATCGACGGCTTCGATGAACACAAGGGCGCTGATCAGCGCGGCGCTCGCCGGCCTGATCCGGCCGCAGGTCGCCGACGTCAACATGGTCTCCGCGCCGATCATGGTGAAGGAGCGCGGCATCATCGTCGCGGAAGTGAAGCGCGACAAGTCCGGCGTCTTCGACGGCTATATCCGCCTGACGGTGAAG
>JBDZVC010000031.1:0-30474 GCA_040255475.1 Phyllobacteriaceae bacterium | reverse complement strand
GGAAACGAGCCTTGTGTGGAGACGGGTTTCGGTGCCGGCGCGAAGCGCTACGCGATCGAAGGCGACTTTCACCGCCTCGGGATCGAGCGTGACGACCCAATAGCCGCTCTTCGAGACGATGGGCGCGATGTCCATGCCGATGATTTCGAGTTCCCGCAGCACCTCTTGCCCGATGCCGGCAACGCTTTGGACAGGCGTCGGTCCCGCAAGGAAAAAGCCGCAATAGGCAAGCACCTGCGCGTTCGTCGCCGCTCCGCCCATGAAGCCGTAGCGTTCGACCAGCAAAGTCCGGCATCCGCTCCGCGCGGCTCCCGCCGCCGCTGAAAGCCCGCCGGCTCCGCCGCCGACGACCACAACATCGTATTTCTCGGTGCGCTTCTTCACCTGCTGCATCCTTCCTTTAGATCCGTAGCGGTTTCGACTGAAAGCGAGGACGACACAACCCGAAGGCTTCAATAATCCCTTCCTTGAACGGCGGGATGTATAATCCTGGCCTTTTCCTCAGCCGCCTCGCGGTGCTGGCGATCTGGATCCTGCCGGCTACGTTCGAGGCATGCCTGCAATCCGGCGCCATGCCTCGCTGAGCAGTTCGAAATTCTCCCTGTCCGAACATCCGACGCCAAGCCGATCACGTCCGCATCCGAATTTGCGGCGGAATCGGTTTTCACTTGCGTGGCTTGATGAAATATGATCAGTTGACTGGACAAGTTGGAGCAACCACTGGTGTCCAAGGCGCGAGCTCGAAGCGGCCCTCTTTATCTGCAGATCGCAGATGGTTTGAAAGAACACATCGGCGAACTGGGTCCCGGCGCGCGTATTCCGAGCGAGCCGCAGATCGCCAAGGATTGGGGAGTCAGCCGATTTACGGTCGCCAAGGCCGTGGAACAGCTCGTCGACGAGGGCCTCGTTACGCGACGGCAGGGGAGCGGCTCCTTTGTCGCGGAACCACCGCTACGCCGTTCGCCCGGCTATCTGCTGAGCTTCACGGAAGCGGTCGAGGCGGCAGGCCACGTGGCATCGCACCGCCTCCTTGCATTCGAGCGGACCTCCTGGGTCGACGGCCTCCCATATCCGGACAACGCCGACCTGATCCTGATGGACAGGCTTCGGCTCATGGACGGGAAAGCCGTTGCAAGACACCGCTCCGTTCTTTCAGCGGAACTGCTCGGAACGATCGGCCTTGATCGGGCGGCGGCCGAACATCCCCATTTTTCGCTCTATCGCCATTTCGAGAGACACGGTCTTTCCGTCGCAAGCGCGACCGAAAGGATGGTCGCCTGCCGCGCCGCGAAAGAGGACAGAAAGCTGCTCGCATTGGACGGAGACGCGGTCGTCGTTGCCGTTACCCGTCATTCCTTCACCGCAGACGGCACGCCGATCGACGCTGTCGACGCCATCTACGACGCGCGACGATATTCCTACGAGGCGAGGCTCGTTCGTCAGCGTCGAAAAGGGAACAAGCTAAACAGGGAGAATGACAATGAAGACATCTTCGGCAATCGGCATAGCCACCTTGGCCCTCGCCTCGGCCCTTGGAACAACTAGCTCAATCGCGGCGGACAAGCCGGCCGCATTGATCATAGCGCAGGGCGGTCTCGGAGATCAGTCCTATAACGATCTCGCCTATGCCGGTTTCAAGAAGGCGATCAAGGAAACCGGTCTCGAAGGCAAGCCGGTGGAATCGAAAGATGTCGTCGCTCAGGCCACGGATATCTTGCGGCGCGCATCGGATGCCGATTTCGGCCTGGTTGTCGATCTTGAATATTCCCACGGCGAGCCGCTTGTCGCGGTGGCCAAAGACTATCCGGATACCGACTACGTCATTCTCAACCAGGTACGCGAAGGCAAGAACATCGCCTCCGTGCTCTTTCAGGAGCAGGAGGGCTCCTATCTGGCCGGGACGCTTGCCGCGCTGGTGACAACCGACACGTCGATCAAGGGTATCAACGATAAACCCATCATCGGCGTGATCGGTGGAACCAAATCGGCCGGCATCGATAAATTCATTGCCGGCTACATCCAGGGCGCGAAGGCCGCAAACCCCGACATGCAGGTGAAGGTCGCGTATTCGAACAATTTCGGCGACCCTGCCATAGGCTTGCAGATGACCAAGGCCATGTTCGAGGAAGGCGCCGACATCGTTTACCAAGTCGCGGGCGGCACCGGCATGGGTGTGATTCAGGCGGCCAAGGAAGCCGGGCACTACGCCATCGGCGTCGATACCGACCAGGACGGCGTTGCACCCGGGGCGGTGCTGACCAGCATGGTCAAGCGGACAGACATCGCTGTCGAGACGATGGTCAAGGACTATGCCGCGGACAAGTTCCCCGGCGGTCAGACGGTCACCTTCGGTCTCAAGGAAAACGGCGTCGGTCTTTCCGAGATGAAGTACACGAAGGACCTGATCCCAGCCGACATCCTCAAGAAGGTCGAAGAAGCCAAGGAAGGCATCCTGTCGGGCAAGATCAAGGTTTGGAATGTCGTCGACCAGGGCTATCCGGATTTCATGAAATAGCGGATCAGGCGATGACCGAACCGACGACAGGTATGGATCCCAACATCCGCCTGGGGGCATCGAATGTCACCAGGCGGTTCGGGTCGGTTGTCGCCAATGACGGCGTCGACTTCAAAGCTGAACGCGGCACGGTTCACGCCATCGTCGGCGGCAACGGCGCCGGCAAATCGACCTTGATGCGAATTCTCCAGGGCATGGACCGTCCGGATGAGGGGTTCGTTCTGGTGGACGGCGTGCCGACCGTATTCCTGGGTCCGGCGGACGCATTTGATCGGGGCATCGGCATGGTGCACCAGGAGTTCATGCTCGTGCCGGGCCTGACACTCCTTGAGAACCTTGTCCTCGCCAAGGAACCGACGGACAAGCTCGGGCGCATCGACCACAAGGCGGCATTGGAGGCCGCGCATCATCTCGAGAAGCTTGCGGGAGTTACCCTTGACTGGAATGTCTTGGAGCAAGACGCCCCGGTTCACGTCCGGCAGATCGTGGAAATCCTGCGCCTCCTTTATCGTGGTGCGGACGTCCTGATCCTCGATGAGCCGACGGCCGTCCTGGCGCCGGCACAGGTGAACGAACTTATCGCACTTCTGAGGAAGCTGCGGAGCGAAGGCCGCACCATCGTCTTCATCAGCCACAAGCTTGATGAGGTGCTTGCCGTCGCGGACCGTATAACCGTCATGCGCAATGGCAGAGCAATCGGCAGCCTGGAGCGCCAGCAAGCGAGCAAGGCTCGTCTCGCGGAGATGATGATAGGCGAGGTTGTCGCCCGTCTCGAACTACGCGAACAAAAGGCTGGCGCGGAAGTCCTCTCGATCGAACACCTCGACGTTGCCGGCCGCAGACAGGTGAAACTGAAGGATTTCAGCCTGGCCATCCGCTCCGGCGAAATCGTCGGTATCGCCGGCGTAGCCGGCAACGGACAGGACGAAATCACCGGAGCTGTAACCGGATTAATCGAAGCGGAATCCGGCCGCATCCGCATCGGCGGCGTGGATATCACCGACGCGTCCTTAAGCGTTCGCCGGGCTGCCGGGCTGAGCTACCTGTCGCCCGACCGAGCCGCGGAGGGTCTCTGTCTTCAGGCGTCGATCACAGACAATGCGATTGCCGGGCATCATCGTGCCTCCCGATTTTGCGCTGTGGGCGTCACCAGGCTGGGCGCCATAAACCGTCATATTGAAAATCTTCTCGACCGCTTCGCCGTAAAGCGGGGATCATCGGCCTTGCCTGCTTCAAGCTTGTCGGGCGGCAACCAGCAGAAGGTAGCCGTGGCGCGGGAGCTCGACGGCGATCCGAAGGCACTCATTGCCTGTCAGCCCACGCGCGGTGTCGACATTCGCGGCATTGCCTTCATCCACCAATGCCTGCTCGACTACCGCGACAGAGGCGGTGCCGTGCTTCTGATCTCGGAAGAACTCGACGAGCTTCTGGAATTGGCCGACAGGATCGTCGTTATCTACAGTGGCGAGGTAACCGGAGAGGTTGGGCGAGGAGCATCGGACGTCGCCGAAATCGGACGCATGATGCTCGGCGGCAAGGTAGCGGCATGAGCGATGCCGTCATCATACCGGCAAAGACCGGCCTGCCTCTCAACGCCATCGCAAGTGCGCTCGTGCCACTGGTGCTGGCGCTTGTCGTTGCGGCGGTCGTGCTGGCGCTCGCCGGCTACAACCCATTCGAGGTCTATCGTCTGCTCGCGGTCGAATCTTTCGGCAGTTCACGGCGCATCGCCGCCACGCTTTCCTCGACGACGCCGCTTATCCTTACCGGCCTTGCGACCGCGATTGCCTTTCGTGCCGGCGCTTTCAATGTGGGCGTGGAAGGTTGCATATTCGTCGGCGGCCTCGCTGCCGCCTATGTCGGCTTCACCTATGCCGGGCTTCCGGGCATCGTGCTCATAGTCATGGGACTGGCCGCATCCGTCATTGTCGGCGCGCTGTGGATGCTCGTTCCCGGCCTCCTCAAGGCGCGGCTCGATGTCGATGAGGTCGTTACGACGCTTATGCTGAATTTCATCGCCATCAGCCTGACGGCTTATCTGGTGAACGGTCCCCTCCTGGCTCCCGGCTCGGCTAATTCGGCCACCCCAATGGTCGCGACGGCCGCGCGGTTGCCACGTCTCATGCCACCCTCGACGCTGAACATCGGCTTCGTCATCGCAGTGCTCCTGCTCGCTCTCTACTGGCTTTGGGGCAACCGGACGGCGCTCGGCTTCGAGACGCGGCTGGCGGGCCTCAATGCCCGTTTCGCGACAGCGCAGGGTATCGACGTGCCGATGCTCATCATCAAGATGATGCTCCTCTCCGGAGCGATCGGCGGGCTTGCGGGGGGTATCCACGCGCTTGGCACGGTCGGCCGTTTCGTCTCGGGCTTTTCCCCGGGATACGGCTTCACCGGCATCGCCGTGGCGCTGCTCGGCCGCGGCACGGCACCCGGCATGTTTCTCGCCGCATTGCTGTTCGGCGCGCTTGCCACGTCGGGTGCCACGATACAACTCTTCAGCGACGTTCCGATCGAGATCGTCGACATCCTGCAGGGCATGATCATGATCTTCGCGGTCGCCCGCTTCGGCTGGATCTTCTCCCGCCGGCGGAGGGCGGCATGATCGATAACATTATCTTCGCGGCCATCGCGATGACGACGCCCGTGCTGCTGGCCGCGATCGGAGGTCTGGTCAACCGTGTTGGCGGCATCGTCAATATCGGTCTGGACTCGATGATGCTGGCGGGAGCGCTGGCGGGACTGATCGTCTCCTCCACGACAGGAAGCAGCGTCCTGGCCGTGTTGGCGGCTGCCGTGATTGGCGCGGCGCTCGGCCTCCTGATGTCGCTTGCCGTCACTCGGCTCGACGCGAACGAGATCATCGTCGGGCTCGGCTTCAATGTAGCGGTTGCGGGGTTGGTTCGGTTCTTCCTGAAGACCGCCTACGATAGTTCCGGAACACTCAGCCTTCCGGGCGTGGTGCGCCTGCCGGCGATCGACGTTCCGGTTATCGCCGACGTGCCGGTACTTGGCGCGCTGATCTCGGGCCATGACGCGCTGACCTGGATCGCATGGCTCCTGGTCCCCGCGACCGTATGGTTTCTGGCCAGAACACGGCTGGGTCTCAGGCTTCGCGCGGCAGGCGCCGCGCCGCAGGCTGCCCGGTCACTCGGTCTCAGGCCGCTCCTGCTGCGCGATGCGTCGACCGCTTTCGCCGGGATGATGGCCGGGATTGCCGGTGCCTATCTTTCAATCGGCGTCGTCGGCATCTTCAACGAAGGGATCACCGCGGGTCGTGGTTTCATAGCGCTCGCGGCTTTCTATTTTGGCCGAAACCGGCCTTGGTCGACGGCGTTCGGTGCACTTCTGTTCGGCTTTTTCGACGCCTTCCAGATCAGGATGCAAGGCCGTGGCGTACCGGCGGAACTCGTTCAGACGTTGCCTTACATCATGGTGATCGTTGTCCTTACCGTGATGGCGTTGGCGACACATCGCAAACGCTCGAGGAGGGCCTGAGCATGGCAGCCAGTGTCAAGACCGCTCTCTTGTTGGTGGATGTGATCAACTCCTTCTTTCAACCCGGACACCCGAACTATTACGATGGAGTCGAAAAGGTCCTTCCCGCGCTTCAATCACTTCTCGCGGCAGCGCGGCGCTCCGGTTCCATCGTTGTCCATGCCGTGGAACTGCATCGGCCGGTATTCGACGACTTCGAGTGGCGCAAACTGCCCGTTCACCACCTCGCGGGAGCACAGGACGCCGAATTCTTCCGCGAGTTTCGACCGGAGGGAACGAGCGAAACCACTGTCTTCAAACGCAGGTTCAGCGCGTTCTTCGCCACCGATCTTGCGCTGTTCCTGACCGAGCAGCGCGTGGAACGCGTGGTCATCGGCGGCGTGAAGACAAATGTGTGCATTCGCGCGACCGCACAGGACGCCTTCGCCAACGGCTTCGAGCCCGTCGTCCCACGCGAAGCTACCAATTCCAACAGGCCACATCTGGCCGAAGCCTCGCTTGAAGACATTGACCGATACATGGGGCGTGTCGTGTCGCTGGACGAAGCGATCGGGATGCTGTCGTGACCCGGATAGCCATAACAGGATATGCCAGCCTCGACCACGTCGCGGTGCTCAATGGGACGCCTCGGGCCGGCCGCACTACTACCATCCTGCGCCGCCCAGACGATGCCTGGCCGCGGCTCGGCGGGAGCCCAGCCTATGTCGCCGCCGCGCTGGTCGCCTCAGGCGTGCCCGACGCATTTCCGATTTGCTGGGTGGGTGAGGACGCCGAGGGTGCGGATTACAGAATGCGGCTCGCCGGCGAAAAGATTCCCGAAGCGGGCGTCGTGGCTTCAAGCAGGCTGCGCACCCCCGTAGCCATCCTCGCCTATGAGCCGGATGGCGGTTGCATCTGCCTCTATGATCCCGGCTCGATAGAGGATCTGAATTTCTCCGAACGTCAGCATGACCTGCTTTCGACAAGCGATTGGACCTGCATTACGATCGGACCGAGGCTCGCTACCGAGACCGCGTTGATGACGGTCGGCCACAAGGCTCGCCTCGCCTGGGTGGTAAAGCACGATCCACGCTCGATGCCGATTTCATTGGCTGCCCGGATCGCGGAACGCAGCGATCTGATCATTACAAGTAAAGCCGAACGCGCCTTCCTGGACGAAGCGATGGCCAAGGCCTCGACCTCTCGGCCCGGCTTGATCGTGATCGAAACGCAGGGAGGATCAGGCGCGCTCCTGAAGCGCGATGGAAAGGAGACTTTCGTCGAGACCTCTATCATCGACGTGAGCGATCCGACCGGAGCTGGAGACACTTTTGCCGGAGGCGTACTCGCGGCTCTCGTAAAAGGTGAATCGGACCCGGCCGAAATATTGACGGCTGGCCATCGCGCTGCGGCCGTTTTGCTTTCGACGCGGCTCGATGCGGAAAAGGAGAACACTGCCCAATGAAGGAAAATGAAGAGACGGGCAGCGCCTGGTATATCGGCGCACGCCGCGACGAAGTCGGAGAGGCCGCCCTCCTCGTCGGCGATCCGGCCCGTATCGAGCGTCTGGCGGTGCATATGACGGATGTTCATCTCGTCCGGGAAAATCGTGGGCTTCGCACCATCACCGGGACGCGCAACGGACGCCGCATCACCGCCAGCGCGTTCGGCATGGGCGCGCCGATCGCCACGATCGTGCTGCATGAGCTTTTTGCGCTCGGCGTTCGCACTTTCCTGAGGATCGGAACCGCGATGGCCGTCCCCCCTGCTCGACTGGGCGACTTCGTTTTGGCCGATGGAGCGCTGCGCGCGGACGGCACTTCGAACAGCTATGCCCCGCTTGGCTTTCCGGCGATTGCCGATTTCGGACTGAACGAGCACCTCCGTCAGAGATTGTCGAAAGCCGGGCGCAACTGGCATGCGGGAATTTTCGGCACATGGGACGGCTTCTATACGGAAATGTTCAGCCTCTCCGGCGACCGGCGCGAGATGATCGCCAGGCTGAAGAATGACATCGAACGGCTCGGGCTGATCGGGACCGATATGGAGACATCCGCCCTGCTCGTCGCCGCACGCGTCTTGGGCGCGCGCGCGTCGACGCTCTGCGTCGCGACGGTTGACGCCCATACGCAAGAGAAGATCGGCGACGTCGAGATGGCACGAGCCGAAACTGAACTCTTCGAGATCGCCCTGGACGCGCTCGCCGCCTGATTGAACCCAACCCGACAATAGAAGGAGGCCTTGGATGACCTCTCTGATCGATAGATATTTCAACACATTGGCCGAGAGGCTCGAAAAAGTGCGCACGAGTCAGGCGGATTCCATCCGCAAGGCCGCCGAACTTTGCGCCAGAAGCATTGCAGCGGAAAAGCTGGTCTTCACCTTCGGCACCGGGCACGGCGCCCTGCCGGCGCTCGAGAGTTTCCCGCGCACCGGCACGATCGTCGGTTTCCGGCCCATCGTCGAAAGCACGATGATCTCCTTCCATCATGTATGGGGCGACATGGGCGCGAGGCAATACCGCTTCATCCATTCTCAGGAAGGTTACGGCAAGGCGATCCTGAGTTCGCACCAGATCGACCCGGCCGACACGATGATCCTCTTTTCGCATTCCGGCATCAACGCGGTGATCATGGACATAGCTATGGCGTGCAAGGCGCGGGGCGTATCGCTGATCGGCGTGACGTCCCTGCCCCATTCGTCGGTGACGCCGTCGCGCCATTCATCGGGCAAGCGCCTGTTCGAAGTCGCCGACGTCGTCGTCGACACCGGCATTCCGCTTGCCGATGCGGCGATCACGATCGACGGTCTCGATTCGCCGGTGGGCGCCTCCTCCACAAGCGTCACCATCGCGATCGCTCATGCGATCGTTTCCTCCACGGCGGAGATCCTCGTCCAACAAGGCATCAAGCCGCATGTCATGGTCAGTCCGAATACGACCGGCAAGGAAGCCGCGACACGCCAGAACGACGAGAATTACGAAGAACTCTGGAAGCGGCTGAAGGCGCGCTGACCGATGGACCGCAAGCTTTTCATCGACGGAAAATGGACGGATGCCGCGACCGGCAACCGTGCTTCCATCCCCGATCCTGCCACCCGCGAGACCGTCGGCACGAGTTCCATCGCCGGCCGCGCGGATGTCGATCTGTCGGTTGCTGCCGCGAAGCGAGCGCTGCAGGGCTGGGGCAACACCCATCCCGACGAGCGCGCCGCAATCCTGCATCGGGCGGCCGGTCTGATCGAGCAACGCGTCGAGGCCATCGCTGAATTGCTGACGCGCGAACAGGGCAAGCCTATCCCCGATTCAAGAAAGGAAATCCTGTTCGGCGTCGAGGTCATCCGTTTCTACGCCGAGGAAGGAAAACGGCTCGGCGGCTCCATTCGCCCGGCCTCGCGACCCGATATCCGCAATCTGGTGACGACGGCACCGGTGGGTGTCGTCGGCGGCATCATCCCCTGGAACTATCCCGTCGATCTCTATGCGTGGAAAGTTGCCCCGGTGCTCGCCGCCGGCTGCACGCTTGTTGCAAAGCCTCCACACGAAACGCCGCTGGCGATCGGCATGGTTGTCCAATGCTTCGCCGATGCAGGCCTGCCGAATGGCGTTCTCAACGATATACCGGGCACGGGTCCCGAAGTAGGCGCGGCGCTCGCCGAGCATCCCGGCATCTCGATGATAACGGCGACGGCTTCGGTACCGGCCGGCCAGTCGATCATGCGGGCGGCGTCGGGAAACCTGAAACGACTGTCCCTCGAACTCGGAGGTCAATGCCCCTTTATCGTGCTGGACGATGCCGACCCGGAGGAAGCGGCAGCCGCTGCCGCGCGCCGATCCTTTTCCAATATGGGCCAGATCTGCATCGCGGTGAACCGCATCCTCGTCTCGCGCGGCATCCATGACCGCTTCGTCGAGGCGCTGGTAGCGGAGACACGGAAGATCAGGCTCGGCCATGGCGTCAAGCCGGGCGTCCTCTACGGGCCGGTATTGAACGAGAGTGTGCGTGAACGTGTCAGCCGGCATGTTGCGGACGCCGTCGACCGCGGCGGCCGACTCCTGGTCGGCGGTAGAACGCCAGATGGCGATGATATGGATGCAGGCTATTTCTTTGAACCGGCCCTTGTCGACAACGTTCCCGACGACGCGTTGGCGCTGACACAGGAGACGTTCGGGCCGCTGGCCGCTATCCGTCCCGTCGCCGACGATGCCGAAGCGCTCCGGGTAGCCAACGCGCTTCCCTTCGGTCTAGCCGCATACGTCTATGCCGGCGACCTCGAACGTGCCTGGTCTCTGGCCGAACAGATCGAGGCAGGAGCGGTGGGCGTGAATGTCAATGATACCAGCGAACTTCACGCACCCTTCGGCGGCTGGAAGATGAGCGGCATTGGCCGCGAGTTGGGGCGCGAGGGGATCGAAGCGTTCCGTGAGGTAAAGCATATCAAGATGCGGGTACGGAGACGGGCGTGATTTTTAGATTGGGACGCTGTCGGCCTCCTTGCCTTCACTCTTGGCATGAACACATTGGCGGCGCGCTCCCTACCACCCGGAGGATCGTTGGTAGGGAATGCTCAATCGCCGCAGCAGCGCGACGGCCTGGCTGAGAGCGAGGCCGATAACGCCGATGACGACCATGCCGGCAATTACCTTGTCCGTCTCGAGGCCGGCCTGCGCGTTGGTAATCATGTAGCCGAGCCCGGCCTGGGCTCCGATATATTCGGCCGCGATCACGGAGACCCACGCATAGGCTATCGCGACCTGAAGCCCCGTGAGGATGCGCGGCAGCGCCGCGGGAAGAACGACACGCAGCAACATCCGGGAGCCCGAAATGCCAAGCATCCTTGCCGCCTTCAGCGTTAGCGGATCGACGCCGGCGATGGCCGCGGCCGTATTGATGGCGACCACGAAATAGCAGGCGTATGCGACGACGAATATCTTGCCGATGATGGAGACGCCGAACCAAACCACAAGGAGCGGAACCATCGAAAAGGGAAGGATGAAGCGAAAGCTCTCCACGATCGGATCGAGGAATGCTCCGAGCGCTGCCGACCGGGCAAGCGCGAAGCCCGTCGCGAGACCCAGCGCGGTGCCGATCAGGAATCCCCAGAAGAGTTCCGTCAGGCTCGTGGTCACGTCGATGCCGAGCGATCCCGTTGAAACCATTTCCGCGAGCGAACGCCAGACCGCCGGCGGCGAAGGCAGGATCACGGGTCGCGTGTCGAAGATCGCCGTCGTCCCCCACCATATCGCGACAAGGATGACAAAGCCGAGAAGCGCGCTTGCGGCACCGCCGGGAGATGGAAGATAGCGTGCGATGCGCCCAATCATCTCATGTTTCCCGGTTGGCGACGATCCATGGGAACAATGCCTGCTGCGCCCACACGAAACACCAGTTGGCGGCGTAGCCGAGCGCCGCCAGCACGAGCATTCCGACCATGATCTGCGCCACGTCGAAGGATTGCCCGCCATAGCTTTCCAGCGCTCCGATGCCGACATCGCCCGCGACCAGTTCAGCGATGACCACGCCGCCCCAGGCGGCGCCGAGCGCGTAGCGCAGGCCGACCAGGATGTCGGGCATGGCCGACATCAATGCTACCTCGATGCGTTGCCGCGGCGTCAGATGAAGCGACCTGCCGGCTTTCAGAAGTTCCGCATCGATCGAGGAGACACCCTGCGCCGTGTTCACCACGACGGTGAAGAGGCTGATCAGAACGATGATGCTCGCCTTGCTCCAGTAGCCGATGCCGAACCACAGGATCGCCAGCGGCACCCAGGCGAGCGGCGAAATGAACCGCAGGAAATCGAGGACGGGCCTGAGCAGCAGGCGGACGGGTTCCACGCGGCCGATGAGGATGCCGATCGCGATCCCCAGCAGCGAACCCAGCACCCAGCCGCCCAGCGCCTCCTGGACGCTCGCCCAAATGTCCGCCAGCAATTCCGTGCGTGCCAGTTCCACCAGCCGCACCGCCACCCGCCAGGGCGTCGGCATGAGTTCGAGTCGCGGCGAGTAGAATATCCACGAAAGCAGCACCCAGCCGCCAAGGATGAAGAGAATGGCGGCCAGGCGATAGCCAAGCAGTCTGCTGGTCTCGGCTCGTGCGCTCACTGGCCTGTCACTTTGGCCGCGAACTCGGGATGGACAAGTTCGTCGATGAACGCCGAAACATCGGGAACCTTGATGGCGCCGTATTGTTTCAGGACGCCGGCCTGTTCCTTCAGCGCGGCCTTGTCCGGGAAGATCTCGGTCGGCTCCACGAGCTTGTTCTTGTAGCTGTAGGTGACGTTTTCGAGGCTGGTTTTCGTTCCCTTCGCAAGCGCCTTGTAGGCTTCGTCCGGCTTGTCCTTCAGAAGGGCCTCGGCGCGCGCCACGTAGCGCAGGAGATCGACGACCACGTCGGGATGCGCCTTGGCGAAATCGGGCCGCACGATGACGCCACCGCCCGGCCAGGTCTTGCCGTAGATGTCCGACGCCGTCTTCACCAGGACGCTTGTTCCTGAGGTAAGCGTCTCGGCGGAATAGGGAACGTAGGTGATGGCGGCGTCATAGGCGCCCCGCTCGAGCGCGGCGGGTTCCGTCGGGCCGGAGGTGGCAAAGCCCTGGATATCCTTCAGCGTCAGGTTCGCCTGCTTGAGCGCCATCTGCAACACCGCCGTCGGCGCCGTGTTCGGCGACACGCCGGCGACCTTGTGTCCCTTGAGGTCGGCCACGGACTTGATGCCGCTTTCCTTGCGCGCCACCAGCGCGACATAGTTCGATGCGCCGTTGGCGATGTACCACATCACGCCCGGGCTGCGGGCGGCGACCTGCTCGATGCCGGACGTATCGGCTTCGCCGAAATCGATGGAACCCGCCGCCATTGCCGCGGATTCGGGCGGGATGCCGTTGATGAATTCGTGCCATTCGACCTCGTAACCGGCATCCTCCAGCCAGTGCTCGGCCCGGACCAGCGCCAGCGGCCGAAGCGCCGGGAACATGCCGATGCTCAGCTTGTGCGTGGTCAGCTTGCCTGGATCGGCGGTCGAGCCGGCTTGTGCCGGGAATATTGCGAATGCGGCAGCCGTCGCTGCCAGCGCGGCCGTTACAAAGCTGGTCTTCATGGTTGCAGGTCTCCTTCCCTGAATGTCCCTGTTGATGTTCCGGTCAGATGACGCCGGCTTTTCTGAGCGCCTCGATCTCGGCCGCATTCATTCCGAGCATGCCGCCCAGAATCGCTTCGTTGCCCGATCCGAGCGCCGGCCCGAGCGAGCGCACCTGTCCTGGCGTTTCACTCATCCGGGGGATTGGCGCGGCCATGGTAAGGCGGCCATATTCCTCGTCCTCCACGTCGATCAGCGTGCCGCGTTCACGGAAATGCGGATCGGCGGCGATGTCGGCGACACTCATGAGTGGAGAGGCGGGGATATCGGCGGCGACAAGCGCCGCCATTGCGTCGGAAAGCGGCGTCCGACCGACCCAGTCGGCGATGATCGCATAGAGCGCATCCTGGTTCTTCACGCGCGCGGCAAAGCTGGAAAATTCCGGCTCGTCCGCCAGGCCGGGACGCCCGATCACCTTGGCCAAACGGCGGAGCAGTGTCTCGGTACCGGCATGGATGGACATGCGCTTGCCGTCGGCAGTGTCGTAATCCGCCGCAGGCACCACCTTCGGGTTGGTGTTGCCGACCCGCTCGCGGACCGTGCCGTTGGCGGAATAGGCCAGCATGGCATCTTCGGAAGCCCGGAACCCGGGTTCGTAGAGCGCGAGGTCGATGACCTGGCCGGACCCGCCGCGATGGTCGCGATTATAGAGCGCCGTGACTACGCCGAACGCGCCGGCATAAGCCCCCATATAGTCGATGACGGCATAACCGGTTCGCACCGGCGGGCGGTCGGGATCACCGCTGACGTAGGTGAGCCCTGAGAATGCGCTGGCTACCCGATCGAACGCGCCGCGATCGGCATAGGGGCCGGTCAGGCCGTACCCGGTGACGTAAAGCGCAATAAGGCGCGGAAAGCGGCTGCGGATCGTATCCGGGTCGAAACCCCATTTGCGCAGCGTCGGCGGGCGGAAATTGGTGACCAGCACATCGAAATGCGACAGCAACCGATAGACGATCTCGCGCGCCTCGGGTTTCCTGAGATCGAGCGTGATCGATGTCTTGTTGCGTGCGTCCTGGACCCATTGCAGGGAGCGGCCACCTGGGGTCGCGGCGCTCCGGCGCATGAAGTCGCCATGTCCCGGATCCTCTACCTTGATGACCTCGGCACCGAAATCCCCCAGCGTCGTGGCGGTCACCGGCGCGGCGATGATGGAAGAGAGGTCGAGGACACGGATGCCCTCCAGCGGAAGTTTCATGCACGTTCTCCATGGCTTGCCCCTCCAGCGCCCGGATGGGCGAGAAGGTCGAATATCTCGGAGGTGATGCGCGCGAAGGCGCCGCTCGAACGGTCGCGCTGTTCGGTATCCGGCGAGACGGTCCGGATGATCCGTCCCGGTCGCCTGCTCATCACGAAGACCGTGTCACCGAGGTAGACGGCTTCGGACACGTCATGCGTGACGAATAGCACGGTCATGCAGGAATGGGCCGTGATGCGGCGTAGCTCCTCCTGCAACAGGGCGCGCGTCTGCGCGTCGACCGCCGCGAAGGGTTCATCCATCAGGAGCACGTCAGGCTGGAGCGCAAGCGCGCGGGCGATGCCGACGCGTTGCGCCATTCCGCCCGACAATTCGTGCGGATAAGCGGTCTCGAAACCATCCAGTCCCACAAGGCCGATGTACTGGCGGGCCCGCGCGCGCGCTTCGGCGCGGGGTATCCCTTGGGCGTCCAGGCCAAAGACGATGTTTCCGATCACCGTCTTCCAGGGGAACAGCGCCGGTTTCTGGAACACGACCGCGAGCCTCGCCGGTTGTCCGTCCGGCCCCCGGTCGATCCCGATCCTGCCATCCTGCAACGGCGCCAGGCCGGCAACTATATCAAGCAACGTGCTCTTGCCGCAGCCCGACGGGCCGACCAGGCAGGCAAAGGCGCCGCCGAAAACAGTCAAGCTGCAGTCGGCAAGTGCCTGCACCGTTCCTCCGCGCGTCTCGTAGCGAAGCGAAACGTCTTCGACCCGTATCTCGGGTCCCGGCCTTTCGGCAGCGGCCTTCGAGGCCTTTGTCATTCCGGCCCTTTCTTCAATTCGCTTGCATGCTGTCGTTTCGATTGTCATGGGGCTATCCGGGCACGTCCGTGCTGCCTTTGCTCCATTCGAGCAGTTGACGCTCGACAAGATCCATCAGCGCGGTCAGTGCCATCACCAGGAAGGCCACGACGAGGATCAGGGCCATGACGCTGGCGACGTCGAAGCGGCCGCTGAAGGATTGCACCAGAAGGCCAAGTCCGCTTTGAGCGGCGATCATTTCGCCGATCACCGCGCCGGCGCTGCAGTAGATGAGGGTGAGGCGCAGCCCGGCGAAGATGCTGGGGAGCGCCCAGGGAAGGCGAACGTCGCGGAACAGACGAAGCTCCGACGCGCCGAACAGGCGCGACATCAGGAGAAGGTCGCGGTCGACATTCTTTAAGCCGCCGAGCGTGCTCAGGAGCATGATGAAATAGCCGAGCGAGACAGCGAGTACGACCTTTGACGCCATACCGATGCCGAACCAGAGGATGAACAGCGGACCGAGTGCGATGCGGGGCATGCTGTTGAAGGCGGTGAGGAAGGGAGAGAGGATGCGGTTCAGCCAGTCGCTGCGATCAAGGACGAGCGCGGAAGCGATACCGAGTACGACGGACAGGACAAAGGAGATTGCGATCTCGATTAGCGTCGTCAGGAGATTGGGCAGGAGATCACCCTCGCCGACCAGCTTCCAGAACGCCTCCACGATGCTCGTCGGAGAAGAGACGAAGGCCGGATCGGCGAACCCGTAGGCGACCGCTCCTTCCCAGAGCGCGAGAAACGCGACGAGGAAAACGGCCCGCCCTGCAAGGATCGAGCCGGAGCGGCCCTCCGAAACACGGGTCGCCTCGCCGAGGCCTGCTTCAGAGCTGACGGAATCGGTCATTCTGTGCTCGCCTTCAATGAGGTCCATGTCCTGCGATAGAGGTCGTGATAACGGGAATCCGCCTGCAAGGCCTCGGCCGACCGGGGTCGCGAAATGTCGATACTGATCTCATCGGCCACGCCTGTTCCGCGCTTCGACATGACCACCACCCGGTCGGCCAGCGTGATGGCCTCGCCAATGTCGTGCGTAACGAAGACGACCGTCGCGCCGCTTATCTCCCAAAGGTCCAGGAGCTGGTCGTGGAGCATGAGCTTGGTCTGGGAATCGAGTGCGCTGAAAGGTTCGTCCATCAGATAGACGCTGCGCGCCACCGCAAAGGCGCGGGCGAGCGAGGCGCGCTGCCGCATGCCCTGGGAGAGCCGGGAAGGATAGAAGTCCCGGTAGTTGCGTAGGCCGACCTTCTCGATATAGGCGATCGCTTTTCTTTCGCGCTCGGCGCGAGGAACGCCCGAGACCTCGAGCCCGTATTCGACGTTCCGCTGGACAGTGCGCCACGGCAACAGCGCGTCGCGGGCAAGGATGTGACAGATGTCACGGCGGCCGGCCGCGGGAGATTCGTTCCTGACCAGCACCGCGCCACCCGCAGCCGGAACGAGGCCGGCGATAACGTTGAGCAGTGTCGTCTTCCCGCAGCCGCTGGCGCCGATCAGGGCGACAAATTCGCCCTGATACACATTGAGATTGACACCCGAAAGCGCGTTGCGCGTCTGACCGAAATTCACCGACAGGTCCCCGACCGTGATATCGATGACCCGCTGTTCCGCGCCGGCCCGACTTCTGTTCGCGTCAGCAAGCATTCAGGTGCGGCTCATTTCGCGCAGGTGAAGGTTTCGGGGGCAACCGGATCGATCACCTCAGCGCGCGTCTTCGGCTTGGCCACCTGCCCCTGCTCGACGTCCAGCTTCGCCCAGGTGTCAATCGTCCGGCTGTCAATCGCCGGTCCGTAGGTCGGCATCAGGCGCTTCACCATCGCCTTGTACTGATCGGCGGAGAGTTCGGGCACCGGCGCGTATTGCTGCATGATCGCGACCACCTGGTCGAAATTGGCCGGATCGCTGTACCAGCAATAGGAGTCTTCCATCGCCTTCACGAACCGGGAGACGACCTGCGGCTTCTCCTTGATCGTGGTTGTGGACGCCCACCAGCCATTGTAGCCGAGATCGTGGAACATCTCGGGTCCTTCGTTCGCAGCGAGGTTCACGACGACCTTGCCCTCCCCCTTCGCCTCGAAGATCGAGGGCAGCGGCTCGATGCTGAGATAGGTATCGATGGTTCCCCGCTGCAGGGCAGGACGCGCGGTATTGGGCAGGCCGACGGCGAGGAAGGTAACGGCGTTCTCCTTGTATCCGGCATCGGTCAGTATTTTCTGCTCGAGGTACTGGACGGAGACGCCGAGCGCGAGGACGCCCCATTTCTTCCCGATGAGATCCTTCAACACCGCCGGATAACCATCCTTCAAATGCGGCAGGTCGAGACCCTTGCGCGCGATGAGGGCGAACGGGACTTTCGCGGTCGAGCCGGCAACGCCGCGGATCGGCAGACCCTTGTCGACGGCGACGACGAGATTGTCCCAGGAGTTGTTGACGAAGGTGACGCTGCCGCTGGCGACGGCCGAGGTCATGGCCGGGCCGGTGGTGATCGGCACGAGTTCGACCTTGAGGCCATCCTTCTCGAAAAACTTCTGATCCTTGGCCACCAAAGCCGGCAGCGAGATCAAGGCGCCGGGGTAGTAGCCGACGCTAGCCTCCAGAGCGTCTTCGGCGCGCGCCGCCGTGGACGCGGACAGCGCGAACATGGCCGACAGACCCGCAATCATAGCGACGGCCGCCGCACGCCCCGTATTTCCGATGATTTTCTTCACGATTTCCTCCCTGCTCCCCTTGGACGACGGCCGCCCGCTTCGCTTTTGTTCATGCCCGCAGCGCCTCGTGCGAACCGTCGGGCGTGCCCGACGCCGCCACGCTGGACGCCGAATGATGACGTCCATTGAATTTCGGCTCAGGCAGGCCCGCCCCCACTCCATGGACGGCCAAAAGATGGCCCGCCAGCGGTTGCGCCAGAAGACGCTCCTCGTCGAGGAACCGGCTCGCCGATGTGACGTAGAGGATGTCGAGGTCCGGTCCGCCGAACGCGCACATGGTCGGGTTTGAGACAGGCAGTTCGATGCGGCGCATGAGCTTCCCGTCGGGATCGAACCGTGCCACCGCGCCGCCGCGGAACAGCGCCGTCCAGTAGCAGCCATCCGCGTCGACCGCCGCGCCGTCAGGAGCGCCGTCACCTGCGTCGATCGACAGGAACAGGCGCCGGTTCGCGATCTCGCCGCTCGCGAGGTCGAATTCGTATCGCCACACCTTCCCCGCCAGCGTGTCGGCGAGGTACATAGACCGGCTGTCAGGGCTCCAGGCGATCCCGTTGCCGCCGATCAGGCCGTCCTCCATCAGGACCGGGTCGCGGCCATCCTCCAGGCGCCACAGCGCGGCCGAAGCGGTGCGGTGATCGGTATTGATCGAGGCGCACCAGAAGCGGCCGGCGCGATCGCATTTTCCGTCGTTCAGCCTGTTTGCCGCGGGCCGGTCGCTCTCCACCTCGGCGACGCGGCGCGCATTGCCCGACTCCGGATCGAGTTCATAGAAGCCGCCTCTGACGCCGCTGATCATGCCGCCGCCGTCGCGGCAGGCGATCGATCCGATCGGCCGGCCGCCAAGGGACGCGGAAAAATCCGTCCTGCGCATGTCGCCGGTCGCGGGATCGTAGGCGTGGACCACCGCCTTCCAGGCGTCGATCCAGTAGAGGATGGCGCTGTCGGCATCCCAATAGAGCGATTCACCCAGATCGTTCCGTTTGGGGGTGATGCAAACGACATCCGGCTGCATCTCTCCTCCCAACGCAAAATAGATGTGATCACTACCATATGGCTTGATCGGGCACGGCGTCAACTGCTAAATCCCGCGCATGAAGAAGCCCGATTCCGTCATCAGTTTCCTGACCTCCCGCGTGTTGAAGCTGTCGAACACGCTTGGCCTCTATTCCAGCCGCCGCTATCGCGACGAGTTCGGCTTGACGCTTCCCGAGTGGCGGGTCCTGTCGGTCGTCGCCTATTCCGAGCCCACCACGGCGCGAGAGATCAGCCGCATCCTGGCGACGGACAAGGGCTGGATCGGCCTCTCGGCCGACAGCTTGAGGCGAAGAGGCTATGTGTCCGGGACGCCGGACAAGCGCGACAGGCGTCGCACCCTCCTGACGCTGACGGAGGAGGGCCGAAAGAAGCACGAGGCGGTGCTGGCGGTGTCGACCTGGCGCCAGGAGAGGCTGATGGCTTGCCTGCCCGACGGCGCAGGCGACCTTTTCATCGAATGCCTCGACCGGCTCCAGGCCGAGGCGGAGAAATTGCTGGAGGAATCGGAAACGCTGAAAGGCGCGCCGACGGCGCCTAGTCGACAATCGCCTGGTAAGTGAGCACGCGCAACTCGCGCCTGAGGGGATAGCGCGACGAAGGAATGAGCTGCGTCATCATGACGACGGCCAGATCCTCGGCCGGATCGACCCAGTAGGCGGTGCTCGCCATGCCTCCCCAGCCGCATTCGCCGGGACTGCCGACGATCTGCGCCTTGGCCGGGTCGATCAGGACGGAGAAGCCAAGGCCGAAGCCGATGCCGTGGAAGGTGCTTTCGGCGAAGCGTGGCTGCCCCATCGCCGCCAGATCGCCATCGAGATGGTTCATCATCATCAGTTCCACCGTCTTGCGGCCGAGCAGATGCGCGTCGCCACACGCTCCCTTGGAGAGCAGGAACTGGCAGAAGCGCATATAGTCGCTCGCGGTCGAGACCAGCGCACCCCCGAACGGCGTCTTGAGCGGGCCCGCGAAGCGGCTCGCCGCCGGATCGTCCTGAAGCTCGAGGCGGCCGTCGGCGCCGGGCGCATAGCAGGCCGAGAGGTGATCCATCCTGCCGGACGGAACGTTGAAAGTGGTGTCTTCCATGCCGAGCGGCTTCAGGAGACGCTCCGTCAGGAAAACATCGTACGGCCGTCCGGAGATGACCTCGATCAGTCGGCACAGCACATCGATCGAGACGGAGTAGTTCCAGCGTGTGCCGGGCTGGGCGACCAGCGGCAGCTTCGCGACTTTCCCGACGAACTCCGCAAGCGTCATGTCGACCCCGAGCCGGTCGATATTCTGCTCCCGGTACATGGCGTCGACGGGGTTCGCCTGCATGAAACCATAGGTGAGGCCGGAAGTGTGGGTCAGGAGATCACGGAAGGTGATGTCGCGCAAAGCGGGCTCGCTCTGCACCGCGCCGAAACCGCCGCCGGACCACACGCGCTGGCCAGAGAATTCCGGGATGAATCGCGAGATCGGATCGTCGAGCTGGAAATGGCCTTCCTCGTAAAGCATCATCACGGCGGCCGAGGTCAGCGACTTGTTCATCGAATACAGACGGTAGAGCGTCGCCGGCGTGGCCGGCCTGCCGCGCGCGATATCGGCCATGCCCTCGCAATGATGAAACGCCGCCTTGCCGCGCCGGGCGACCATCACCTCGATCCCCGCCAGCCGGCCGCTGTCGATCTGGCGCCGCATCCAGCCCGTCACGCGGCCGAGGCGCTCGGAGGAAAGGCCCACTTCTTCGGGCCGGGCGATGGGCTGGCTGATCAAGTTCGGTCTCCCCGGTTCAGTCCCATTCGGCAGGATCTGCCATTTGCCTGCGCGGGCTGCTCGAGATTTATCATCTGACCCACCCGAGTCCAGTCACCATGGTAGTGATCACATCTAATTGGCACGAAGGCAATCACGCAACGGCAAGGGTCCGGCCATCGCAAAGCAAGAGGGCGCGTCGGGCGTTGTCTTCGTTGCCCGGCAACGGCGTGCTGGGGATCATTTTGCTTCTGGCGCCGGTCGGCGTCTTCATCACCTGGGGGATGACGGCGCTGGAGGGCCGGCTCTTGAAATGGCGGTAGCAGAAAAAGACATTCCCATCTTGCCACAAGCAAATTTTCGGCGACGCAACCTCGTCTGACTAAATCTCAGTGTCGGTCACGCAGACACGACGTTCAATTGCACCTTGCGCTATGGTACGGGGGAGCCACAGTCTCTAGCGGGTAGTCCAGATGCTCACATTGCGGCAAATCGAAGTTATCCGCGCCATCATGGTGACCGGAAGCATCGCCGGTGCTGCGCGGCTGCTCAATGTGGCTGCGCCGGGAATCAGTCGGCTCATGAAATATTCCGAGGATTCTCTCGGTATACGTCTTTTCGACCGGCGCGCCGGCCGCTACGTGCCGACGCCCCAGGCGCGCCATATCTTCGACCTTCTCGACACCGTCCACCACAAGATCGAGGACCTGCAATCGGCCGTGGAAGGGCTGGCGCGCGGCGACGGTCAGGAACTTTGCATCGCATCGGTGCCGAGCATCGCCAATGTGATGATGCCACGGGCCATTGCCGCGCTTCGCCGTCGCTATCCGGATCTCGCGCTCAACATCAATATCCTCAAGATCGAGGAGGCGATCGACTATCTCCTCCTGGGCCGTGGCGAACTGGTCGCTATTTCATCGCGTTTCGACCATGCCCTGATCAAGTTCGAACTTCTCGCCAGCGGCAGGCTTCTGTGCATTGTTCCGGAAAATGGTCCACTTGCCGCGCGCGGACGGATCACGCCGGCGGAAATGGCTGAGTTTCCGCTGATCGGTATCAATCCCAAGGATCCTTACGGTGCGGTCATGGCTGCCATGTTCGAGAATGCCGGACTGGAGTACCGCATGAACATAAAGGCCAGATTCGGGACGACGGTTTGCAGCCTTGTCGCACAGGGGCTCGGAATTGCGATCATCGATGAATTCACCGTGGCTCACGGTCAGGTACCCGGGCTGAGGACACTCGATATCGACGCCGAAAGCACCTTTCATACCTATGTCGCCTATCGGAGCGACGTATCGCTTTCGGCATTCGCCGAACAGTTCCTTCGTCTGCTCAGGGCGGAAATGACGGCGGCCACTTCTCTGGGTGGCCAACGCTCACCGCTTCCAAAGCCGTAACATCATGTTACGAATGGCCGCAAAATTGGTACGCGAAATTAGGTCTCGCAAGCGTTAGGCTGCGCTTCTGAATATTTCTGTGAAGGGCACAAGCGAACGTTCCATATGCGGAGCAGGAAATGCGTGCGCAGCCTGCAGCATTCCAGAGGGTACGACGGAAACAGGATAAGCGAGAGTGTTGTCGGTTCAGCTTTCGGGAGAGACGAAGCTTCTGCCTGTTGTCGGTGATCCGATCGAACAGGTCCTGTCGCCAACGGCGTTGACGGCTCTGCTCGCGCAACGCGGCAAGAACGTCCTTGTCGTCCCGTTCCATGTACCAGCGTCCGAATTCCGGAAATCGATAGGTGCTTGCGAGGGCGTCCGAAACGTTCCAGGCGTGCTCGTTACCATCCCGCATAAACGCGCGGCACTCGGCCTTTGTGCCGACGTCACCGAGAGGGCACGGTTTGCCGGCTCTGTCAATGTCATGCGCAAGGAAGCACGCGGCTGGTTCGGCGACAACACCGACGGCTGCGGCTACATGGACGGCATCGCGCGGCTCGGCTTTACCGTCGAAGGCAAATCGGCCTTGCTCGTTGGCTGCGGCGGCGCCGGCTCGGCGATAGCGTTCGAAATCCTGCGGCGAGGCGCGGCCCGGCTGGCGCTGCACGATGTCGATGCCGGACGTCGTGACGCGCTCATCGAACGACTGTCGGCAGCTTTTCCCGGCCGCGTTTACGAAGGCAGCGAAGATCCCACCGGTTACGACTTCGTCGCCAACGCTACGCCCATGGGAATGGATCCTGCTGATCCCCTGCCGGTTGTCGTCGAGAATCTGACGGCGAGCCAATTCGTCGCCTGCGCCGTAACCAAGCCTGCGGTCCCGCCGTTGATCGCAGCGGCACGGCAGCGCGGCTGCGCCACCATGACCGGCGCCGGGATGTTTCAGGCGCAAGCCGAAATCCTCATAGATTTTTTGCTCGCGCAGGGATCGGCGAATGCATAAGAGTTCCTGCGGGTTAAGGGAGCTCCACTGTCTCCTAATCGATTGATTGTCCGGGGCGGCGCAATGGAGACAGCGCTGATCGAGCTCCGCTAACTGGCTTGGGAGGAATACGAATGAACCGCAGAATAATTCTTGCTCTCGGCGTCGCCATGCTGGCGCCGGTCGGTCTGGCTCACGCAGACGATACCGTGACGATCGGTGTGCTGGCCGAGCTTTCCGGCCCCGGCGCGCCCTCTGGCACCAACTGGCGCGACGGCACCAGGATCGCCGTGGAAGAGATCAATGCCGACGGCGGCATTCTCGGCAAGAAGGTCAAGGCGAACGAATACGATACGCAGACCGACCCGCAGGTATCGCGGGCCCTGGCGCAGAAGGCGATCGACGAGGGAGCCTACGCGATCTGGGGAACGGTCTACTCAGGATCGACCATCGTCAACATGCTCGTCGCCCAGCAGAACAGCGTGCCGCAGTTCACCGGATCGGAGGCGCCCGCCATCGTCGAGAAGGGTAACCCGTTCATCTTCCGCACGTCTTCCGGCGCGCAGAAGGGTGTTCCGTCCCTCGTGCCTTATTTCAAGGACACGCTGAAGGCCAAGAAGGTCGCGATCGCCTGGGTGAACAACGAATTCGGCAAGGGCGGGCACGACGTCTTCGCCAGCCAGATGAAGGACGCGGGTATCGAGGTGGTTGCCGATGTCCCGTCGGAACAGGGTCAGACGGACTATGCCGCCGACGTCTCCAAGCTCAAGGAATCCGGAGCCGACGCAGTATTCGTCTACATGAACCAGGAGGAATCGGCGAGATTCCTGATCGAGGCGAGGAAGCAGAGCCTGCCGATGCCGCTCGTGGGCGAAGTGACGCTGACCGAAGCCAAGGTGATCGATCTCGCCGGGGCTGCGGCGAACGGCGCCATCGCCCATGTGGGCATTACGTCGACGGCGACCGACAATCCCGGGATTGCCGCCTTCGACGAGAAGTTCAAGAACACCTTCCATCGCAACCCGACGCATGACGCCCTCAAAGCCTATGTGGGCGCATGGACCACGAAATACGTGACGGAGATGGTCGGCAAGTTCGACGGCCAGGCCTTCGCCGACAAGATGCATGGCCTGTGCCTCAAGGCGAAGGATTATCCGCACATCGTCCTCGATACCTGCTGGGACGATCACGGCGAGATGTCCCGCCCGAGCTTCATGGTGCAGGTCAAGGACGGCAAGGCGGTCGTGATCGGCACCGTTCCGGCCAACTAGCAAATCCCTAGAGGTCGACCGCGGCGGGAGAATCCGCCGCGGTCCGTCAGCCGAGGCCGACGATGTCCCAATTCCTGCAGGTCCTGCTCTCCGGTCTCGCTACCGGCTCCATCTACGCGCTCGTGGCCATCGGGTTCACGCTTGTCTGGCAGGCCGCGCAGACGGTCAACTTCGCTCAAGGCGAGTTCGTCATGCTGCCGGCTTTCTTCGTGCTTGCCGGCCTGCATTTTTTTCATATGCCGCTTTGGGGCGCGCTCATACTCGGCATCGTCGCCTCGGTCATCGTCCTCGGAATCCTGTTCAAGAAACTGGTCGTCGAACCGATCCTTCCGAGCGGCGGCATATCGCTCGTGATCGCAACGATCGCGCTTGGCATCTTCCTCAAGGAAAGCGTCAAGGAATTCTACGGCGCCGAGGCGCAGCCGTTCCCCTCGCTTTTCCCCAGCACCACGACCAATTTCTTCGGCGCCGTACTGTCGGTGCAGGATATGCTGAACCTGGCTTTCTCGCTTTGCGCCGTCGTCCTGCTGACGCTTTTCCTGAACCGCACCCGGACCGGCCGCGCGATGCAGGCTACTGCCCAGAATCCCGCCGTCGCGGAGATCCTCGGCGTCAACGTCAAGCGGATGATCCTGTACACTTTCCTGATCAACGCCGTCCTCGCGGCGCTGGCCTCGTTTCTCATCACGCCCGTCTATCTCGCCAAATTCTCGAATGGCGAAACGCTCGGGCTGATCGCTTTCATCGCCGCCATCGTCGGCGGATTCAACCAGATCCGCGGGGCACTTGCGGGCGGCCTCCTGATCGGCGTGCTCGACAATCTGACGGCCACCTATGTCACGGCGGATTATCGCGCGGCGCTGCCGCTGGTGCTCTTGATCGCCGTCATCCTGATCCGGCCGCAAGGGCTGCTCGGCACATCCGAAGGACGGTCCGTCTGATGAACGCTCGCCTTCGGACCATCTCGATCCTGGCGCTGGTCTTGCTCGCCATCCTGGCCCCGCTGGGACAGAAGGGCTACGTCATCTATGTCCTCACCTCGTGGCTCATATTCTCCATCGCCTCGATGGGGCTTAATCTGACCCTCGGCTATGCTGGCCAGATTTCGCTTGCACAGGCCTCCTTCATGGGCATAGGCGCCTATGTGACGGCGCTGCTGACCCTGAAGGGATGGCCCTGGATCGGAGCCATGCCGCTCGGGCTGGCGGCGTGTTTCGTCGTCGGCCTGCTGCTCGGTTATCCGGCGCTGCGGGCAAAGGGCCACTTCCTTGCCTTCGTGACCCTGGCGTTCAATACGCTGGTCTTCCTCGTACTCCGCAACGAGGATTGGCTGACCGGCGGCACCTACGGCCTGTCTGGGATGCCGCGACCGGCTTTCGGCCCATTCTCCTTCATGAAGCCGCTTTCCTTCTACTATTTCACCCTTGCCGTGACCGTGATCTCGGCCCTCATTCTGTGGGCAATCGTCCGCTCGCCCTGGGGACGCGCATTCAAGGCCCTGCGAGAGAATCCGATCCGGGCCGAAAGCCTCGGTGTCGATACAAGACGCATCACGCTCCTCGCCTTTGCGATCGGCTCCACCTATGGCGGCCTCGCCGGTGCACTGATCACGCCGCTGGTGCAGTTCATCGAACCCGGCTCGTTCGGCCTGGTCCACTCGCTGCGCCTCCTCCTCATGGTCGTGGTGGGCGGCTCGGGCTATTTCTTCGGCCCGTTCATCGGAACCGGGGTCGTCATCCTGCTACCGGAAGTGCTGCGGTTCACCCAAGGCTATTACCTGATCATCTATTCCGCCCTTGTCATCGCGATGCTGGCCTTTTTCCCCAGGGGCCTGATGGGCATCGGGACATGGGCGCGACAGCGGTTCCGCCCGCACCAGAACCGGGGCGACATGGCGGAAGGGGTGCAGTTGAAATGACCGCGTCCGTGCTTTCGGTTCGCAATCTTTCCAAGAGCTTTGGCGGCATCAAGGCCGTGAACGACGTGTCGTTCGATGTCCGCAAGGGCGAGATCCTGGGCCTGATCGGCCCCAATGGCTCCGGAAAGTCGACGCTCTTCAACTGTATCCTCGGCCAGCTCGACGCCGACGAGGGCAAGGTCGCCGTGAACGGCCGCGAAGTCTCGGGCATGCGTGCCTCGCTCCTGAACAGGCTGGGCGTCGGGCGAACTTTCCAGCAGCTCTCCGTCTTCCCCCAGATGTCGGTCATCGACAACATCATCCTCGCCGGGCAGGAACATCATGGTTCGATGCTGTCCCGCCTCTTCGGCCCTTCCGACGCCGGACTTACCGAGGCAGCCGACCGATTGATCGGCTTTTTCCGTCTGACACATCTGCGCGACACCCTTGCCGGCTCTCTTTCCTACGGTCAGCAAAAACTGGTCGACGCGGCGATGGCATTCATGGCCGGCCCGAGCCTGGTTCTGCTGGATGAGCCGGCGGGAGGCGTGAACCTCACCATGCTGGCCGGCCTGAAGGAGCGGCTGCTTGCCTACAACGCCGAACACCAGACGACGTTCGTGGTGATCGAACACAATATGGACTTCGTCATGAGCCTCTGCACGCGCATCATCGTTCTCGCGGAGGGCGCCGTCATCGCTGAAGGACCGCCGGACGAGATACGCGCCGATCAGATCGTCATCGACGCTTATCTGGGGGGCTGACGATGCTCGAACTGAGAAAGCTCTATGGCGGGTATGGACGGATCACTATCCTCAATGGCGTGTCGTTTACGATCGAGTCGGGAACGATCACCACGGTGATCGGGCCGAACGGCGCCGGCAAGTCCACCCTGTTCAAGGCCGTGTTCGGGCTGCTCGATATCCAGTCTGGCGAAATCCTGTTGGAAGGACGCAACGTCACGCGCCAGAAGCCGCGCCAGATGATCGCGAACGGCGTCACCTATGTGCCGCAAGGGCGCAATGTCGTCCCGCAACTCTCGGTCTACCACAATCTCGAACTAGGCGGGATCACGGCCCCGGACCAGGCAAGGGTGCGGCAGCGTATCGAAGAGGTCATGGACCAGTTCCCGATGCTGAGGAAATTTCGCGATCGCAAGGCGATAGAGCTTTCGGGCGGCCAGCAGAAACAGCTCGAAGTGGCGCGCGCGCTGCTGCTCGATCCGAAGCTCGTTCTGATCGACGAGCCTTCGATAGGTCTTTCGCCCAACCTCGTACAGGAAGTCTTCAGGACGCTGCAGCGCCTGCGCGATCAGGGCGTGACGATCCTGATGGTGGAGCAGAACGCCAAGGCGGCGCTCGCCATGTCCGATTATGGGCTGGTGCTGGAACTTGGCCAGACCCGGATGCACGACAAGGCGGACAGGCTGCTCGCCGACCCGCGCGTTGGACAACTTTTTCTTGGCGGCCATGTCGAAGACGCAGAATACCCGGCATAGGATCGAGGCACTCCCGGCGCCTGCGAACCGCCTTGGAGAATGTCCGGTGTGGTGCGACCGAACCCAGGTCCTGTGGTGGGTGGATGTGCTGGAGCCGGCACTGTGGAGTTTCGATCCATCCACGGATTCATGCCGGAGGCATCCGGCGACGGGCCGCCGTATCGGCTCGATTGCGCTGCGAGAAACCGGCGGCCTGATTCTCGCCTGCGATACGGGCCTTTACGCATACGATCCCGAAACAGGAGACCAGAAATTCCTGGTCGATCCCGAACCCGGCAAAAAGGCTCATCGCAAGAATGACGGTCGCGCCGACCCCTGGGGCAATTTCTGGGTCGGCACGCTGGAAGAGGAAAGCTACAGTCCCGTCGGCAGGCTTTATCGTGTCGAGCCCGATCTCTCGGTCAGTGTCGAGGCCAAAGCGCTCGCCATCCCGAACTCGCTTGCCTTCGACGCGGAACGCGGCCTGATCTATTTCGCCGATACCCGCGCCTATACGATCTGGACGGCCTCATGCGACCGTTCCGGCGCCCGGACGCGGCGGAAATCCACCTTCGCCACGACAGTTCCGCCCGCGCGACCCGATGGAAGCTGCATCGATGCTGAAGGCTGCCTCTGGAACGCCGAATATGCCGGCGGACGCCTTGTCCGCTACGCGCCTTCGGGTGAAGTCCGGACGACCATCGAGCTTCCGGTCAGCCATCCGACCTGCTGCTGTTTCGGAGGGCAGAGGCTCGACCAGCTCTTCGTGACGAGCGCATCCGAGCCACTGGACAATTCCAAGCGGATGGATCAGCCCCTCGCCGGCCGCGTTCTTGCGTTGAACCCCGGGGTAACCGGCCGGGCGGAATATCGCGTCGGCCTATAGCTTGTTGAGGATGGTTATCATGAAGACGTCGATAGCGACCGTGTCGATCAGCGGCGACTTCCGTGAGAAGCTTGCGGCGATTGCGGGAGCCGGGTTCGACGGGGTGGAGATCTTCGAGACGGATTTCCTGGCCTTCGACGGGACGCCGGCCGCGGTGGGGCGGATGGTGCGCGATCATGGGCTGGAGATCACGCTGTTCCAGCCCTTCCGCGATTTCGAGGGCATGCCGGAACCGCAGCGCGCCAAGGCCTTCGACCGGGCGGAGCGCAAGTTTGACGTGATGGGCGAACTCGGCACAGACCTGATGCTCGTCTGCTCCAACGTCTCGCCGCTGTCGCTCGGCGGCGTCGACCGGGCGGCGGCGGATTTCGCCGAACTCGGCGAGCGGGCCGCGAAGCGCGGCATCCGCGTCGGCTACGAGGCGCTCGCCTGGGGTCGGCACATCAACGACCACCGCGATGCCTGGGAGATCGTGCGGCGCGCCGATCATCCTTCGGTCGGGCTGATCCTCGACAGTTTCCATACGCTGGCGCGGAAGATCGACGTCGAAACGATCCGCGCCATTCCCGGCGACCGCATCTTCATCGTGCAGCTTGCCGACGCGCCGCTGATCGACATGGACCTGCTCTACTGGAGCCGCCATTTCCGCAACATGCCGGGTGAAGGCGACTTGCCGGTCGTCGACTTCATGCGCGCCGTGGCGGCGACCGGCTATGGCGGGCCGCTGTCGCTGGAGATCTTCAACGACCAGTTCCGTGGCGGCTCGCCACGCTCGATCGCGGTGGACGGCCGGCGCTCCCTGGTCGCGCTGATGGATCGGGTGAAGCGCGAGGAGCCGGACATCCGCATCGAGGTTCCCGACATGCCCGACCGGATCGCGGTCGAAGGTGTCGAGTTCGTCGAGTTCGCCGCCAACGAGACGGAGGCGGAGGAACTCGGCGCGCTTCTCTCCACCATGGGCTTCTCGCCCGCGGCCGAGCATCGTAACCGCGATGTCGCGGTATGGCGCCAGGGCAAGGCGGGCGGCATCAACATCGTGGTCAACACCAGCCGCGAGGGTTTTGCCCATTCCTCCTATCTCGTCCATGGCACCAACGCCTACGCAATCGGCCTGCATGTGGCGGATGCGGCCGCGACGGTGGCGCGTGCAAGAGCGCTCGGCGCCGAGACCTTCGCCGAGCAGCGCGGCGCGGGCGAGCTTTCCATCCCCGCGATCAGGGGCGTGGGCGGCGGGGTTATCTATTTCATCGACGATACGCTGGCGAACGTCTGGGATGTCGAGTTCGAGCCCGTGGAACAGGGCGGCTCGCACGAGGCCGGACTGTTCTCGATCGACCATGTCGCGCAGACGATGAACTATGAGGAGATGCTGACCTGGCTACTCTTCTATACCGCCATCTTCCAGACGGCCAAGCAGCCCATGGTCGATGTCGTCGATCCGGCGGGTCTTGTGCGCAGCCAGGTGGTCGAGAGCCCCGACGGCCGGCTGCGGCTGACCTTGAACGGTGCGGAAAGCCGCAAGACGCTTGCCGGCCATTTCGTCGCCGAGAGTTTCGGTTCCAGCGTCCAGCACATCGCCTTTGCCTGCGACGATATCCTCGAAACCTCCGCTAGGCTTGCCGGGCTCGGCTTCAGGCCGCTGGAGATATCGCCCAACTACTATGACGATCTCGAGGCCCGCTTCGATCTCGCGCCGAAACTGGTCGCGAAACTGCGGTCGGGCAACATCCTCTACGACCGAGACGAGGGCGGCGAGTTCTTCCAGTTCTACAGCCGCAACTTCGGCGAAGGCTTCTTCTTCGAGATCGTCGAGCGTCGTGACAACTATGCCGGCTATGGCGGCCCCAACGCCCCCTTCCGCATCGCCGCCCAGAAACGCGCCATGCTCCCTAAGGGCATGCCAAGTCTTTAATTATCAGGGATGGTCGATAGCGGCTT
>JBDZVC010000030.1:0-30523 GCA_040255475.1 Phyllobacteriaceae bacterium | reverse complement strand
GCGACAACGGCTATTACCGGGCGCGCACCGGCCCCGATCCCTGCACCGGTCTCGGTACCCCGATCGGAAACAGCCTGAGTGTGCGTTTCAACGCATCGCGCAATTCCTCGCCAAGAGCGGAGTTGGTGGCGCGCCGCCGAGCGCGCAATGCAACAAAGGCGACGTAAGGCATAGGCAGCACTGGCGCAGAGGCCCGGCGGAAACCGAAAGTAGAGCCACACCGCATGGCACGTCGTGAGCCGCATCCGCGGCCCTGTTCAAACGGTCCGCCGATGCGAGGGTTTATACGGCGCGCCGATTCGAGGAAATCGAGATCAATAATACCAATAGCTAGCAATTGGCTGTAACGGAGGAATACTGCCCTCTCCGCCAGCCCCGGGCCGACTCTAACCCGGCTACGCCTAACTGCCTGATCCGCTTCGGAGGGATGCTTTTCGCAGTTCCCATTGAGGGAGATGGAAGGCTATTCCAAGGCCGAATGGATGCCTTGCGCGGCCATCATCTCTTTCAGGTCTCGCAGGTTCAGGCCGTAGGCCCTGTATCATCGTCCGCGCTTCGATCCGGTCCGTGCAGGCGTGATTGGACCTGGCTCCAGGTGCCGGTATCAGCCAGCCAGATGGCAGGCGATCTTGTGGCCGGCCTGTTCCAGGAGCGGCGGCTCTTCCTTGTGGCAGCGTGGCTCGGCGATTGGGCAGCGGGCGGCGAAGCGACAGCCGCTCGGCAGGTTTACCGGGCTTGGCGGATCGCCTGCCAGCATCAGGCGCACGGTTGGCTTGCCGGCCGATTCCCTGGCGCGTGGCACCGCCGACAGCAGTGCGCGTGTGTAGGGGTGCCGCGGCCGTGAAAACAGGGTGCGTGCGTCGGCCTGCTCAACGATGCGGCCGAGATACATGACCGCGATCTCGTCGCAGACGCGTTGCACCACGCCGAGATTGTGCGAGATGAACAGATAGGTCAGGCCGAGTTCCTGCTTCAACTCGCGCATCAGGTTGAGTATCTGCGCCTGCACGGCGACATCGAGCGCCGATACGGGTTCGTCGCAGACCACGATCTCGGGTCGGGTCGCCAGCGCCCTGGCGATGCCGACGCGCTGGCGTTGTCCCCCCGAGAACTGGTGCGGGAACAGCATCATCTGCTCGGGCCTCAGGCCGACGCGCTCGAACAGTTCCGAGACGGTCCGCTCCCTGGCGGCCGCGTCGCCCACTTCCAACAGATCGAGCGGCTCGCGAACGGCCGCGCCTACGCGGCGCCTGGGATTGAGAGAGGAATAGGGATCCTGGAAAATGATCTGGATGCGCTTTCGCACCTCGCGAAGCTTCTCGCCATGGTGATGGGTGATGTCCTGTCCGTCCAGGAAAATCCTGCCGGCACTCGCCGCCTGCAACCGCATGATGGCGAGCGCGGTCGTCGTCTTGCCGGAGCCGCTCTCCCCGACGATACCGAAAGTGGTGCCGCGGCGGACGGAGAAGGAGACGCCGTCGACCGCATGCACGACCGCCGGTTTTCGGAACGGCAACCGGCGCCTCAGCGGAAACTCGACTACGAGGCCGTCGGTGCGAATGGCAGGGACGGATTTCGTCGGGTCCGTGGTCATCGGGCACTGTCTCCGTCGCCATGCCAGCAGGCAATGCGTCGGCCGGCCGATTCAACGAGCGGCGGAACGTTTTCCCGGCAGTGCCGATCGGCCAGGGGACAGCGCGGCGCGAAGGTGCATCCCGCCTGTCGCTCGGCCAGGCCGGGTACCGCTCCGGGGATGACCGGCAGCAGCGGCCACGCGTCGAACGGCTCGTCCGAAAGATGCGGGATACAAGCGATCAGGCCGAGCGTATAGGGATGGCGGGGTGTATCCAGAATGTCCTCCACCGAGCCCTCCTCGACAATCCGCCCCGCATACATGACGACGACACGGTCGGCCATCTCGGCAACGGCACCCATGTCGTGGGTGATGAGAATGATGGAGGTGCCCGACTTCTCCTGCATAGCGCGCAGCAGCCCGAAGATCTGCGCCTGCACGGTGACGTCGAGCGCCGTCGTCGGCTCGTCGGCGATGAGCACATCGGGATTGCCGGCCAGCGCCATCGCGATCATCACCCGCTGACGCTTGCCGCCAGAAAGCTGGTGCGGATACTCGCCAAGGTGCCGCTCGGGGTCGGGGATGCCGACGGCCTTCAACATCCCGACCGTCTTCGCCATTGCCTCACGGCGATCGACCTGGCCGTTCTTGCGGATGCTCTCGGCGATCTGGTCGCCGATCGTGTAGAGCGGGTTGAGCGAGGTCATCGGATCCTGGAAGATCATCGCCGCCTTGCTGCCGCGCACCTCGCGCATGCGCTGGTCGCTCGCCTCGAGCAGATCCTCGCCGTCGAGTTCGACCCGCCCCCCGGTGATCCGCAAAGCAAGCGAGGGCATGAGGCGCATGATGGAGAGCGCCATCATGCTCTTGCCGCAACCGGATTCGCCGACGACGCCGATGGTCTGCCCGCGATCCAGGTCGAAGCTCACGCGATCAAGAATCTTTCCGGTACCGCGGAAATCGACGGTGAGGTCGCGGACCTTGAGAATGGCGGGCTCCACTCAGCGCTCCCTCAGGCCCGGACTAAACGCGTCGTTGAGACCGTCACCGATCAGGCTGAGGCTGAGGACGGTGAGGAAAATGGCGAGGCCCGGAAATGTCACGGTCCACCACCCGTCGATAAGGTACTCGCGGTTGGAGCCGATGATGAGGCCCCAACTCATGACGTTGGGATCGCCGAGCCCAAGGAAGCTCAGGCCCGCCTCGAACAGGATGGCCATGCCAACGACCAGCGCCGCCGAGACGATGAGCGGCGGGGCGGCATTGGGCAGCACCACCCGCCACATGATGTAGCCATCCCGGCCGCCATTGGAGCGAGCTGCGGTGACATATCCCTGCGGCTTTATCTTGAGGAACTCCGCGCGCGTCAGCCGGGCGGTGGCAGGCCAGCTGACCAGCCCGATGGAGATGGCGATGATGGGGATGGAGGGGGAAAACAATGTGACAAGGGTCATGGCGAACAAGAGCGGCGGCAATACCTGGAAGAATTCCGTCAGCCGCATCAGCCAGCGATCGGCCCGGCCGCCCCAGAAGCCTGCCACGGCGCCGATGAAGATGCCGATGCTAACCGTCATCAGGGCAGCGGCGCCGCCGACGAAGAGGGTAACCCCCGCGCCATGCACGATACCGGCCAGCAGGTCGCGCCCGAGATAGTCGCTTCCGAGCGGTACGGCCGCATCGGTCCAGGGCGGCGTCATCGGCGCGCCTACGATCTCGAACGGATCGACGGAATAGAGGACGGGGCCGAGAATTGCTAGGCATGCGACGAGCACCATCATGGCTAGGCCGGCAACGCTTGCCTTGTTGCGCAGGAACGCGGACCAGGCTTCCGCCAGCGGCGAGGAAGGCTTGACGATGGGCAGGTTTTCAATGGCCATGACGCTCCTCCCGTTCCTAGCGTATGCGCGGGTCGACGATGCGGTAGGCGACGTCGGTCAGTATGTTGACGACGATCACCATCACCGCCGAGCTGCTCAGTATCCCGAGCAGCGTCGGGTAGTCCCTGCGCAGGACCGATTCGTAGGCAAGCGTGCCGAGGCCCGGCCAGTTGAAGACCGCTTCCACCAGGACCGAGCCTGAAAGCGTCTGGCCGAGCTGGAGGCCGGCCATCGTGATGACCGGCAGTACGGCGTTGCGCAACGCGTGCTTGCCAATGACGATGCGCTCCCGCAGGCCCTTGGCGCGTGCCGTTCGCACGTAGTCGGACTTGAGCACTTCCAGCATGCTTGCCCGGCACAGCCTGGAATATTGCGCCATATAGATGACACCCAGCGTGAACGCGGGAAGCACAAGGTGGTGCAGCACGTCCAGAGTGCGCGTCAGCGGACCGCCCATGACGGTGATGTCGCGCATGTTGGCGATCGGGAAGATCGGAAAAACGGCGCCGAACAGGATGACGAGCATCATCCCGGTCCAGAACACGGGCGCGGAATAGCCGACCAGCGATATGGTGGTGATGATGTGGCTGGTGAAACCATTCGGCCTGAGCGCCGAGAGGACGCCGAGCCAGGTGCCGACGACGGTGGCGAAGGTGAGCCCTGACGCCAGAAGCAGCAATGTCGGCCCGAGCCGCTCGAGAATGAGATCGGCGACCGGCACGTTGTAATAGTAGGAATAGCCGAGATCGCCGCCGGCCACCTTCACGAGATAGCGGGCAAGCTGGACATAGACAGGTTGGTCGAGCCCGTAGGAATGGCGGATCTGCGCCAGCACCTCGGCGCTCGCCCCGCCCATCTCGCCGGCGATCACCGATGCGGGGTCGCCCGGCGCGACGTGGATCATCAGGAAGTTCAGGACAATGACGCAGGCCACCAGCGCGATCGCCGAAGCCAGCCGTCCCCCCACCATACTGATCGCCTGCATCGATCATCCGCTCCGTTAAACCGGCATGCTTTTCGACCGGCCGGCGGTTTGGAAGGCACTCACGCTTCGAGGTGCCGACAACACATTCACCTTCCCATGAATGCTCGCCATTCTGCGATGCCGAACCGGCATCCCGTCAGCGGACATAACCGAGCGTCCTATCCAGTTCCCTTGCCGCCGGGCTGCGCTCCCTCGGATCACCATAGCCGCCACCACCGCCTGTTTCGACCGTCACTATGTCGCCGGCCTGTAGTACGAGGGCGTCCTTGGAGCGCACTTCGATGACCTCATCGCCACGGCGAATGCGGCAGGAAGCGGTTGCGCCATCGCCGCCTCCGGCCATGCCCGTCGAAGGAAAACGGAAGCGATCCGCATAGATGGACAGACGCACGCCATTCTCCCGGATCGCGTATACCCTGCGAAAGCCGAGGCCGCCCCGATACTTGCCGTCGCCGCAGGAATCGGCACGCAACGCGTAGTCCGTGACGTGGAAGAAATCGTACATCATGTCGAGTGCCTCGACCGGCACGTTGGTGCAGTTCGACAGCGGCGAGGCGACGGAATCGCAACCATCGCCATGCATCGACGCCCCGTAGCCGCCGTAATAGACCTCCTGGTGGACCTGATAGCGGCCGTTCTTCTGATACGCGAGCGCGAAGGAAAAGGAGGTATCGAAACCGCAGGCGCCGACGCGGTCCGGAACGATGGGCGCCAGCGCCTTCAGGATCGAATCGTAGGCCCGGTAGACCGCTTCCATGCGCGCGCGGACCGGAGCAGGCGAGCGGGGATTGAGAAGCGAGCCAAGCGGCGCCCTGATGGTGATGGGATTCATCACTCCTTCGTTGAAGGGAATATCGGCACTGGTCAGCACCGTCTTCAGGCAGGCGAGCGTCGCCGATACGGTCGAGCACCAGGGTGAATTGAGGTTGGAGACCACCTGATCGCAGGTGCCGGCGTAATCGACCTCGATCGACGAACCCGAAACGGTGAGCGTCACCTTGACGCCGAGAGGCGTATCGCTGCGCCCGTCGTCGTCCACCTGGTCTTCGCCCCGGTACACCCCGTCGGGGATCGCCTCGATGGCCGTGCGCATCCGCCGTTCGGCATAGCCGATGAACTCGTCCATCGCGGCGGCGACGAGGTCCGCTCCATATTTCGCGCAGAGTTCCTGTACGCGAAGGATGCCGACCCGGTTGGCGGCGAACTGTGCGTTGAGATCGCCGAGCGTCTGCTCCGGCACCCGGACGTTGGCGCGGATCAATTGTTCGAAGGGGCCGTCGTTCCAGTCGCGCTCGAGATTGTACCGCGAGGGCGGCAACACCAGGCCTTCCTGGTAATAGTCGGTCGCCGAATGATTGATGCCGACCGCCCCGCCGCCGATATCGACGTGGTGAGCCACCGAGGCGCTGAAGCCGAGCAGCCTGCCGTCGAAGAAGATCGGCATGAAGATGAAGATATCGTTCGAATGGTGACCGCCCGCATAGGGATGGTTGTTGATGTAGAAGTCGCCTTCGCGGATCGTTTCCACCGGATAGCGGTCCATGCAGGCTTTCAGTGTAAGGGACAGCGACCCGACGAGCATGGGCGTCAGGTGGTCGCATTGGGCGACGGCGCGACCTTGGGCATCGAGGATACCCGCGGAAGCGTCCTTCACTTCCCGCACGATGCTGGAATAGGCGGAACGGCAGAGCTTCGTTCCCATCTCGCGTGCCGCCGCCAGGAGCGATTGGCTGATGACTGCGATGCTGACCGGATCGGGGGCGCTCATCTCACCTTCCTCAGAACGATGTTGTCCCTCTGATCGACATCGACGGTCCAGTCTGCGCCGATCAGGGCCGTCGAAGTTCTGTCTTCTATGATGCAGATGCCTTGAAGCGACGTCTCGCGGGTGATGCTTTCGCGCGGAAGGATCGGGCAGTCGTTCCAGCGCCCGTCCTGGAATACGCGTCCCTGCCGGGAATTCGGCGTGGAGCCGCTGCGCGGCAGCTTGAGATGTGGGAATTCGCGCTGTCGGCGCCATGTTTCCATTCGGAAGGCGACGATCTCCACCGGCTTCCCCTTGTCCTCGAGCCCATGCTGGTAGAGCTGATGATGTTTTTCGTGGAAGCGCAGGCGGATCGATTGGGCCGTCAGCCTCGCCAGGTCACCCGCCTCGAGCGGCACGCGTATCTCGAACGCCTGCCCCGAGAAGCGCATGTCGAGCGCGAAGCTCGTCTCGATATCGCCCTCGATGCCGAGGGCTCTCAGACGGCCGCTCGCCTGTGCGGCGAGTTCGGCATGGATCGTGCGGACGATATCGGCTGCGGCGGCATCGACAGGCGTGAGGCGGGTACGCGAATCGCTGACGTGATGGTCGGATACCAGCAGGCCATAGGCGGATAGCACGCCCGGAAATGGCGGGATGACGACAGTGGTGATGCCGAGTTCATCGGCAAGTTCGGTCGCGTGAAGGGGACCGGCGCCGCCGAACGCAACAAGCGCATAGTCGCGCGGGTCCTTGCCGCGCTCGGTGGAGATCGCCTTGATAGCGGCGATCATGTTGGCGTTGGCGATGCGCACGGCGCTGTCGCTGAGCGCCTCGGCGGTCATATCGAAGCGGGCGGCAAGCTCCGCGAGCCTGCGTTGCGCAGGCTCGTAGGCGAGCTTCATGCTGCCGGCGAGCAGCGCATCGCCCGGCAGCGCCCCGCGCACGAGCTGGGCATCCGTCAATGTCGGCCGCTCGCCGCCGCGTCCGTAGCAGATGGGCCCCGGCGCCGCACCGGCGCTGTCTGGTCCGACCCGCAGCATGCCGCCTTCATCGGCCCACAGGATGCTGCCCCCGCCGGCGCCGACCGAGACGATGTCGATCACCGGGACATGGACGGGCAGGCCGTCAATCGACGTCTCGTTGATCATTTCCGGTTGCGCATCGGTGACCAGGCATACGTCCGCGCTGGTGCCTCCGACATCGAGCGTGATCAGGTTGCGGGTTTCATCCGATGCGACCTGCCGGATCGCGCCGACGACCCCGGCGGAAGGGCCGGAAAACAGCGTTACGAGCGCATTCTGACGAATGCCTTCCACGGGCAGGCACCCGCCGTTCGATTGCATGATGCTGAGGCGGCCGCGGAAATCGGCCTCCTCGAGGCGGTTCTCCAACCTGCCGAGATAGCGGTTCACCGTGGGTTGGACATAGGCTGCAAGCGTTGTTGTGGAGGCGCGTTCATATTCACGGAACTCGCGGCCCACTTCCGACGAGCAGGTGACGAAGAGTTCGGGATCGATGGCGTGCAACAAATCGCGCACGGCACGCTCGTGCACCGGATTGGCATAGGCGTTGAGCAGGCAGATGGCGACCGCGTCGAGCTTTCTCGCGGCCAGGAACGCCATCAGCGCCTCGCGTGTAGCCACCGGGTCAAGCGCGCGTTCGACGGCCCCGTCGGCGAATATGCGCTCGTCGACTTCGATTGCATCAAGGCGGGAAACCACCGGCTCGGGCTTGCGGTAGAAAAGATCGAACATGCGCAGCCGGTCGTGGCGCTGTAATAGCAGTATGTCGCGGAAACCCTTGGTGGTGATGAAGCCGAGGCGCGCACCCTTGCGCTCCAGGATGGCGTTGACAGCCACGGTTGATCCGTGGGTCAGCTCGTCGAGGGCGGCAAGATCGGAGCCAGCCGCCACGAGGGCCGCGAAGACGCCTTCATCGGGGCTGCTCGGCACGCTCGGAACCTTGGAGATAGTCACCTCGGCACCGTCATACTGCACGAGGTCGGTGAAGGTGCCGCCGACTTCCACTCCGATGCGCATGGTCATGATCCCCGAGCCTGTCCGTTCTCCGCCCACGCGCAGGGCGGATGTCTGCCCGAAACGGGGCTCGCCGCCTGCAGTGCGAGCCCTGCCTTGCAGATCAGCCGCTCATCGAATTTTCTGCCGATGAGCTGGACGCCGATCGGCATGCCGTCGCTGGTCATGGCAAACGGAACGGCAAGTCCCGGATGGCCTGTGATGTCCCACGGCACGGCGGCGCGCAGGATGTGGCGCGCATCAACGAGGGCGTCGTTGATCTCGACCTCGCTTCGTCCGTGCTCGAAGGCGACGGCGGAGCATACCGGGGCGATCAGGAGGTCGAAGCGCAGGAAGAAGTCCACCATCTGCCGGCGTAACTCCTCGGAAACCTCCAGCGCATCGATATAGTCGACGAGCGGCACGTCGCGGACTGCCAGTCGATTGCGGATAAAAGGGTGGAGCTGGTCCTCGCGGCCGGCGACCGAACGGCCGACGATCACCGAGCCCTCGATGCCCATGAGAATTCGCGAAAGCTCGTTCCAGTTCTGCCCGGAAAGTGCCGGGATCGATATTTCCTCGACTTCGCATCCGAGATCGGCGAAGGCCTTTGCCGCCGCGGCGACGGCCTCGCCGATATCCCTGCGCACCGGGCTCGAGCCGCCATCACGAATCCAGCCGACGCGTAGCGACGAAGCGGCGGGAACGGCATCGGCCCCATCCGCCGGCAGGCCGACGGAATAGGGGTCTTTAGGGTCGCTGCCCGCCAGTACGTCGAAGGCCAGTGCTATGTCCTCGACGCTGCGGGCGATCGGTCCCACATGCCAATAGCGTGGGGCATGAAGCGGCCAGTGGCCGAAGGTGGAGATGGCGCCATGCGTCGCCTTGAGGCCGACGGTGCCGCAGAAATGCGACGGCACGCGGATCGATCCCGCAAGGTCGCTGCCAAGGCCGATCGGCGTCAGGCCGGCGGCCACAGCTGCTGCATCGCCACCGCTCGAACCGCCCGCGATGCAATCGGGGTTCCACGGATTGACGGTGCGCCCGTAGACGAGGTTGTCGGTCTCCCACCACAGGCCGAACTCGGCCGCATTTGTCTTGCCGAGCACGATGGCGCCGGTTTCCTTAAGACGACGTACCGCCGTGGCGTCTGCCGCGGGGAAATTGTCGGCGAACACCTTGGAGCCGCGCGTTGCCGGCAGGCCCGCGACGTCGAGGCAATCCTTGATGGTGACTGGCACGCCATGCAGCGGCCCGAGATCGTTTCCGGCGGCAACGGCACGCTCGGCGCGCTTTGCTTCTTCCATCGCCGTGTCGCTCATCGCAACAATGGCGTTGATCGCCGGGTTGAGGCGCTCGATACGGTCCAGATGACTCTGCATCACCTCGACCGGCGAGAGCGACCGGTCGCGGATCCTCGCGGCCATTTCCGTCGCGGTAAGATATGCAATGCTTTCGTCGGCCATCAAATCCTCTCGATATCGGGACGGCTGCCGCCCTTCGCTTTCCGGCGGAATCTCGCGGGCCGATCAGCGCAGCCCGTCCTCGCCCTTGATCTCGTCGGCGCGAAGACCGCCGACACGCGCGTGAACGCGCGGCCCCGTCGTCATGACAAGCGCAAGCAGCATTTCGCCGGCGCGCGGCGCGCCGGGCTGGTTGATTTCCATCGCGTCGAAATGGCTGCGCACGTAAGAGGCGTTGATGTGGGTGACCGGAATGTCGAGCGCCGCACCCATGACGCCGACCTTCTTGGCCGACGGTACGATCGCCTGGGCCTCGCCGAGAACGTCGCGCATGGCGTAGCCGCCGGGGGCATGCCAGAGGGCGGCGTGCTCGATCTCTCCGTCGGCGCCGACGATGGCGCCCTTGCCGTAGCCCTGGACGACGCGCGGATCGCCACCCAGGGCGGCGACCAACTCCTCGGCCATCGCCCGGCCGAGCGGCTTCAACTCGTCCATGAAACCGGCGATCTCGGCCACGTAGCGGCCGGCGAACGGGTTACGGATGACGGTGAGGATGGCCGCGCGGCGCAGTGGTACCGCCGCGACCGGGCCGCCTTCGTGATGAATCGTCTCAACGATCGTCCGCTGCATTCTGATATCGATGCCATGCATGAAGTGAACTTCCTTTTTGGGCGATCCAGCCCGTTCCGGCACCCGCCTCGACGGGCGCCGGCGATATCTCCAGGGAGGATGTGATCCGTGCGGTCCGGCCGGCCCTACTGGGCCAGCCACACCTCGTCCATCGGGCCCATGGCGCCCCAAACCCCAAGCGGGGGGTTCTTCACGGCGCCATTGTAGATCGTGGTGTAGGGCTCCTCGTTGGTCCAGATCAGCGGCAGGTCGGTGGTGAGGATATGCTGCACCTTGGCGTAGATGTCCTTTCGCTCGGAATCGTTGGTGGCGACCGCTGCCTTCGACAGAAGTTCATCGACTTCCTTGTTGCAGTAACCGCCGGTGTTGGAGAACAGCACGCCCTTGCGCGGCGAGTCGCACAGATAGCTGCGATTGACTCCGATGACCGGGTCGGGATTGTTCCATGTACCGCTCATCGTCAGGTCGTAGTCCCATTCGGCAACACGGCCTGCCCAGGTCGCATAGTCCGGGCTGATGCGCACCTCGATATCGAGTCCGATCTTGCGCAATTGCGGGCGCAGATACTCAGCAACCGTGCGCATGCTGTCGGGGTGGAAGGTCGGAACGTCGAGGGTGAATTTGGCGCGGATGCCGTTGGCGTCCGGCTTCAGCCCTGCCTCGTCGAGCATCGCGTTCGCCTTGTCGAGATTGTAGTCGTACTTGACGATACTGTCAGGAGAGTAGAACGGGTTGCCGTGGTGGAACGGTCCGAACAACGGTACCGATGCTCCGTGATGCAGCTTCTGCGTGATGAAGTCGCGGTCGATCGCATGGGCGATCGCCTGCCTTACCTTGACATTGTCGAGGATCGGCTTGCGCAGGTTGAATTCCAAGAAGTTCGTCGGCCCCAGGGCCTCGTAGCCCTGTGAAGTGACGGTTAGCTTGGGGTCTTCCTTCAGCTTGGCGATGTCGGCGAACTTGATGCCCGAGAAGGCGGTATACTGCGTCGTGCCGTTGGTGATCGCCAGACGGCGCTTGGTGGCGTCGTCGAAGGTGAGGAAGACGATGCGGTCGAGATAGGGAAGGTTCGGGCGGAAGAACTTGTCGTAGCGCTCCAGCACGATGTGCTGGCCACGCTGCCATTCGACGAATTTGAATGGTCCGGAGCCGACCGGCGCGGCGTTGGCCGGATTTGTCTTGATGTCACCGTCGCCGCCGAAGACGTGCTTGGGGATGATCGGCGTAAGCGCGGGCGCCAGGGCCTGAAGCAGATAGGGGATAGGGTTCGACATCCGGATGACGACTGTCTGCGGATCCGGTGTCTCGATAGCGGTGACGAAGCGATACATGGTCGGGCCGAGCGGCGAGTTGGCCTTCACCGTCTCGATCGAAAAGGCCACGTCTTCGGACGTGATCGGCTTGCCGTCATGGAAGGTGGCGCCACCGAGAATATGGAATGTGGCGGTAAGGCCGTCGGGAGCGATCTCCCAGCGATCGGCGAGATAGGGTTGGGCGACGAACTTGTCGTCGATACGCACGAGGCCGGCAAAAATCTGTGCGGCCGGAACGCCCGTGGAGTTGCCGGTCTGGATTGCGGAATTGAGATGCCGGAGCGAATCGTGTCCCACCACCAGCGTGCCCCCGCGCCTGGGTGTGTCTTCCGCGAATGCGACATCCGCAGGTGTCAGCGCCGCCGCCAGCGCGACGGTGCCGGCCCATAGTAGCGTACGCCTGGTCGTTTCAAATCTTCCCACTAAGCTTCGCATTCTGATCCTCCACTGAACCGGCTGTCCCATATTCGAGCCGAAACGCTATTCGTTTGGCGAGCGGTGGCAATCGCCCGGTTCTTTAAAAACGGATGCGTTGAGGAACTTCATCGGAAAAACTGGTGAATGGATGCACAACCTCACAACGTCCGAAATGCCTGCAAACCGGCCTTCGTTCAATGAAAAGCCCGCCCGCCATCGACGACGAGTGCCGATCCCGTAGTGTAGCTCGACTCGTCCCCGGTGAGGTACAGCGCGGCATTGGCGACTTCCTCCACCGTCCCCAGGCGAACCAGGGCCGGACGGCTGAGGATTTCGCGCAGGGCCGCCTCCGGGTCGGCCGCGTTCTCGTAACTCACCCGCACCATCGGCGTGTCGATGACGCCGGGACAAAGGGCATTGGCGCGGATACCGACCGGCGCAAGCTCCAGGGCGAGCGCTTTCGTGAACATCACAAGCGCGGCCTTCGAGGCGCAATAGGCGGTACGGTTGGCGAGCGGCCGCAATGCCGCCCCGGAAGCGACGTTGACGATCGTGCCGCCACCATGGGCAATCAATGCGGGCAAGGCGGCCTTGCAGACATGCATCGGTCCGTCGACATTGACCGCTTGTACCTTCCGCCATTCGGCCGGTGTCATCGAGGCGAAATCGCGGATGAGGTCGATCCCGGCAACGTTGACGACGCCGTCCAGCCCGCCGAGGCTTAGAACCGCCTGCGAAACGGCGGCTGATACCTCGGCGGCGTCGGAGACATCGCAACGCAGCGCGAGCGCACCGTCGAGATGATCGGCTGTGTCTTTCAGGACATCCTCGCGCACATCGAGCAGCGCAAGCCGTGCGCCCTCCCGGTGGAACAGCTGGGCCACCCCGGCGCCTATGCCGGAGCCGGCTCCCGTCACCAGGATGCGTCGTTCCGAAAGTCGCATGTCATCACCCCTTCAGGCTAATCGTCGACTCCAGGACATCGTGAAGTCCCCCGCCTGTCGTGGCGCGGCCGTCTTCCACCGCGCGGATCAGTTCGACAAGCTTCCGCGTGACCGGCACCGCCAGGCCATGCGTCGCCGCTGCCTCGATGCATGGGGCGAACTGGGCTGGAGCATCAGTTCTGCGCCTGAGAACGACAAGGTCTTGCCAGATCGTGCTTTGAGGCTTCGTGGAGGCGCTAAAGAATCCAGCCATCCGGTTCAGGCAGGAAATGGCGTCGGCGTCGTCACCGGTTTCGAAGGCCCGGGGATCGAACCCGTCGAATGCCTCGACCGTGATGCCTTCGGCGCGCGCGACGGCCAGCACTTCGCGGATGAGGGAAAGGTGCAGCCGATGTCGGGCGGAATTGCTGAAGAACTCGACCATCGGCGCATCGTCGAGCGCCGATGCCTTGATCAGCACGCTGTAGGCGAGCTTGCCCCACAGGAAGCCCCAGATGTTGGTAGTGGCTCTTGCCTTCGGCTCGAAATGCCGCAGCAGCCCGATGATCCCGTCGAGGCGGGCCGTCATGGCGCCGTCGAGTTCGCCAAGCACCACCTTCCCGGGATTACCCACCACCACTTCACCGGGCTCGGTTCGGTAGGCACCGAAATTGATGGTGGCGCCGATCGTGCGGTGCGCGCCCGCTACCTGCGCGATTGCATGCTCGCAAAGTCCGTTCTGCATCGAAACGATCGCACCGTCCCCGGCGAGCGCCGGCACGATCCCGGCAATGGCGCGCTCCGTCTGGTCGGCCTTCACGCACAGGAACACCAGGCTATAGGTTCCCTCGATCTCGGACGGCAGCTTCGCCGCGAGGCTGGCGACAAAGTCTCCGCGGCGTCCGGTGATCCAGAGGCCCTTGCGGTTGATGGCATCGATATGGGCATGATCGACATCGACCAGGTCCACATGCCTGCCGTGTCGGGCGAGGAAACCGGCGACCGTTCCGCCAATGGCTCCGCCGCCCCAGACGAGGATGGGGCGCGATGAGTAAGTTGCGATATCCTGCATCGCGATGCCGAATCCTGATCCGAGGCCATTGCGTTATGGGCGACGATCGCTGTTGATCGACGATATCGGCAATGGCTAGCAACCGGCGGCCGGCAAAAGTTGGAAAAGCTGAGGGGCTTCATCAGCAGAACCGGAGTATCTACGCGGCCGGTCACTCGGCGTCGGGAGGCCGGTTGTCATGCTTCCTGGGAACGATGTATTCGGCCTGCCGCTTCAACTGCTCAAGCAAATCCCGCGCCATTGCCGCGAATGTCTCGACGGCACGCGTCTTGCGTAGCTGGTCGGAATAGGCGAGCCCGAAATTGGCTGTGGGAAGCTCCTCCCGGATGGGAAGGAAACGCAGCTCGGCTCCGTCATGCGAGCGTTCCGCACGCGCGCGAAAGCCCAGCAGGGAATAGCCTTGCCCCTGGGCGACCAGACTGCGCACCATATCAGTGGACCGGGTACGGAAGCGCACCCGCGGCTCGAGCCCATATTGGCGAAAGACGGACATGAACCATTCGCTCGAGCCCGGAAGGTCGAGCATGATGTAGGGCTGGCGGGCGAGATCGAAGAGGCTCACATCTTCGCCCTGCGCGAGCGGGCTCCCCGCCGGCAGGAGAACATAAAGCGGCACGGCCAGCAGCGGCTCGAAAACAATGCGGTCATTGGCCAGCAGATCGTAAGTGAGGGCGATATCGGCGGAACCGTCACTCAGTTTCTGGAACACCTCGTAGATATCGCCTTCGAATAGGGAGATGGAGATGGCAGGATATTTTATCGACATGTCGGAGATCAGCCGCGGCATCACGAACGCTGCCGCAGGGAAGAAGCAGGCGACATTGATCGGCCCCGCCAATTGCTGACTGAGCTGTGCCGCGTAGGCCTCGAGGGTTTCGGCTTCCGCGAGTAATGCCTTCGCCCGCGACATCAATTCCCCGCCGGACGGCGTCAGCATCAACCCGCGCCCAGGCTGGCGGATGAAGATGCGAACGCGAAAGACCTCTTCCAGATTGTTGATGGCGGCACCGATGGCGGCCTGAGATACGCCCAGACTGGCGGCGGCGTTGACGATGCTGCCGTGCTCGGCGGCAGCGACCATGTAACTCAAATGTCGAATGCTCCAGCGCATAGCCGCTTGGGTCCCCTCGATCCTGGACAAATTATCCATCATCCGGAGAATTGCCGCAAATGAACATGGGCTTCGCCTGGCATCCTTCTGTCGTGACAACTCTGACCGGGAACCGCCATTTGCTAGCAGTTCCTTGCAGGCTTGCAGCCGTTTGGCGGCAATGATCAGCGTCAGAGCTCCGGCAAGTTGGCGATAAGCGCGGTCAGGACGCCGAGGCAGATCGGGACTGGATCCGTCCGAGTTCGCGACATAACCTGATGACGCGGTCTGCCGCGACAGCTAGTCCGCATCCAGCCAGCGTGCGCAGTTGGCTGCGACGAAGGAGTCGTCGTTGAGCTCCGGATAGAGCCGGTATACCCGGTCGATCGCGGCGCTCTGACCGGGGCTCAGGTCTTCATGTGGATCAAGACACCAACGGCCTTCCAGCAGACCCTGCCGTCGCAAGACTTCATGACATCCCGCGATGACGCCGTGGAAATTGTTTGCGACATCGAAGAATGCGGCATTGCAGTCGGTCACCGCACTGTCGAGACGCAACAACTCGACAGGAATGGCATTCTCGCTCCGTGCGGCCTTGCAGCGCGCGAGGAGTTCGACCGCCTTCTGCGTCCATACCGACCAATGGCCGAGGAGACCGCCCTGAAAGCGCAGATCTCCCTGCATGGTGCGGAAAGGCAGAACCAGATCGAGCACGATATGGTCGTCGTTGCCGGTATAGAGGGAGATACGCTCTCCGGCCCCGGACGCAGCAACCCCGTGCATCACGTCGAGCGTCGCGTAGCGATTGAACGGGGCAACCTTGATGCCGATGACGTTGTCGATGGCAGCGAAACGCTGCCAGAAGGAACCCGACAGGCGGATACCGCCAACAGCAGGCTGAAGGTAAAAACCGATGGTCGGCATCTCGGATGCGACGGCACGGGCGTGGTCGATCAGTTCGTCCTCGTTCGCCCCCTGCAATGCCGCCAGACTGAGAAGCGCGGCATGATAGCCCAGACTGCGAGCCGTGGAGGCTTCCTGGACTGCCTGGGAGGTGCGGCCGGCGACGCCCGCGATCATCATTAGCGGTCGTCCCGTCCATCCCGCCGCAGTCTCGGCCGCCGCCGCAAGCACAGGACGATAGAGACCGACATCACGGATCGCGAACTGTGTGGTATGGACGCCCACCGCAAGGCCGCCAGAGCCGGCATCTATGTAGTAGCGTGTCAGGGCACGCTGTCGCCGCGCGTCGAGCTTGCGGTTGGAATCGAGGGCAAGCGGGTGCGCGGGGATGACGGTCCCATCTCGGAAGATGGCGAGGACATCGGCTGGAATTTCGGAACAGTGCATGCGCTTTATCCCAGTTCGGGCCCGGCGATGGCCCGCATCGTGGCACCCAGTTCGACGACAGTCCCCAAAGCCATGCGCGTGAACCTGCGCTCAACGGCGAATCCTCGCGATCGAAGCAGGGAGCCAAGCGCATGCTGCTGCACGGGCACGTCGATCAGCATAGGACCGGAGTGAGAATCGAGAGCGTCGGCGCAAAGGGCGAGCGCGGTAGGCTCGTCATCAGCCACAAGAGGGCCGAGCTGCGTGGCGACCCGTCCGCGACGCCCGAGCAGCACTCCATTCTCGGCTTGTCTCAGCGGGGCACCCGGGCGACGTGCGAAATCATCGAGCAACGCCCGCCGCTCGACGCCAAGCGCCACGGCATCCAACCGTGTCGCCATGTCAATATCTGTCGTGCAGCCGGGGGCGGCCGTCAGGCCCTGTCCCGTGCCAACCCAGCGTTCTATCGGTTCACCATCGCGGAATCCCAGGTGCAGATAGACCTCGCGCCCGGCGGGGGTCGCATCCAGCATCGGGGTCAGGCCGCCTGCACGGCAGGCGTCGATAGCATTGTCGAGGAGACGTGTCGCATACCCTCGTCGCCGAAAGGCGCCATTGACGAGGACCATCCCTATCCAGCCAATGCGCTGCGAGTATGGGATCAGCACGCAACTCGCGACAAGGCGACCGCCGGCATCGCGGAGGCCGAAGCCGCGGCCGTTAGCAAGCATGAAGCGCCAGTCGGCGTCGGTCTGGTTCCAGCCGGCTTCGGCTACCAGGAGCATGCCTTCAGGAATATCGGCCTCGCTCATCGGCGATATTGCGAGGGGGTCGGACTCAGTATGCACCGTCACGAACCTCGAAACCGGTCGGCTTGCCAAGGCTCGGCATATCGCGCGCCACCCAGTCGGCCACCCAGTCCAGCATCTGCGCCAAGGCGACCTTGGGATAGCCGAAGAGCCCGAAAGACTTGCCGGCATTGTTGAGCCAGGCGGTCGGCGCCTCTTCTCCCACGAAACTGGGCACACGCCCAAGCCGTTCGCCGAAGCGCTCGGCCAGCCAGCGTACCGATAACGTCTCAGGCCCGGTGATGTTCAACGGTACCGAGGGCGTGCCGACATGGCGCAGGGCACGCAGGGCCATGGCGTTGGAGTCGCCTTGCCAGATCACGTTGACATATCCCGTGGAGAGATCGACCGGGCGTCCCCCGATCACTCGGCTGGCGATATCGAACAATACGCCGTAGCGGCAATCGATCGCGTAGTTGAGCCGGAACATCAGCGACGCCGTATTGTTGCGACCGGCTTCCCATTCTATGGCGCGTTCGCGGCCGACACAGCTGTTGGCATACTCGCCGGGCGGGGTCAGCGGATAGTCCTCGGTTGCTCCGTTCGAGGTTACGGGAACGAAGGGATAGACGCAGCCGGTTGAAAATGCGACGAGCCGGCGGTTCTCAAGCGTCGCGGCCACTTGTGCCGGAAGCAGCGTGTTGATCGCCCAGGTACGAGACGGGTTATCGGTTGCCCCGAACTTGTAGCCGGTCATGAGAATGACGTTTCTGACTGCCGGCAGCGCCCTGACGGAATGGCTATCCAGCAGGTCGCACCGGATCGGCCGGATCCCCTGATCTTCGAAGCGAGCGATCAGCCCGGGATCAGAAAAGCGCGCAACGGCAATGACTTCCTTGTCGGGAGCCGCCCGCTTGGCCATGCGGGTGAGGGTCTGGCCGATTTTCCCCGTCGCCCCCAGAACCATGATATCGCCGTCGAGACCGGCAAGATCGGTGACCACTTCGTCGTCGGGTCGCGACAGTCGCTCCTCCAAGGCCTCGACATCGACAAAGCCGCTACTCATTAGCCCGTTCCTCTCGGCCGCTTTCGTTTGAAAATTATCAACCAGATAGTTGATTTATGTTTGCGCAGCGACCGCTTGTCAAGCGGGGGCGTGGCGACGGATGGCGTTGAGCGCGAAGTCGACGATGTGCGCACGGCGTTCGTCAATGCTCGCGCGCGTGTCGAGCGGCCGATTGAAGGCATGGCTCAGCGTGTGGATGTTGGCGAAGTAGAAAAAGCTCATGCCGGCAATCGACAGATAGATGTGCAGCGGGTTGAGGCCACGCCTGAAGACGCCCTCTTCGACGCCTCGTTCGATCGTCTCGGCCATCAACTCAATGATCGGCCGGTTGGTTTGCGCAACGGTGCCGGAGTTCTGCAGGTGCCGTCCGCCATGAGTATTCTCGTCGGCCAGGATACGCACGAAATCCGGGGATTTTTCGAGATAGTCGAAGGAGAGCTCGATCAGCTTGCGCATCGCCTCCTCGGCTGGGAGAGAGCCAAGCGCGAGCGCTGCCTCCTGCTCGCGGATTTCGTGATAGACCTCCTCGAGCACTGCCGTGTAGAGCGCGTCCTTGCTACCGAAATAGTGATAGACTAGCTGTTTGTTGATGCCCGCGCGCCGGGCGATGTCATCCACCCGGGCGCCCTCGAGCCCGCCTTCGGCAAAAGCGGCGCGAGCGGCTTTCAGCAAAGCCCCTCGCGTTCCCTCCGTTGCCGTTCGGTCGTCTTCAGTCGTTCGTTTTCGCATCAACCAACCGGTTGGGTTATCTTGACTCCAGTGATAACCTATTGTAAATCGTCTAACAAGCTGGCGCGAAAGGCGCAGGCTCGGGAGGGGAGTTCCAATGTCAGGCCGTGAGGTCCGATCTGCCGCGGATGTCGAGCCCGCGCAGCGCGTCGAACAACCAGCGTTGCTCATCGTCGATCTGCAGAATGATTTCGTGCGCGAAGGCGCTCCCCTGGAAGTGCCTGACGCACGGAAGACCATCGGCGTAGTACAAAAGCTGATCACGGAATTCCGCAGTCGCGAACTGCCGGTCATCTACACCCAGTTCCTCGCGCACGAGACTGAAAACCTGCTTTGGCTGTGGTCCCCTCAATGCAGGCCGGACACCAGGTGCGGCTGGAAGGGCTTCCGGCGCCGCTATGACGATGCGGGGGCCGAGCTCGATTGCACCGAGATCATTGACGAACTGCGCCCCGAACCTAGCGATATCCGGATCGAGAAATACGGCTACGGCTCCTTCCTCGGCACCAGCCTCGACGGGCACCTGCGCACTCTGAAGGTGAAGTCGCTTGTAGTCGCCGGTACCGTCACGCAGATCTGCGTCGAGGAGACCGCGCGCGAGGCCTTTCACCACGGCTATCGCACCACGCTGGTGGAGGACGGTGTCTCGTCCTTCGCACCGGATCTGCATGCGGCGACCCTCAAGAACTTCGCCATGAAATTCGGGTGGGTTGCCAAGGGACAGGATATCGCCACGTGGCTGTGAAAACCGTGCCAGGGCGCTTCGCGTTCGACCGGGATGGTATCCTGATATTGCCAGCCGCTACCCTGATCATCGCAGCTTTGGCGCTGCCGGCCTTCCGTGATCCCGCTAACCTTGCCAATGTCGTGCGCCAAGCTGGCGTGCTCGGCATTCTCGCTATCGGGCAAACCTTCGTCATTTCTGCAGGCATGCTCGATCTCTCCATCGGTGCCATCACAGGGCTCGTGGTGGTACTGAGTTCGGCACTGCTCAATGGCGATGCGGCTCTTACGCTGCCTGTCGTGGCGCTGATGGTCGCGGTTGGCGCGGCGATCGGCATGCTCAATGGAGCGTTGCTCAACACGTTGCGCCTGCATCCGCTTATCCTGACTTTCGGTATGCTGTCGGTACTTCAGGGTGCGATTTTTTCCTTCACTGACAAGAGCGTGGGCCGGACGTCAGCCCCGCTGGCCATGCTTGCCAATGGGGACATAGCTGGCGTGCCCTGGTCTGCGCTCCTGCTCCTCGTTCTCGCGATCGGTGGCCATCTGCTGCTGGCGCATACCCGCTTCGGCTACCACCTGATGGCGGCGGGCGGAAATCCAGAGAGTGCGCGCCGGGCCGGCATCAATATCGAGCGGATACGGTTTGCGGTTTTCGTGATCTCGGGCGTAACGGCGGCACTTGCCGGTCTGCTGCTCGCCGGTCGTCTCGGCACCGGCTATCCGCTTGCAGGAAACGGCCTTGAGCTCGACGCCATCGTGGCGGTCGTGCTCGGCGGTACTCTGCTCTCGGGCGGCCGCGGCAGCATCTGGCGATCGCTTGCGGGCGTGCTGATGCTGGCTGTGCTCTCCAATACCCTCAATCTCATGAACGTGTCGGCCTTCGTGCAAATGTTCGTCAAGGGCCTGGTGGTCATCGGCGCCATCCTGCTCAATCAGCCGCGGCGGGCAACCTGATGAGTGTCGCCGCCACACGGGCCACTCGGCTCCAACTCAGTCATTTCGGCCGGTACGCGATCTTCTTCGTGCTCGCGGTCATCTACGTGGCGGGGCTAGCCGTCTCCCCCGCATTCGCCGAGCCCAACTATATACTGAACATCCTGCGCCAGATCACCCCTGTCGGCATTGCCGCGGTCGGGGTGACCTTCGTGATGATACTCGGAGGGATCGATCTTTCCGTAGGCGCCGTGATCTCGCTTACTTCCGTGCTCACCGCCACGGTCATGGCCGGCGATGTGGCCAATCTCGCGCCGGCCATTTTGCTCGCCTGTGCCGTCGGGCTCTGCATCGGGCTCATCAACGGCATCATCGTCGCCTTCAGCAGGGCGTCGCCTTTCATCCTGACGCTGGGGATGGGCGTTGCCGTGGTCGGGCTCACCCAAATGCTCACAGGCGGCACGGCCAAGGGTATCGTATCGCCGGGCTTTCGCGAATTCTTCAATTTTCGCGTCGGCGGACTCCTGCCCAATCTAGCCATCGCTTTCCTGCTGCTCGTAGCGATCGGCCTGTTCATCGAGAAGGCAACGATCTTCGGGCGGCAGCTCTTCCTGGTGGGCACCAATCGTGCGACGGCGGTCCTCTCCGGTCTGGCGGTGCGCCGCGTAACGATTGCCGCCTACGCGATCTCGGGCCTGTTCGGCGCGCTTGCCGGCATCGCGCTTCTTGCGCGCTCGGGCGTGTCGAGCACCGTCGCCGGCCAGGGCCTCGAATTCCAGGTGCTTGCTGCGGTTGTTCTCGGCGGGACGACGTTCGAGGGTGGCCGTGGCGGTATCGCCGGTACCGTGGCCGGGGTACTTGTCCTGGCCATCGCTTTCAACCTCGTCAACATCGCGGGCCTCCCATACCAGATGCAGCTTCTGGTCATGGGCTTCATCATCATCCTCGCCTCTGCACTTTACGGGCAAATCAGCGACCTCGCCGACTAGCCCGGAAACAACGAAGGGAAGTGACCATGATCCTTACGCGTAGAACACTACTCGCCCTGATGGGGACCACCGCCACGACATTGGCTATCCGGTCGGCTTTCGCCGACCAAGCCACCGACACGGCTCAGACGGCCAAGGCCGCCGAAACAGTGGATACCTCCGCCTTTAAGAAGAGCGGCAAGATCAAGATCGGTGTGTCGGCCGGCTATCTCTCCAACTCGTGGGTTGTTTTCGCTCTCCAGCATGTACGCTGGGAAGCGAGCAAGCACGATGTCAGCGAAGTTATCGTCACCGATGCGGGCTTCAATCCGGCCAAGCAGGTATCGGATATCGAAGATCTCCTGCGCCAGAAGATCGATCTGCTCATCTACTGGCCGGTGGACGACGCTTCGGTCGCCAATGTGCTCAAGCGGGCCGTCGATGCCGGCGTGCCTACCGTGCAGGCCGGCGGCGGCTTTACCGACGCCCCCGGGGTCACGTCGAATGCCTATATCAGCCAATGGAAGCTTGGCGAGATGGTAGCGCGTCACCTGATGCAGGACATCGGCGGCAAGGGCAAGATCGTCGCCATGCTGCCCATTGCCGGTACCACCGCAGCCGTTGACCAGCTCGACGCATTCAACACCGTGGCCAAGGAATATCCAGGCGTGGAACTCCTCAGCGCCGAGTATGGCGACTGGAACCGCGCCAAGGCCAAGCAGATTACGGAGAACCTGCTGCAGCGCTTCCCCAAGATCGACGGGGTGTTCTCGCCATCCGGCCAGATGTCGATTGGCATGGCGGAAGCGTTCGATGAGGCCGGGCGGCTGGGTGAGACAGTCTTCTCGCCTGGTGACGAATATAATGGCTGGCTCAAATGGGCGGCGACGCACAAGCAGGGCGGTGTAGTGACCTTTCCGACGCGCGCCGGCCAGGTGGCGGTGCAGGTCGGCATGGATATCCTTGCCGGCAAGCCTGTCACCCGGGGCGTCGCGGTGCCGTCGGTGTACGTCGCCCCTGCCGAGATCGGGTCACTCGTGGCGGCCGACCGACCGGACGATTGGTGGGCGAGCCAGTTGCCGCCCGAATTCCTGCCGCAATAAAGACGACCCGCTGCCATGCCGTTGCTTGAAGTCCGGAATCTTCAGAAACACTATCCCGGCGTGGCAGCACTCAAGGGCGTCGACTTCACGGCCGAGGCAGGTGAAATCCATGCTATCGTCGGCGCCAACGGCGCCGGCAAATCCACCCTGATGAACCTCATCTCCGGCGCAACAGCGCCGACCGGGGGCGATATCCTGATCGAGGGTCGCGCGGTGCGCTTTGCCAGCCCGCATGCGGCACAGGCACATGGCATTGCCACGGTCTACCAGGAATTCAGTCTCGTTCCGCAAATAAGCGTCGCACGCAATATCTTCCTCGGCCGCGAGCCGAGGGGGCCGTTCGGGCTTGTTGATGAGCCGCGTCTCAATGCCGACGCAGTGGAACTGCTTTCGCGTTTCCATATTGCGCTCGACCCGCGTACCGAGGTCTCGTCTTTGAGCGTCGCCGAGCAGCAACTGGTCGAAATCGTGCGGGCTTTGTCATTCAAGGGCCGTATCCTGATCCTTGACGAGCCGACAGCCGTTTTGTCGCTCAGCGAGCAGGAGAACCTGTTCGACATCATGCGGCGGCTGCGCAGCGAGGGAATGCTGGTCCTTTATGTCTCGCACCGCCTGCAGGAGGTGCTGTCGATCGCCGACCGCGTTACCGTGATGCGAGACGGCGGCATGGTGGGAACCCGCCCGATCGACGGCCTTTCGATGAACGAGCTTGTCAGCATGATGGTCGGCGAGAACCGGGGCGCGACGGGCTCGCCACGTAGCCTTACACACGCGGGGGCGGCTTACGAGATCGCCTATACCACCGCCGGCGGCACCGAGCGCCTCTCGGTGCGGGAGGGCGAGATCCTCGGTCTTGCCGGCCTCGTGGGTGCAGGTCGCACGACCTTCGCACGCGCCGTCGCGGGATGTGGTTCGAACACGGCCATGGCGCATGTCACGCGCGCCGGCCAGACGCTTGGCACGCGTTCGCCGCGGGCCGCGATGCGGGCGGGCATCGTCTATCTGACCGAGGACCGCAAGCGCGATGGCATCTTCGCCGGCATAGACATCATCGGCAATGCCACCGCGGCGGTGCTGCCCAGGCTCGGACGTTTCGGACTGCGCAGCCGGCGTGCCGAGCGGCAGCGATCGAGAACGATCCTCGAGCGGCTCCGACTGGCGGTAGCCGACCTCAACATGCATATCGGCAAGCTCTCGGGCGGCAACCAGCAGAAGGTGGTCCTGGGCCGCGCCCTGATGACTGCCCCAAAGCTCCTCATCTGCGACGAGCCGACCCGCGGCATCGACGTCGGTGCCAAGCTGGAGATCCATGCTCTTTTGCAGGAGCTTGCCGCGCAGGGAACGGCCATGATCGTGATTTCCTCGGAGATTGACGAACTGCTGGGGCTGGCACACCGGATTGTCGTGATGAGCGACTGCCGTTTCGTCGCGGAGATGCCGATCGATGATGCAAGCGAGGCAGCCATTCTCACAGCCGCCGCAGGGCGGGGTGTAACGCAGATCCAGAAGGAAATCCGATGACCGCTCCGAAGCGTACTGAACCCGTTCGCGTTGCGGTAGTTCAATTCCATCCAGTTCCAGACGATATAGCGGGCAACATCGAGCGCATCTCGACATTGGTCCGGGGCGCCGCAGCAGACGGTGCGAAACTGGTCGTGGTGCCCGAAACCGCCACGACCGGTTACTTCATCGCCGACCGGCTTGATCGCCTCGCGGAACCCGACAACGGCCCGACGGCGACGGCATTGAGTGCGCTGGCCAGGGATTGCGCGCTGTATCTGGTCGTGGGCATGGCGATTTCGGACGCTGGTACATACTACGACGCCCAGCTTCTCTTCGGACCGGAGGGCACGCGGCTTGCGATCTATCGCAAAGTCCATCTTTTTTCCGCTGAACGCCAATGGTACACGGCCGGCGACACGCCGGTCGTGGTCGACACTCCCATCGGCAAAATCGGCCTGAGTATCTGCTACGATTTCATCTTCCCTGAGTTTATTGGCTGCCTGGTGGACCTGGGCGCCGACATCGTTGTCAACAGCACCAACTGGATCTCCGACGACTTCCAGCGCGATACCTGGGGCTGGACGGGAAGCACGGTGGAGTCGCTGGCGCGGACCCGCGCGCTTGAGAACGGGGTGTGGCTGGCCATGGCCAACTGCATCGGTGCGGAGTCCGGATTCGATTCCCTCGGCCATTCCTGCGTGGTCGCCCCTTCGGGCAAGGTGCTCGCCTCCGCAGGCACCGGAGACGGGTTCGCTGCTGCTGATATCATTTACGAAAGCGATGCGCTTATGCGCTGGCGCGGCATCGCTACATATCGCGATGACCGCCGCCGGGAAATCTATCGGATTGGATCGGCGGGTTAGCGTTCACAACGGATCAATGCGCAATTGCCTATCGAGAGAGCGCGCTTTTTCCGACCTCATAAGCGCGCATATCTCGATCCCCACTGATAGGTCGGGGCGGTAGACGATCTCGTTGCGCCGATGGGCTGCCCGTGATTGTTGCCGCAGGCAGCATCCGCGGCGGGTATCAGCGCGTCGATACCATCCTGTTCCGACCGCGTGGGCCGGTCTGTTCAACACCCTCCGTTTTCTCCTGCTCGCCGCAGTCGAAGCCGGATCGCCTGAGCACTTCTGCAGTGGCGTCCAGCAAGGCCGTCATGTGCTGCTGGGCGGCGGCGCTGTCGCCGGCGCTGACGGCCTCGAAAACCGCGATATGCATATCGAGCGCGAGAGGCGCGCTGTTGGCCGGATCCGAAGTGATCCAGATCGACGCCCGCAGCGCTTCCTCGACCACGGCGCCGAAGCCCGACATCAGCGTGTTGCCGCTTGCGGCGAGGAGGATGCGATGGAATGCGACGTCCGCCTCGGTGGTCTGCTCGGTGCGGCCGCCATTGTTCCGCGCCATATCGAACACCGCCTGCCGCAAAGCGTCGAGCGATCTCGAATCAATGTTCCGCGCCGCCAGGGCGGCCGCCTTGGGCTCGATCAGGCGGCGCATGACGAAAAGCTCCCGCAGCAGAACCTGGCGGCCTACGGCCTGCTGGCGCCAGCGCAGCACGTCGGCGTCGAGATGGCTCCAGTAGATGGACTCGGTGACGGTCGTCCCGATGCGCGGCTTGGATTGCATGAAGCCCTTGGCGCTCAGCATCTGCAACGCCTCGCGCATGCAGGTGCGGCTGACGCCGAATTCGCTCAGGAGCTCTCCTTCCGGGGGAATCAATTCGCCAGGCCTGTACCGGCCACTGAGAATGCGACCCGCAAGCGCTTCGGCTACCATCATCTTCGGTCGTTTTGCGCGGGTTGGCGCCATCCTGCCTATTCGTTCATTTCGCAAGGAACCATAATAAATCATATAATAGCGGCTAATTGCCGGCAAAGCGAGCCTGCGTCGCTGACGGGCATCACGCGGCCTGTCTCCTGCGTTCTATGCGATCCACTCGAAATCGCAACGTTAGACGTCTATGTCGGAATTGAAATTATCATATTTATAATCTACGGTTTCAACATCGGGCGCCAGTGAACGCGTAAGTTACGCGCCAGCGCCGGAAACGACATGAATGAGCAAACATACCTTACACCTGATGTAAGAGGAGGAAGCGATGAGCAGCAATCACGACGACGAAAGCGGCAAGGGCCGCTCGATCATGGCGACCCGTCGCGCGCTAATGTATGGCGCGCTCGGTGCCGGCACGCTCGGCACCATGGCCGCATTCGGCGCGGCGCCGGCATTGGCGGCGGAAGAGGGCGGCCAGGGAAATTTCCCGAAACACCCGAACTGGAAGTTCACCTTCGTCAACCATGTGACGACGAACCCGTTCTTCGTGCCGACGCAATACGGCATCGAGGACGCCTGCGCGCTGCTCGGCTGCTCCTACCAGTGGACGGGATCGCAGAAGTCGATCGCCTCCGAGATGGTCAACGCGATGAATACGGCCATCGCCGCCAAGGCCGATGGCATTGCCGTCTGCCTCGTCGATGAACATGCCTTCAACGATCCCACGGACAAGGCACTCCAGGCCGGCATTCCGGTCTTCTCCTACAATGCCGATGCCAAGGGTAATCACCGTCTCGCCTATGTCGGGCAGGATCTCTACGGCGCCGGCAAGGCGCTCGGTGAGCGCATCGTGAGCCTGGTCGACGAGGGCGACGTCGTCGGCTTCATCGCGACGCCGGGCCAGCTCAACATCCAGCCGCGTCTCGACGGCGCCTCCGATGCCATCAAGGCGTCCGGCAAGAAGATCAACCTGAAGCAGATCGCCACCGGGCCGACAGTCAACGAGGAAGTCTCGCGCGTCGACGCCTATTATGTCGGCCACAAGGACGTCAAAGGCATGTTCGCAGTCGATGCCGGTAGTACCATGGCCGTTTCCAAAACCATGGAAAAATACGGGCTGCACGAGAAAGGCGTGCGCGCCGGCGGCTTCGACCTGCTGCCAAACACGCTGGACGGCATCAACAACGGCCATCTCGATTTCACCATCGACCAGCAGCCCTATCTGCAGGGCTTCTACACGGTGCTGGAGATGTTCCTGTTCAAGCTCTCCGGCGGCCTGACAGGCCCGTCCGAGATCAATACGGGTCTGAAGTTCATCACCAAGGGGGGCGTCGAACCCTATCTGAAGACGCAGAGCCGCTTCGAGGGCAACTCCAAGGAGCAGAAGCTGATCGAGCGGTCCGGACCGATCAGCGGCTGAGTACGCAATCATGAATGAACAGACGGAGGCCGGGCAAACGCCCGGCCAATCCCACCTTGGGGGAAACCGGCCTCGAAGCTCCTGGCGGAGTGCCGGATTTTTCCTGCTGCGCCAGCGGGAGGCGAGCATCCTCATCGCCGGCATCCTGCTGGTGATCTACTTCCAGGTTTCGAGCACGGCATTCCTGTCCGGCGCCAATCTGGGCAATCTCGTCTCCTACACGGCGACGACGGCGATCATCGCCGCCGGCGAGGTCTTCATCCTGGTCTGCGGCGAACTGGACCTTTCCGTCGGCATGGTCTACGCGCTGACGCCGTTCGTCATGTTCTTCGCCGCGTCGGCTGGCCTGCCGATGTGGGCCGCTGTCATTGTCGGGCTGCTTGCGGCGGCGGCCGTCGGCCTGATCAACGGGTTGATCACAACGCTTCTGCGCGTTCCGTCCTTCGTCACGACGCTCGGCACGCTCTTTCTGATCAACGGCTTCACGCTCAGCATCTCCGGCGGTTTTCCCGTCCAGCCGCAGGCCGGACCGGTCTTCACGGCGGTCTTCGGCGGCAGCCCGTGGGCGCAGATGGCCTGGGCGGTGGTCCTGGCCATCCTGCTGCAATTCGTTCTCAGCAAGACGCGCTGGGGCCTGCATACGATTGCCACCGGCGGCAACCCGATCGGCGCGGCCGAGGTTGGCATCAAGGTCAGGGTGATCAAGATCGGCAATTTCATCCTGTGTGCCGTGCTCGGCGGCTTTGCCGGCGTCCTCGACGCCTTCCGCATCGGCTCGATCGACCCGCTCGCCGGCGGCACGGAAATCATGTTTGCTGCAATTGCCGGTGCCGTCATCGGCGGAACGTTGCTCACCGGCGGCGTCGGCACGATCATCGGCGCGCTCATCGGCGCGCTCGTGCTCGGCATCCTCAAGGACGGCTTCACGCTTCTCGGGGTCAGCGCCTATACGTTCGACATGATCCTCGGCGCCGCGATCCTGGTGACGATGGCCGTCAATATCCGGCTGATGCTGCTCAGGGAACGGGGCGGTTTGTGATGGCCAGACAAAATGGGAAAGAGGTGCTCAGGGCCGAGCACATCTCCAAGTCGTTCGGCAAGGTGACGGCGCTGCGCGACATCAACCTGCACCTCGACCGTGGCGAGGTGCTGGGGCTGCTGGGCGACAATGGCGCCGGCAAGTCCACGCTGATGAAGATCTTCACCGGCTATCACCAGCCGACCAGCGGGCAGTTGCATCTCAACGGCCGGCCGGTGACGCTGCGCTCCGTCGCCCACGCGCGCAGCCTCGGTGTCGAGGCGGTTTATCAGGACCTGGCGCTGATCAACGAGCTCAATGTCTACCGCAACATGTTCCTGCAGCGTGAGGCGGTGCGCGGCGGGCCGCTCGGCATCCTCAACGACAAGGCGATGCGCGCGGCTGCGATCGAGCACCTCGACCGGATGGGCGTCAACATCCCTTCGGTGGACGCCGAGGTTTCGAAACTCTCGGGCGGCCAGCGCCAGGCGATCGCGGTCGCACGCTCAGTCTATCAGAAGGCCGACCTCCTGCTGCTTGACGAGCCGACCGCAGCGATGGGCGCCAAGGAATCGGCGATGATCCTCGACGTCATCCAGCGGCTGCGCGACGGAGGCGACATGGCCATCATCATCATCGCCCACAATTATGCGCAGGTCTTCGATGTCTGCACCCGCATCAACCTCGTCGAAGGCGGCCGCATCGTCTTCGACAAGCCGACGTCGGAGACGTCGGTGCAGGAACTGACCGATCTCGTCGTCAACGAGTACCGCATGGCCCGTGCGAGCGTCCGCGGATCATGAGGGGATCGGCCGCCCTTGCGAGCGCGACCGGGACCAATGGCATATCGTGCGTCAGCTACCGCGCGCGGTCGCGCCAGATGAGCAGCCTGTGTTCGACGGCGGCGATCGCCACCGAACTGACATAGCCTAATACGCCGAGCAGAATGACGCCGGCATAGAGATCCGGCGCACGGAAGGCGCGCGCGGAAAGCAGGATCCAGTTGCCGAGCCCGTCGCGGCCAGCGAGCATCTCGCAGACGACGGACAGGATGAGCGCCACCGTCAGCCCGAGCCGCATGCCGGCGAGGATGTCGGGGCTGGCCGAAGGAAGGGCGATCTTGAAGATGACGGCAGGGCGCGACAGGCGGAGCGCCCGTCCCACTTCATAAAGCCTTGGCTCGACCGCGGAAAAACCGTGGATGGTGGCGAGCAGCACCGGCCAGAGCGACCCGAAGGCGATGACGGCAAGCGCCATGGGGTCGGAGAGGCCGAGGAGGGCGATCGCGACGGGAATGATGGCAGAGGCCGGAAGCGGCCGCAGGAATTCGAACATCGGCGCCAGATATTCGCGCAGCACCTTCGACGTGCCGATTGCCGCGCCGAGTGCGATGCCGACAAGGGAAGCAAGCAGCCAGCCATAGATCATGCGCCTGATGGTGGCGAAGAGTTTCTCGGTCAGGTCGCCGTCGGCCATGCCCTTGACCAGCGCCGCCCAGGCGCGATCGGGCCCAGGCAGGAAGACCGGCGAGATCAGCCTGTGATCGGCGATCCATTGCCAGAGCCAGACGAAGCCCGCCGCGACGAGGAAGCTGCCTGTGAGCCAGAGGACGCGGCGGCCGTTCATTGGCGAACCTCCACCATCGCCGCGCGGCCGAGCAGTCTCTGCTGCGCCAGCGAAAGAAGCACGTTCAGCCCATAGCCGACGAGGCCGATCCAAAGGAGGTAGGCGAGCATCAGTTGAGGACTGAGCGATTGCTGCGCGATCAGGATGCCGTAGCCCAGACCTTGCGGATTGGCGGCGATCTCGACGGTGACCGCCACGACCAGCGCGAAGCCCGCCGCCAGCCGCAATGCTACGATGATGCGCGGGAGCGCCGCCGGAATGACGATCTTGAAAATGCGCTGGTGCGTGGAAAGGCGAAGCGCCCGCGAAACCTCCAGCAGGCGCGGCTCGATGCCGGCGATCGCAGCGCGCGTCATGATGAGCATGGTCCAGACGCAAGCGAAAGCGACGATGGCGATCTCGAAGCCATAGCCGAAGCCGAGCGAGAGCATGC
>JBDZVC010000284.1:0-5751 GCA_040255475.1 Phyllobacteriaceae bacterium | reverse complement strand
CGGATACAGGCCAGGTCTTTCGCCTGGAGGATTACCGCCCAAGCGACTATCTCATTCCGCTGACGCATCTGGATTTCGACCTGTCGCCCGAGGCGACTTCAGTGACCGCGGAATTGACGTTCGAACGCCGCGCCGGCGTTCCCGAAACGGCGCCGCTCGAGCTCGACGGCGATGGGCTGGAATTCGTTAGCCTCGCGATCGACGGCAAGCCGGCGAAGCCCGAGGATTTCGAGGCGACCCCCGACCTCCTCACCGTCAAGCCGCCGCGCACGAAGCGCTTCGTGCTGACGATCAGGACGCGGCTTTCCCCCCAGACCAATACCCAGCTCATGGGGCTTTACCGCTCGAACGGCGTCTATTGCACGCAATGCGAAGCGGAAGGGTTCCGCCGCATCACCTATTTCCTCGACCGTCCGGACGTGCTGTCGGTCTACAGCGTGCGCATCGCTGCCCCGAAGAAAGACACACCGCTCCTGCTTTCGAACGGTAATCCCGGCGCCCATGGCGACCTCGGTGGCGGACGCCATTACGCCGAATGGAACGATCCCTTCCCCAAACCCTCCTATCTCTTCGCGCTCGTCGCCGGCGATCTCGGCTCCGTCAAGGATCATTTCGTCACCCAATCGGGCCGCAGGGTCGAACTCGGCATCCATGTCGAGCATGGCAAGGAATCGCGGGCGTCATATGCAATGGACGCCTTGAAGCGCTCCATGCGCTGGGACGAGGAGAAATTCGGCCGCGAATACGATCTCGATGTCTTCAACATCGTCGCAGTCTCCGATTTCAACATGGGAGCGATGGAGAATAAGGGGCTCAACGTCTTCAACGACAAATATGTACTCGCCGACGAGGAGACCGCGACCGATGCCGACTACGCCAATATCGAGGCGGTGATCGCGCATGAATATTTCCACAATTGGACCGGCAACAGAATCACTTGCCGGGATTGGTTCCAGCTTTGCCTGAAGGAAGGACTGACTGTCTTCCGCGACCATGAATTCTCCGCGGACCAGCGTTCCCGAGCTGTGAAGCGCATCGCCGAAGTCCGGACGCTGCGCGCTCACCAATTCCCGGAGGACCAGGGGCCGCTCGCCCATCCCGTCCGGCCGCGTCGTTACCGCGAGATCAACAATTTTTATACGGCGACCGTCTACGAGAAGGGCTCGGAGGTCGTGCGTATGATCCGCACCATCCTGGGCGACGAGGCGTTTCGGCGCGGTATGGACCTCTATTTCGAGCGGCACGATGGCGAAGCGGCGACGATCGAGGATTTCCTGAAAGTCTTCGAGGACGCTTCCGGGCAGGATCTGTCGCAATTCTCGCTCTGGTACAATCAAGCGGGAACGCCAAACCTGACGGTGAAGACCTCACACGACCCGACTTCCGCGGAACTTGTCCTCGATATCGAGCAGTCGGTACCGCCGACCCCGAACGAAAGCCGCAAACGCCTAATGCACATTCCGCTGGCCTTCGGGCTGGTCGGCCGCAACGGCCATGACGCGGCCTACACCTCTGTCGAAGGCGCCACCGTCGAAAACGGCGTTATCCATATCCGCAAGCGCCGCCATCAGGTGCGCTTCGGCGGCTTTCCGCAACGGCCGGTGGTCTCGCTCAATCGCGGTTTCTCTGCGCCGATCACGCTGTCGGTCCAGCAGAGGAACGAGGACAGGATCTTCCTCGCCCGGTATGACGACGATCTCTACTCCCGCTGGCAGGCGCTGAATACCCTGTTCACCGATGCGCTGATCGCCGCCTCGCGCCAACGCCGCGGCGGTAAAGCCCCGAAATTCAGCTCGGGCACGATCGCTCTTGCCGGTGCAATCGCCGAGGACGAGACGCTGGAACCAGCCTATCGGGCGCTGGCGTTGACGCTGCCGGGCGAGGCGGACATCGCCCGCGAGATCGGTAGCAACATCGATCCCGATGCCATCTTCGAGGCGCGCGAAGCGCTTGTTACGGCAATCGCTACGGCGAATGGCGATGCGTTCGCAGAGCTTTACGGAAGGCTCTCGGACAGCTCGCCATTCAGCCCCGACGCGGCGAGCGCCGGCAAGCGTGCCTTGCGCAACGTGCTGCTCGACTACCTCTCGGTCGGAGGCGATCCGGCACGAGCCGTCGACCAATACAGGACAGCCACCAATATGACCGACCGCGCCGCGGCGCTTACAGCTCTGGCGCACCGCCATCCCGGTTCGGAGGCGGCGGCAGCGGCGCTTGCCGCTTTCGAGAAGCGCTATGGCTCGGATCCGCTGGTGATGGACAAATGGTTCATGATCCAGGCGACGGTCCCTGGCCACGACACTGTCGAGAGTGTCGGGGCGCTCATGGAGCACAAGCGTTTCTCGATAGCCAATCCCAACCGGGTACGGGCGCTTGTCGGTACTTTCGCCACCGCCAACCAGACCGGCTTCAACCGACGCGACGGCGCCGGCTACCGGCTGTTCGGTGAAACGGTGCTGAAGGTGGAAAAGCGTAATCCGCAGGTGGCGGCAAGGCTTGCCACCGCGCTCAGGTCATGGCGCTCCTTCGAACCCGAACGACAGGAGCAGGCCCGGATCGTGCTGGCCGACATTGCTTCCACGCCAGGTCTTTCGGCCGATCTGAGGGACATCGTCGAGCGAACCCTGGCGTAGAAAAGCCGTGGCGCCAATCCGGCGTGAAAAATTTATCCGCCGTTGACGGCCAAAGGGGCTGGACAAGGCGAATCACCTTTGATTCTTTATGGATGATTCGGAAGTGCGGCGTAGCGCGTAATCATTTTCAGGCAGTTTATTAGAGGAGCCATCTGGAATGGCAAAGGCGGACGCGTGGGGCGCGCCCGGGGGTGCCTTTTTTGCCAAGCGAACAGGCCGAAGAACAATCGGCCTGGGGCTAGCAGGAAATGCTCGAATAATCGCCGCTCCGGCTTATCGGCGCCTGCTGGCGGCAGAGCCCTTCCTGCGTCGCGCCATCCCGGCGATGATCATCCTGTTCCTCATTATCGTCGCGGCGACCCGCATCATCGCCCTCATGAATGCGCATGACAGCGTCGAGCGCGCTGTGAAGTCGACGCTCGCGCTCGCCGCCAGCCAGCTTGCGGACGCCGCCTCGCTCAAGCGCCAGAAGGAGGACTATCGGCATGATCAGGATCTCGTCCGGCAGACAGCCGAATTTGGCGCTTTTGGTGATGGTTACGTCGTCGCCGTGACCGATCCCGACTTCCGCATCACCGCCGTCACGGCATCCGCTGAATCATGGTCCGGCAAATCGCTGCAGGCGCTTGTCCATGGCGGACAGCCGCTTTTCCTGTTCGGGGAGCGGGCCGGCGTCCTCAAGGTCGAGATCGACGGGAAGGAATGGTATGCCGCAATGAACCGGCTCGACGGCGGTAAGAGTTCGGCGGCGGTTCTGGTGCCGGTCAGGACCGTCTTCGCGGAGTGGCGGCGTACGATGACGCTGAACGTGACGCTCTACGTGTTGACTACCGCCATCCTCCTCATAATCCTCTACACCTACTTCAGCCAGGTGGAGCGGGCAGAATCGGCCGACGCGATCTATCTGCAGGCGCACGAGCGCATCGACCTCGCGCTGGTGCGCGGTCGATGCGGACTATGGGACTGGGACATGGCGCGCGGGCGCATGTACTGGTCGCGCTCCATGTACGATATGCTTGGCTACAAACCATGCGAGGCTATGCTCTCCTTCGGCGAGGTCGCCCAGATCATCCATGAGGACGACGGCGATCTCTTCTCGATCGCCAACCGGATCGTTTCACGCGAGACCGATCATATCGACCAAGTTTTCCGCATGCGTCACGCAGACGGGCGATGGGTATGGATGCGCGCCCGCGCCCAGGTTACCGACCCCGACGCGCCGGAACTTCACCTGATCGGTATCGCGGTCGACGTCACCGAGCAACTTCATCTGGCGCGGCAAACCGAGGTGGCCGACCAGCGGTTGCGCACCGCGATCGAGAACATCACCGAATCCTTCGTGCTATGGGATGCGGCCGGGCGGCTCGTCATGTGCAATACGAAGTTCCAGCAGGATGCCGGGCTCTCCGACCGCGACGTAATCCCCGGCACGTCGCGATCCGATATCCTGGCGCGGATGAAGCCGCTTCTTGCCGAGCGGCGGCTGGCGAGCGGTATGCGCGGCGCCATCACTTTCGAAAGGCATCTGGCCGACGGGCGCTGGCTGCAGGTGAACGAACTGACGACGCGCGACGGGGGTACGGTCTCCGTCGGCAGCGACATCACGCTCCTCAAACAGCACCAAGAAAAGCTGGTCGACAGCGAGCGGCGACAGATGGCGACGATCCACGACCTCAGTGTCGCCCGCAAGGCGGAGGAGGAGCGCGCAGGCGAGCTCGCCGAACTAAACCGCCGCTATCTCAAGGAAACGGAACGTGCCGAGGCGGCAAACCGCGCGAAATCCGAATTCCTCGCCAACATGTCGCACGAGTTGAGGACACCGCTCAACGCCATCATCGGCTTCTCGGAACTGATGCAGCAAGGCCTGTTTGGGCCGCTCGGTTCGGACCGCTACGAGGAATATGTCAAGGACATCCACGGTGCCGGCAGCTATCTGCTTGGCGTCATCAACGACATTCTCGACATGTCGAAGATCGAGGCAGGTCAGTTCTCCATCGAACGTGAGGAGATCGATCTCTGCCCGCTCATCACAGAGACAGTGAAGGTGATCTCGCTTCAGGCGGCGCAGAAATCGATCAAGGTGGAGACCCGTATCGCGGATTCCATGACACTCTTCGCCGATCGCCGCGCGATCAAGCAGATCACCCTCAATCTCCTGTCGAACGCCGTGAAGTTCACCGGCGAAGGCGGCCGAATTCTCGTGCGCGCCCGCAAAGCCTATGGCGCCATGGTCGTCACCATCGAGGACAATGGCTGCGGCATCCCGCGCGAAGCGCTGAAGAAGCTCGGCCGACCCTTCGAACAGGTGCAGAACCAGTTCTCCAAGAGCCATGCCGGCTCCGGGCTCGGCCTGGCGATCTCACGCTCGCTGGCTGAACTGCACGGCGGTGCATTGAAGATACGTTCCACCGACGGGGTTGGAACCATCGTGTCCATCCGCATCCCGGAGCGGAAAACATCTATCCGGCGGGCTGCGTAGAGCAGACCATAATCTTCGATGAAAAGGCCCCGGAGCTCAAAGCTCCGGGGCCTCCGCCATTCCCGCCCGATCTGTCAGATCTATTCGACGTCACCGCCATTCGGCCCGTCATGCCCGTGGCCGCCCCTTGGCCCCCGTCACGATGGCGCCAGCCGCCGCGATGGTGCCAGCCACCCATGCCGCGCATCTCGCTCTTCTCGATCTTGCCGTCGTCGTTCTTGTCGAGGAGCGCGAACAGCTTTTTCTGCCGGCCCTCGACCTCGTCCAGGGTCAGTACGCCATCGCCCTTGGTGTCGAAGCGAGCGATCATGCGCTTTGCCATGCGCTCGTAGTGCTCCTTCTCGAGCTGCGCGGCGAGTTCCTCGACGGTGACCTTGCCGTCATGGTTGGTGTCGGCGGCTTCGAAGCGGCCTTTCATAGCCGCGGAGAACTCGTCGAAGGTGATATCGCCGCTCTTATCGGCATCCGCCTTGTGCATGTTTCCGTGCATGCCTTGCATCGCCGAGCCTTTGGTGCCCTCGGCCGCATAGGCCGTGGTGGCGATGGCTCCCGCAAGGGCGGCGAAACCGAGCGCCAGTCTGGTGGACTTCCTCATGGTCTTCTCCTGTTGCATCGTCACCCCCGATGCGAACGGAAAGC
>JBDZVC010000029.1:0-30579 GCA_040255475.1 Phyllobacteriaceae bacterium | reverse complement strand
CGGATAGTGGCGCCGATTTTCGCCGGTCTGTCGATGCACCTGTTGACCCTGTCAGGCATCGCCTAGAGCGCAGCTTCCCTGGGCTTTGTCGTTGTCTATGGGCCGATGCTGCTCAAGGCTAAGCGTACCGGATCCTAACTACGTGATGGCTTGCGCTAAGTAGATTCGCGCTTACGCGGCGATGCGTGGAAGCTTAACAACTTCCTCCATCCGCCGTTCGGCTGCGCGCCGTGCCGCAAGTGCCATCCATTCGCTCAGCAGGCCTTGGTCTTCCTTCGAAAAGCGCGCCCGGTACTTGAGGTCGTCGAAGGTTTCGCCCGGATGGCATTGGTCATACTCCGCGCGTATCAGCGATTCATGATAGGACCATTCGTCTTCGTTGGCCGGCCCTATGGACCTCCTGATCCCATTTTCCGATATGGAAAAGCCACTTCCTGGAATGTTCATCATATTCTCCTGTCGCTTGAGCGTTTCGCTTTTTGCTCGATCGTCACGATCCGCCAGCCTGGACACTCGCCGGCGCCTACCCCCGCGGCTGCTCCTGTCCATTCGAGCAGTTCTTCCCGAAACATGCCGCGATGGGAGCAACCCTCCGCCTGGTATCTCGCGCTGCCATGTTCGGGCTTCCAACCTGTCGCCATAGGCGTAGCAGATCTCATTCGCAGGGGACCGAATTGCCAACTGCGCATGCGGGTCATGACTGCGCTCCGCTGTGACCGCGCTGGAGGCGGACGCGCCAGACGTCGGGGCCCTGTTCAAGATAGGTCCAACGGCAGCGGTCGCCGTGCTTCGCCTCAAGCTGAATCCGCAAAGGACGAGGATCGTGATCCACGATCAACTGCAGGTAACTGGCAGCGTCCAGATGCTCGAAAAGCTGAAAAATCACCGTATGACGGATCCGCGGTTCGATGTCGCGCATATCGATCGTCCGCTCGGCGGAAACAGCGGTGGATTGGCTCATCACGCAATTCCCTCCGCTGTCCTAGCCGTATCGTTGCCTCCTGTCGGATATCCTCCGGAACAGGCGAAGTCCTCTTCTTGCGCCATGCAGAGGCCGGCGATCCGGAGCTGGAGCCTATAAGCGGCCGGCCGCGCCAGGTTTCGTGCGAGAACCTCGCAAAGATACGGTTTGAGGATGCGTCCGGTGACGCCGCGCTCGGCCCACATCAGTTCGACGATATTAAGCGCCAGAGGCGACAAATCCCCTCGCGCAAATGCCGGATTCACGATCACGCGAAGCGCTTGCTCTACCCGCATCCATTGCGACCCGCAAAGGTGGGTAAGTACGTTGCTTACGTGAGGGTGCCACCGGAATGCCGCAACGAGCCTCTCCACGAGTTCCTCGCGGCCGGACTCTCCTATGCCGATATCAAAGCCGGCAGACACGCCAAGTGCACCTTCAACGTCCGTTCCGGAGGATGCCTTGGCCGCTGTTCTACCGGGCTCGATGACGCTCTCACAAATATCGGCAAGCACGCGATCCGGGAAAACCGACGGCTTGCGATACATTTGGCTCGAAAGAAGCGACATCGTATTGCCTTCTCGCTACCCCTACGACACAGGTGCGTCACAGCGCAAAAAGATATATTTGAAATGTATCTTTATGTCAACAGACGCTTTCGGACTGCCCCCTCGTTTAGATGCGCCCGCTTGGAAGCTGCGAGGGCCCCGACCGGCACTCCTGTGGAAGCCATTCTTGTCAATCGGTGCGACTCGCGACGAGAGAGGCGTCAGTTTCACCGGAGGCCGCATCGAGGCGGGTACGGCTTTCTGGACAGCCGGCGTGCGACAAATGGCTGGGTGCTTCCGCCGATCATCTCGGTCGCCCCTGGGGCCTCGAATGTCGTCACCGTGCCTGACCTCCCGGATCTGTTCGCAATTGGCGATACATAGCTGCCAACCCGATGGCGAGGCTCGCGCCATCGGCGAAGCAGACGCCCGACAGCTCGGATATCGCGACTATCGTCGCATGATAAAAAGCAGAAATGAGTATCTCGCCAGAAAAGATATATTGACAGTGTATGTTTTACCGAGAAGAGTCCCGACGATGGCAGTGGCCTATGACGTTTTGCGCAACGGCCGCCTTCGCAGCCCGACAATTGCCCGTTCAATCCAGCGGGGTGAATGAGCCACTATCGTCGCCAACTTGACTGAGCTTAAGGACCAAGGAGCCTGAACATGACCGATGCCGCCAAGCAATCCGACGTCGATACTGTCGACGTGCGCACCCTCGTGCCCGCACAGCGCCACGCGAAGATCTTCGAACTCGTCAACGGACTCGTGCCCGGAGGGCGCTTCGTCCTGGTCAACGACCACGACCCGAAGCCGCTCTACTATCAGCTCGAGGCCGAGTATCCGAGCCAGTTCTCCTGGACGTATCTCGAGCGCGGGCCCGACGTGTGGAGGGTTGAGATCGGCAAGCTGGCAAAAGCTGCCTAAAGCCAATTCCCCGGGGGTTGCGCCGGCCCTCACGGTCGGCGCCAACCTCGAGGAGGTTCGCATGATCGGCGTTACCCTCTCACGATGGACGATGTCCTATTTCGCCGCCGCGCTGGTCGCGCCCATGGCGGCGGAAGCCATGATGGCCGTCGGCTACGGATTTCCGGCCGCGGCGATTTCTGCGCCCGAGACCCTGATCCTCGTCCATGTCGTCGCCATCGGCTGGCTGAGCCTGTTGATGTGTGGCGCGCTGCTCCAGTTCCTCCCGGTGCTCGTGGCACAGCCGCTCCACAGCAATGCGCTTGCCTTGCCGGCCCTCGTGTCGCTCGTCGCGGGGCTCGCCGCGCTGATCCTCGCATTTCTCCAGCTTGACGGGAGCATTGCTCCTACCGTTCCGTTTTTTGCGATCGCCGCTGCCCTTCTGATTGCCGGCTTCGCGCTCGTATTGTGGAGCCTCGCGCGAACGATGGTCGCCGCGCCGGCGATGCCGCTGCCGGCCCGATTCGTCGTCGTCGGCCTTGCAGGCGTCATATTCACCGTGGCGCTCGGAGCGACCTTCGCCCTCGTGCTCGGAGGAACCGTGGACTACGAGCCTTTGGTAGCTTTGACGACGGCCGGCTTGCCCATCCACGTCGTCGCGGGCCTCGGCGGCTGGCTCACCTTCACCGCGATGGGCGTGAGCTACCGCCTGCTGGCCATGTTCATGCTGGCGCCGGAACTGGAGGGGGCCACCACCAAAGGGGCGCTTCTTCTCGGAGCGGCTGCGCTCGGCATAGCGATCGCCGGCGGAATCCTTGCCGTCCTGTTCGGAGGGGATCCTTCGCTGGCCCTGCTGGCTGCCCTTGCCATAGGAGTCCTTGCTCTCGCGCTTTACGGCGCGGACGTCCTTCACCTCTACCGCGCGCGCAAGCGCCGCAACATAGAACTCAATAGCCGCATGGCCGCGTACGCTCTGGTCTCGCTGGCGGCGTCGGTCGTGCTCATCCTGTTGCTGCTTGCCGTCCGGCGCCTGGGTGACCATGCGGGGGCCGTCGTGTTCCTGACCGCGTTCGGCTGGCTGTCGGGGCTCGGCCTTGCGCAGCTCTACAAGATCGTGGCGTTTCTGACCTGGCTGGAATGCTACGGGCCCGTGCTGGGCAAGGGGCCGACGCCGCGCGTTCAGGATCTCGTCGTCGAAAATCGCGCGGGCAAATGGTTCCTGCTTTATTTCATCGCGGTCTGGGCCGGCACCACTGCGCTCCTTGCCGGCCTTCCGCTCGCCTTCCGCTTCGCCGCTGCCGTTCTGGTGGTGGCGACCGTCGGCATCATTGCGCAGCTCGTGCGCACGCGCCGCCTGGCAGACGTGAAGGAAGCCGCGCGCCTTCCGCAAGGGGTGCGACCGCCACGCCTTCTCCTGTCATGCCAACCCTGATCGGAAGAGGAGAGAATAACATGGCATCTTCACTCATCGAACTGGACGTACGTCCGATTCTCCGCGCCGGTGGCGAGCCTTTCGAGGCAATCATGGGAGCGGTGTCGAAGCTCGGGCCGGGACAGGGTTTGAGATTGCTAGCTACCTTTAAGCCCATCCCCCTCTTCAGCGTCCTCGGGGCCAAGGGTTTCGGCCACGAGGCCCGAGAACTCGAGGATGGCGATTGGGAGGTCATCTTTCAGCCAGAAGATGGCATGGCGGAGCCGTCTACCGCGATTGCCGAAACCGCCTCAGCCGACATGTCGGACTGGCCCGCTCCTGTTCAGCAAATGGACAACCGCGATCTGGATCCGCCGGAACCCATGGTGCGCATCCTGGCTGCGACGGAGGCCTTGAAGGAAGGCGAAGTGCTCTCGGCTCTGTTATGCCGCGAACCGATCTTCCTCCTTCCGGAGCTTGCGAAACGCGGCCATGCCTGGCGCGGCGCGTTCGAAGCCGACGGCAAGACATACAAGATCCTGGTCCGGATCGGTGCGGCCGGCAAGGCATCGGCCTGACAGGCTTCTTGGGTGGCGAAAGAACCCGACGCAGGAGGCGGACAATGTTCATTCAGACGGAGCCGACACCGGACCCGACGAAGCTGAAATTTCTGCCCGGCTGCGATGTGCTGGCCGAGGGCACGCTCGATCTCGGGAACAGGGAGCAGGCCGGGGTGTCGCCGCTCGCGGAACGGCTCTTCGATATTCCGGGCGTCACCGGCGTATCGCTCGGCAGGGACAGCATCGTCGTCGCGCGATCGGATCGCGAGTGGCAGTATTTCAAGTCGGCAATCCTGGGCGTCATCATGGAGCATTTCATGTCGGGTGCGCCGATATTGCGCAGCCAGGCTGACCTGCCTGACTGTCCTGCCAACGCTACGACGGACGGTCATGCGGCTGCGGCGGGTCAGATCCGCGAAGCCTTGCGGCAGGTGATCGATCCGGAGCTCGGCTACAACATCGTCGATCTGGGTCTCGTTTACGATGTGGTTGTCGGAGATGGCAGCATGACTACGGTGATCATGACCACGACCACGCCAGGATGCCCGGCCACGAACTATCTGAAGACGGGCGCCGGCGAAGCGGCAAGCACGATAGAGGGCGTGGAATTCGTGGAGGTCAAGCTGACTTACGAGCCGCGCTGGACGCCAGAAATGATGTCGCCGGAGGCCAAGGCTCATTTCGGCATACGTGACGGAGGCGGATGGTGAACGGCGCAACCGCATCCCGTCGCGTTGTCGCGCCCGACGCCTCGGCCGAACCAGCGCGCCTACCCGAAATCCTGCTAGCGAGCATCACGGCGCTGGCCACAGCCGGAGAAGTCGAGAATGCCTGCCGCCTGGCAGGCCAGGCGTGCGTGGCGCTGCGACACGCCGATCCCGAGGCGGCTCGACGCTTTGACGTCCTCTTGCACCGGCTAACACCCAAGCTGACATGGTGAAGGGTAGCGCAAATGAATGCATGGCTCGATCAAACCGTAGTTGAATCAGGACCATATGAAGACGCAGCGCGTAGCGTCACGGTCGCGGAACCACGGATCGCGGCTTGATCACCAGGATGGAAAATCGCGGCATGGGACGGCTGACCGGCCGCCGATAATGGGAAACGTGCAACAGCTCCTCTACAGGCATACCAATGATCCTCGAACGAAATAAAGATGGCTTTTCGATCGATGCCTCCCTTGTGGGAGAACTTCTCGATATCCCTCCTCTCGACGTGCAGCCACTGATGCGCCGAGGTGAGATAACCAGCCTATGTGAGCGTGGAGAAGGCGAGCATGCGGGGCAGTACAGGCTGACCTTCTTCCATCGCGGACGCCGTGCGCGACTGGGCGTCGATGGATTAGGCCATATCGTTCGTCGATCGATCATCGATTGCGGTGAACGTCCGCAACCGCCAGCGCATCATATAATAAAACCATGACGCCGGCGGGCACGACACCCAAGGCGGCTTGCTCCACCGCGCATCCATCAGGACGAAGATGCCTCAATGAATTCGGAAGAAGGCGATACGACGGCTTCCATCGTGGTGATTGGTGCTGGACAGGCTGGGTTTTCCGTATCCGCGAAACTGCGAGAACTTGGGCACTCTGGTACGATCACGCTGATCGGTGACGAGGCACAGCCACCCTATCAGCGCCCTCCCCTTTCCAAGGCTTATCTCCTGGGAGCAATGACACGGGACAGGCTCTATTTCAGGCCGCCAGCCTTTTATGAGCAGAAATCCATCAATCTGCGCCTTGCCACCCGCGCGGAGCACATCGACAGGTTGTCCCGGGAGGTCAGCCTGTCAGACGGCAGTGTAGTGCCTTACGATCGGCTGGTCCTGGCTACCGGCGCGCGGGCACGACGGCTAGCTCCTGCGCTCTGCGGAGAACTGAGTGGTATTTACTATGTCCGGACCCTCGCCGACGTCGATGCCATGGCCGCGGAATACCGCCCCGGTCGGCATGTGCTGATTGCCGGGGGTGGATATATTGGCCTCGAAGCTGCTGCCGTGGCGGCGAAGCTCCGTCTGCGGGTCACAGTCGTCGAGGCAGCACCGCGTATCCTCCAACGAGTTGCGGCCGCGGGAACATCCGAATTCTTCCGGACGTTGCATCGCGCCCATGGAGTGGACGTGCGCGAAGGGGCCGGCCTTGCAGCGCTGATGGGCGGAGACAGGGTGAACCGCGCATTATTGACGGATGGATCGGAAATACCTGCCGATTTCGTTGTCGCCGGAATCGGCGTCGAGCCGAACGTCGATCTGGCGCGGGCATGTGGGCTGGAGACGGGCGATGGCATCGTCGTAGACGCCTATTGCCGTACATCAGACCATCGGATCGTGGCGGCGGGCGATTGTGTATCGTTTCTCTGGAGAGGGGGAAGGATTCGTTTGGAATGCGTCGGCAACGCCGTCGAGCAGGCCGAGGCGGCCGCGCGAACCATTATAGGCAAGCTGAAAATCTACGATGCAAAACCTTGGTTCTGGTCGGACCAATTCGACGTCAGGCTGCAGATCGCGGGTTCGTCATCAGGCCACGACCATGTGGTGAAGCGCAACGGCACAGGCAACTCTACCTCTTTCTGGTACTACCGAGGCACGCAATTGCTAGCCGTGGATGCGATTAATGAACCGCGTGTCCATATGATCGCCAAGCGCCTGATCGAGGCGGGAAAGTCTCCGCACCGATCCCTCGTGGAGGATCCCTCCACCGACCTCAAGGCTCTCCTCGGCGGTTAACGCGGTCCATCGAAAAAGGCGAATAGCGTGTCACGCTCCATTCGCACAGATCCAAAACACAAGAATAAAAACATCAACCTGAAAGGCTTGCTCGCCGACCCTATAGGCTCTGGCTGTCACTTCCGGATTCCGCGCCTGCCCGTCGGGGCGCCGGAAGGGCACATTCGGCGAGACTGGTCTTGTCAAGATGTGAAATGAAGGCTTCCCGCGCCGAGGCAAGCTTCGACTTGAAGCGGCAATTCGGCGTCAGCAGACACGCCCCTCCATCGCTGCGGAAACATTCGACAAGCGCGTAGCGCTGCTCCAGGCAACGCACGACTTCGCCAAGAGTAATGGACTGCGGCGGTCTCGCCAGCCGGATACCGCCGCCGGCGCCTCGTTGCGTGACAACATAGCCGCCCTTCGCCAGATCCTGGACTACCTTGGCCAAGTGATTGTACGGGATCTGCAATTCCTTCGCGACACCGCTGGTGGTGAGGGCCGCGCCCGGGCTTTCGGCAAGCCGCATCAGCACGCGCAAACCATAGTCGGTAAAAACAGCAAGACGCATGATGATCCTTCATATTGGTATTTACAACGCAAATTAGCAGGTTTATAAATTGGTATGTAGAATACCTATTTAGATTCTCGCCGGCTATAGCTCAAGGAAGACGATATCGTCAGCCTTGAGAGGTGTTTGGCCGTGCCAACGCCATGGGGGAAGGCAATGACGATGCAAGGGGCCATCAGGTTCTCACTCGCTGTCTTGGGGAGCGCTGGCAGCTTGGCGTTGTCCTGGCCGTATTGGCGGGACTTCGGGTACTGGGCGGAATCGCATTCCATGTGGCTGGCCTATTTCATCATCGGCTTCTGTCTAGCGGTTTTCGTCTTCGTCGTTTTCCTGCGCAGCCTCGCGACGCTTTTCGAGCATGACGCGCTGGAGAGGACACCCCCTCCAAAGACGGCGGTTCTGGCGCCCACGAACGAGGAGGCGAGGCCATGAGCTGCGTAAAGGGCCAGCCCTGCGAAGAAGGGCTGAAGCGGCGGACCGCACTCGCCGTTCTGGGCCTCATGGGGATTATTTTCATTAGTCTGTCAGCCGTGTCTTTTGTGGATTCGCGCGGTCAGGTTGTCCCGGGAAATGTGACTTACGCCGGACACGATGCCGTAGCGGGCAAGCGTGTCTTCCAATCCTATAATTGCATGGGCTGCCACACGATCGTGGGCAATGGCGCCTATTTCGGCCCGGACCTGACTAAGCTCTACGGCAAAGTCGGGCCGGCCTGGATCAAGGCTTTCCTCCCGTCCGCCGGGGCTTGGCCGACCAAGGGCGCGGTGAGCCTGCAATTACAAGATAGGGCTGTCGCGGCGGACGCGGGCGTCGACACTATCGAAGCCTATCTGGAGAAATATCCGGGCGCCGCAGAACGCATCAGCCGGCGCGGCGGACATTCCACCCTAATGCCGAACCTGCCGTTCACCCGCGATGAGGTCGACGAATTGATCGCGTTCCTCAAATACACTTCCGAAATGAATACGGAAGGCTGGCCGCCCGTGCCGGAGGTGAACGGGCTGACTTTCCCACAGGCGAAGACAACTCCTGTCTCCGTGCAGCAGGCGACCGCCTCGGCAGATCCGTCAGCCGATACAGCCAAAACGGGCTCCGCAACCAACCGCGGCGTAAAACTCGCTGAGGAGTATGGCTGTACCGCCTGCCACGCACCAACCAAGGAGCGGCTTGTAGGACCCGGTTGGGGCGGCCTTTACGGCTCCATAGTCAAGCTTGCCGACGGTTCAAGCGTGGTCGCGGACGAGAACTATCTGACCGAATCGATCGTCAAACCGGATGCCAAGATCGTCGACGGTTTCGAGGCGGGAACCATGCCGTCATTCGCCGAGGCGCTCGATGCCGGCCAGATGAATGACATAGTCGCCTATATCCGCAGTCTGGGAGGAAGCAGGCAATGATCAAGATCGAATATGAGACGCAGCGTCTCAGCTTGCGCTTTTTCCTACTGATGCTGGTGCTATTTTTCCTGCAGACCGCATTTGGCCTGCTGATCGCTGCGCAGCAGGTCGACCCGACGCTGCTTGCCGGCATCCTGAACTTCAATGTCGCCCGCGCCGAGCACACCAATCTCGCCGTCTTCTGGGTGTTGTCCGGCTTTATCGCCACGATCCTCTTCGCCGGACCGCTGCTGTCGAAACGCGAACTGGCAGCGCCCTGGCTCATCAAGTTTTTGTTCTACGCCCTCATCGCGGTCGTGATCTGGAACATCTTCACCCAGGCATTGGCCGAAGAAGGCATAGCTGGATGGTGGATGGGCCAGCCGATGCTGCAGGAAGGGCTTGAATATCTGGAGGCTGGCCGCATCGCCGATATCGTCATCCTGATCGGCTTTGCGATCCTATGCTACGTCGTGCTCAGGACCTTCCCGCCACTGTCCCAGTGGAACGAGATCCACTGGGGCTTGGGGCTGGGTGTCCTCGCCCTTACGCTCGTGTGGATGTTCGGCTTGTTCTTCGTCCAACGGCTGGATCTGCAGGAGTATTTCCGCTGGTACGTCGTCCACTACTGGGTCGAGGGCGTGTGGGAGGTCATTCATATCTCCCTTGTTGGCTTCCTTCTCGTCCTGATGTTCAAGGCGGACGTGAAGGCGGTGGGCTACGCCGTGTTCTGGGGCATCTCACTCGTGTGGTTGTCCGGCCTGCTGGGGAACGCCCATCACTATTTCTGGATCGGGACGCCGGAATTCTGGCAGTTCTGGGGCTCGCTGTTCAGCGCGCTGGAACCGCTGCCGCTCATCTTCTGCTTCTGGCATATCTATCTGGATGCCCATCAGGACGGGAAGCCCGTCACCAACATGCCGGCATTCTCCTTCCTCCTTGGTTCCGTCGTACTGGAGCAGGTCGGCGCCGGCATTCTTGGCTTCACCATGACCTTCGCGCTCACCAATGTATGGTCTCACGGAACCTGGATCACGGCGAGCCACGCCCATCTGGCGCTGTTCGGCACCTTCGGAATGCTGGGCCTCGCGGCGGCCTACTATGTGATACCCGTGGTGCGCGGCATTGAGCGCTTCGACCAACGCGCGGGCAAGCTCGCCTTCTGGCTGGTGTTCACCGGCATGCTGGGGATGGCCTTCGCCTTCGCCATTGGGGGCACGATCCAGGTGTTCGTCTACCGGACGCTGGGCCTTGACTGGTTCGGCGGTGACGTAAGGCCGGCGATGCAGTTCACCAAGATTCTGGTACCTGTCTTCGGCGCCATATTTGCGGTCGGAGTATGTCTCCTCGTATTCGACCTGCTCACGTTGGGTTACCGCCGCAGCCCGATCTCCAATGTTCCGGTCGGCTTCGCCAACCTGGCCACCTCAGGCAATCGTTGGGGACGGTGGCTGACCGGTTGGGAAACCGGCATGTGGCTGCTTGCCATGTGGGTTTTCGGGGGCATCATTACGCTCGGCCTTCTCAGCTTCAACCTCGAAGCCGTCCGCGAGGGCAGCGCCGTCTTCCCCTACACGATGGCAAGCATCGGATATCCTGGGTTGCTCCTGGTGACCCTCCTCTTCGTCTGGCGCTTTCTTAGCTCGCTAGAGGCTCGCAGCCGGATCGAAACGGACAGTGTGGCCGCGGTGATCCCGGCACCAGCAGCAACCGCTTAAACGGGCCGGATGCAGGCTTTCCTTTTAGTCGCAAGCATGGAGCATTGACGATGACCACCCAGACCTCGAACGCGGCGCTGTACGAACGCACCGTTGGGAATATCGCGGCCACCCTTCCCGGCGCCACCGCCGTGTTCCGGAAACACAAGATTGATTTCTGCTGCAATGGCGACCTGACGCTTGAAAGCGCCGCCCGTCGGCGTGGAATCGATCCCGATGAGCTTAAGACGGCGCTCGAATCCCTCGACGAGATCGGGAAAGCCGCCGCGCCCGCCACGATGGACAGCGATGCCCTGATCGAACACATCCAGGCGTACTATCACGGGGTCTATCGTCGGGACCTGCCCGAGTTGATCAAGCTGGCGCGTAAAGTCGAGGCAGTACATCGCGAGCACCCAAACGTGCCGGCAGGTCTCGCCGATACGCTCCGGCAGATCGAGAGTGACCTTGAACAGCACATGAACAAGGAGGAGATGACATTGTTTCCGGCTATGCGGCAGCGCACCAACATCAAACTGGACGGCCTGATCAGTGAGTTGCGCAATCACCACGACGATCGGAGCATGCAGATCCACACGGTCGAAAGCCTTACCAACGACTTCACCTTACCCGAAGGTGCCTGCCGTTCATGGCAAGCCCTCTATGTTAGCGCGGAACGGTTTGCGGAAGACTTGATGGAGCACATCCATTTGGAGAACAACGTCCTCTTCCCGCGTTTCGCCGAGATGGAGAGCCAAGCCCAGACTCTGGAATGAGGCGATCTGGCAGACAGACCAATGCCTCGGAGAAACCTACGGCACCATTGCAATGCGCATCCGCACTCGCAGAGCGGGACGTGCGAAGTCCCGGAGAAGCACCGTGGAGCGACGAACTGAGTACTTGAGGCCGACAGTGATCGCCATCAACGACTGAATAGATTGGCGATCTTATTCCGGCGCGAGTTGGCCGCCATCACGCGAAGGGTACCGCGACGCAAGTGGCGGGTGTCAAAGAGTAGGTGGACGGGCGAGTAGTGGAGTGCTGTCTCATTCGTATTTGCGTACCACGGGATCATGTACTCCCGCAGGAATAAGGATGGAGCGACATGGATCAGTTTAATTCAGGCGCATCGGCGGAGGCCTAAATGGGTGAAAGTTCTGCTGCCTTGGGCCGGATCAAGAAGTCCGATGATGGTTTCGAGATTCAGCTCGAGCGAACCTTCGCGCATGATCAAAACGCGGTCTGGCGAATGCTAACCGAACCGCAGGCGTTTATGCTATGGCTGGCTCCAGGCTCCATCGAGCTACGCGTCGGGGGCATCGTACATATTGATTTCGCCGAGAGCGGGAGCGTGATCAAAAGCACCGTTCTTAAGCTGGACCCGCCGCGGTTGATCGAATACTCGTGGAGTAGCGGCAACGAGCCGGAGCGCCCGCTATGCTGGAAACTGAACCCCGCGCCGGAAGGGACGCAATTGCTATTGATCTTGTGGCTGCCGGCTGCGGAAGATCCGGCTAAGGCATGCGCCGGCTTCGATGCTCATCTTGAAATGCTGAGTGCTGCGCTCGAGGGCGTTTCGATCCGGTTTCCGGTCAACTATTATCTAGAGCGTCGGCGTGCCTACCAGCAATTTCTTTCGGGATAGTATTCTGACGTCACGAGGGAAAGCCACCCCAGCCACTTGAGAACTCTTCGCGGAAGCTCGGAGAAGTGCTCGACCGGGTATGATGTTTGGACGAGAAGCTGATCATTCCATTCAAAGCTCGCGCCTTTTTGAACCCGTCCGCACGCGCGGCAGGCGGCGAGAAGATCGATTCCAAGAATATCCGGAAACACCGAAAGCGCCTTGCTCAACTCCTTCCCTCTGATGCCTCGTTCGATTACGGTGAGGTCGTTCGCGACGACATAGGAAAATTCCTGGGCTCGATCGAGAACGTGGTGGTTGACACTAAAGCGCTGCCCGTGATCGGCGGCGGCTTGTATTCCGGCACAGTGACCCATGGTCATGAGGCTGGCCCCGCCATAATCGTCGGCGGGGCCACAGGCGCCGGCTAGATCAAATCTTCACCGTAGCGCGCCGGTGTCGGCTCGTATTCCACGAGCCGACCTGCACCATCGAACCGCCGTACGAAATCCCTGTACTGCCCGGTCATCGTGAGTACTGTCTGGCTCGCTACAGGCTCGTAGTGATACAGCTAGTTCTTCGCCTCACTTCGAGATTTCTTCGAATAGCTTGGCGAACACCTGCTTTGCCTTTCCGGGCTGTTTAACGGCCTTTGCCTTCTCCAGGTTAGAGGAAGGGTCGCCAACCTCGATGAGGGCCACCATGCCCATGCCGTAATGCGGCCGGCATTCGACGCCATAGACGCCCTCTTTCGTCAGCGTCACCGTCACGTCCTTGTTCATCTCCCCCTTGAAGGGCTCGGCCCCGTCCGGAATCATGTCGGGAATGGAAACGACGTCATGACCTTTGTCCTTGGCAACGAAGTGCACGGTATCTCCCGGTTTGATGCGAATGAAGTTGGGGTCGAACTGAAACAGCCCCTTGGAGCTCATGTTGAGCATGTTGACCGTGACTTCTGCTGCATGGAGCGAAGGCGCCGTCGCCATGACGACCGCGGCTCCGATCCATAGTGCGCGTGCGATTTTCATCATAATTCCTTGAATTTCCGGTTTAGACCTTCGACGAACTATTTCATCGGCGAGCCGCACCGTAATGCTCCGAGTCCGACACTCTTTGTTCCATATCAAAAAGCGTGGCGATTGCTGCCATCAATAGGCGTCGCGCAGGTACCGGTCGCCGCGGCGCAGATCGTCCACCCACGCTTGAGCACCGGCTTCGTCGAGCCCGCCCTGGTCTACGGCTATCCGGTGCAGCATCGTATCCACGTCGCGCGCCATAGCCCTAGCCCCACAGACATAGAGTGCGGCTCCGTCCTGCAGCCAGCCATAGAGCTCTTGGCGCGCTTCCCACATACGATGCTGGACGTAGATCTTCTCCGCCTGGTCGCGCGAGAACGCTAGGTCCAGCCGCGTCAGCACGCCTCCTTTTCTCAGCGCATCCCATTCGGACTCATAGAGGAAATCAGTCGCGCGGTTGCGGCTTCCGTAGAACAGCCAGTTCCTTCCAGTGGCATCAAACGCGTCCCGCTCCTGCAGGAAGGCTCGAAACGGAGCGACACCGGTGCCGGGGCCGACCATGATCATGTCGCGCGAGGGGTCGGCCGGCAGGCGGAAGTGCGGGTTGGGATTGAGATAGATGCGCAGCCTGTCACCGATCCGGCAGCGCTCCGCCACATACACGGAGGCGACGCCCTTGTGCGAGCGTCCGAAGGCGTCATACGCGATTGCGGCGATGAGGAGGTCGATCTGCCCTGCCGCCGCCTTGCGGCTGGAAGCGATCGAATAGAGCCTGGGTTGCAGCCGCCTGAACAGACTGGTGAGTTGTTCGGCATTGAGATTGACAGGCGCGGCGACCATGAGATCGATCAACTGCCGCCCGCCTTCGAGATATTCCGCGGCAAGCGCCTCGCTGGCGGCGATCTTCGCGATCGCCGGATCCGAGGTGAAGGCGGCATAGGCCTTGATCTGGGAAAGAGTCAGCGAGGTGATGTCGTAATGCGTCCGCATCGAATCGCGCAGCGCCACGTTCGACGACAGTCCCGCGGCGGAAAGAATCTCGGCAATGAGGCCTGGATCGTTTTCGGGAAACAGGCCGATCGAATCGCCAGGCTCGTAGGGAACGTCGAAATCGGAAGGAGACAGCGAGAGGTGGTAGGTTGAAGTCGTCGAGCCGGCGCCGTTCAGATTGCTCTTTTCGCCGATGACGGCATCGAAAGGATGCAAGCGGCCGGTTGAACCGGGTTCGGTGCCCATATCGACAAGAACCGGCGTCTCCGAGGAGCCCAGCCTCGCCAGTTGTGCTCCGATCCATTCGCCGGCCTGGCTCTCGTAATCCGCATCACATTCGCTGCGCTCGGCCATCCGCGTTCCGCCAAGCTCGGCGAGACGGATGTCGATGGCGCGTCCGAGGCGGCAGAAATTCTCGAAATTGGCATAGGCCCGATCTCCGAGCGCAAGGACCGCATACCGGACGCCGTCGAATCTCGGCGCGTCGGACGCCATCAGGGAACGGTAGAAATCGACAGTGCGCGGCGGCGGTTCCCCCTCTCCCCAGGTGCTGGCGATCACCATCAAATCCGGCGTCTTCGCCGCTTCCTTGACGGTGATTGCCGCCATGTCGGCGACGCGTACCTTGATCCCCAGCCGCTGGGCGGCGGCCCCCGCGGCGACGGCGAGCTCGCGGCTGTTGCCGGTCTCGCTCGCATAGAGGATGAGGAGCGGACGATCGGTCGGCGGCGCCTTGGCCACGGCCTGCCGCGCCGGACCGGTCCTGGCGGCGGCCCTGCGGGCTCCCAGGATTGCAATGCTCAGGATTGCCCCGATGATCACTGCCGCGAGACCCAACGCGGCGGCGAAGCAGAGCAGCAGGAAGATTCCGAAATCGGCTGCCGCCGCGTTCCTCAGTGAAGCGAACAGGATCCCGACGTTCTCGATATGCGCCCAATTCATGAAGACCAACCAGAATAGGAAGATGCGGCCGCCGTGATCGTTGCTGTCCGGCAGCCAGCCGGTTCACGCGACGTTCAGTATTTTCCGGCTGCCGTCCGGCATGGCCAAATACACGTTCAAATGCAGCCGACGCACGATCGGAGCGATCGCGTCGACGGGCATTAGGGAGAAGGCCGTGGAGAGCGCATCAGCCGTCGTGGCGCTATCTGCCACTACCGAGACCGAGCGATAGCGCGAGCTCGTCGCGCCGGTCGCCGGATCGAAGATGTGATTGAAGCGCCCGGCCGGGTCGAGGGTCGTGCCGTAGCCTCCGGAAGTGGACACGGCACGGTCGTCGAGAGCGATCCTGCGCATGACACGGTCGCGAGAGCAGGGATCCTCGAGGCCGACGATCCACGGACCGCCGGACGGCCTCCCGTCCATCGCGCGAATCTCGCCCATGTCGACGAGGGTCTGGCCAATCCCCGCGCCGCGCAGCAGCTCCACGACGCGGTCCGTTAGATAACCCTGCGCGATGCCGTTTAGTGTGATGGCGGCGCCGCGTCTCATGAGACGGACGTTCCGCGGGGTAAGTGCGATCGAACCGTATCCCACTCGCGCCAGCGTCTCGGCGATCTCCTGCCGCCCCGGCCCCGCAGGATCAGCGCCGGGCCGGGAAAAATGCGCGGCGTAGAGGTCCCACAGTGGCTGCACCGTCACGTCGAAGGCGCCGCCGGTCATCCTGCTGAATTCGATGCTGCTGCCAAGCAGTTCGACCATCTCTAGCGGCGGACCGTCGAGGCCTCCCTCGCGATTGAGCCGGCTCAGGATGGAGTCTGGATCGTACAGACTGAAGATCCGCTCCAGGCGGGCGACCTCCGCCAACGACCTGTCGATCAGGTCCTGGGCGGCGGCCGCATCGGAATGGTGCAACTGAATCATGGCGTCGGCACCAAGAGCAACCCCGCGCCAGACATGCAGGTTCTCCTGTGGCATAGCGGCTATGGCCCCTGCCCCCGGCATGCCGGGGAGCAACAGCATGCCCGGCATCGCTCCGAGTATCTTGAGAAAACGCCGGCGGTCCCGGTTTGGGCTAGTCATGGCTGCTACTCCTGGATTGGGAGCTGTCCGGCGCATATCCGGGCAGCACATAGTCGGCAGGCACGGCGTCGAATCGCACCACGCGTCCCCCATGATCGGCGACGAAGTTGCGGGCGGCCGTCTCGGCGCCGAACGGTATCGCTTCTTCCTCGTTCATGCCGCCGCGCCTGTCACTCCCGATCACGAAGTAGGCGCTGCGCGCTTCGATCCACGTACCGGGCTCAGGATGGTCCCAGTTGCGCACCTTGCCCATGTCGTTGACGTAGACGGCGCGGATAGGAAGGCGCGGCACGGAAACCAGGGTGAAGGCGAACATGTCGTGGACCGACGAGAACCAGTAAGGAGTGTCCCGCCCGTCGACGAAGACCTGTGCCTTCGGCCCGGAATGCTCCTGGAGAGACATGCCGCAGAATTCCGCGACACTGTTCTCCGTCGGCTCCTGCGGGCTGGGGACGGGCCCCGCTTCATGGCAGGCGCCAAGCGCGAGCAGCGCCATCCCGATCGTAGCGCTGGCGACAAGGCTCTGCCAGCGCTTCATACCTGCCTCCGCGAAAAGGCGACGCTCGCGAACAGCAGCGGCACGCAGATCCATGCCAGGAGCGCCCCCGCCAGCATGGCCGGACTCAGCGTCACGTCGCGGGCGATGCCGGCCATGCCGCTCAGCCGGCCGATATCCGGCAGGCCAGCCAGATTGAGCATCCGGTAGATATCGGCGGGATTGGCGAGCAGCAGCAGGTTGAACAGGCCGACCGTGATCATCCTGCCGTCGTCGACGACGAGCAAGCCGAGGAGCGCGATGTCGTAGAGGATAACGAAGAACAGCCAGATGCCGATCGCCACGCCGGCCGCGGTGCGCTGGCTTTGCGCCACCGCGCTAACGCAATATCCCAGCGCCAGGAAGGCGGCGGCGAGCATGACGCTGGTGCCGAGCAGGTTAAGGAAGGCGAGACGCGACGCGCTGTCTTGCGGTGCTGCGGTCAATCCCATCGCAAGCGCGGCGAGCCCGTAACCGATGACAATCGCGATCGTGAGGATGCCGACATGGCCGAGGAACTTTCCCGCGATGATCTGCCAGCGTCGCACCGGGTAGGACAGGAGCAGCAGCATCGTGCCGCGATCAAATTCGCCGGCGATCGCATCGTGGGCGATGATGAGGGCGATCAGCGGGATAAGAAAGGTGGTGAGGCTGGACAGGCTCACCACTGCCACCGAAAAGCGAGATGCGCCGACTTCGCCGACCGGGGCACTTCCAATCAGCGAAAGCGTGAGCGCCAGGGCCGCCAGCAATACCGTGCTCGCGATGACGCGGCGGTTACGGAACCCGTCGCGCATCTCGCGCACGGCGATGATCCAGACGGAGCGGATCATTGCACCTCCTCGCGGCGCAGGATGCCGGCATAGATGTCCTCGAGCGTGGCTGGAATGACCTCCACGTCAGCGAGCGCGGACGGTTCGGCGAGCAGGCGGCGCAGGATAGGCAGCTTCTCGCTTTCCCGGCAGCGGATTTCAGTGACGCCGTCACCGCGCCTTTCGTGGCTTGCAGCGCATGCCAGCGCGGCGTCGGGCAGTTCGCAGCCTTCCGGAAGCCGGATCTGGATACGCGCCAGCGCCGCCGACGCCTGCCGCAATCCGACCATGGTGCCATCCGCCACCTTGCGGCCGCGGATGAGAGCCACCACCCGGTCCACCTCCGGCTCGATCTCGGCGAGCGCGTGGGACGACAAGAGCACGGTCGCGCCGTTGTGCGCCAGTTCGCCGATGATCCCGTAGACCTCCTTGCGGAGCGAGGGATCAAGGCCGGAGGTCGGCTCGTCGAGCAGCAGCAGGCGCGGATGGCCGATCAGCGCCTGCGCCAGTCCGAGGCGCTGGCGCATCCCCTTGGAATAGGTGCCGACCCGCCGCTTCGCCGCCTGCGCCAGGCCTACACGCTCGAACAGCGCCGCATTCTTCGAGACCGGCTGGCGCTTGAGCCGCGCATAGAAGTCGAGCACTTCGACGCCGGTCATCCCGTCCGGAAAGACGATGCTCTCCGGCAGGAAGCCGATCGCCCGGCGCGCCTCGATGAAGCCGGCGCCGGTCGCTTCAGCCCCCAGTACGACCACCTTGCCTCCGGTCGGGCGGATGAGGCCAAGCATCAGCTTTATCAGCGTGCTCTTGCCCGCTCCGTTATGGCCGATCAGCGCCACGCGCTGCGCGCGGGGAACGGCAAGCGATACCTCGTCGAGCGCCCGCACGTCGCGATAGTGCTTGCTGACGCGATCGAGGCTTATGACGTTCTCATCCATTGCCGGCGCCCTCGGAGGGAACCTTCGCGCCCGTGTCGGCGGAAAAGGCTGTCGGGATCGCGGGCGGCTGCATCAGAGGATAGCTGTCCACCACGCCGCCGGGATGCAGGTTCGGGAACGCGCTCTGCGCCCAGCGCAGTACCTGAAGCGCCGGACTGTTGACCAGGAGCTTCGCGGCCGGATAGCGCCAGAGAATGTGGTCGACCAGGTCGTTGGGCCGATAGGGAGTGTCGGCGATGCCCCGTCCCTGCAGGTCGAAGGCCGGGTTGTCGCTCCAGTAGTTCCCGCGTCCGTCGGCCGACCATTCGAGGTCGCGCGTGCCGACATACATGACTTGCGTCCGGTTGCGGACGAAGGCGTTCTCGGTCATCACGTTGCGCTCGGACCCCGCCGTGAACTGGACCCCGATCCGGCAGTCCTCGAACCAGTTGCGGGCGAAGTGGTTCTTGTTGGCATTGTAGATGAAAACGCATTTGTCACCGCCGCGAACGACGTTGCCCTCGATGTCGGAGTCGTTTGCGTAGTTGAACAGCAGCCCGTGATCGCGGTCGCCCGTCGAGACGTTGCCGCGGATGATCAGGTGATCGGAGAACATGATGGCGTAGCCGGCATGGTTCCCGATCGAGACGTTGTCGCTGACCTCGCTGTGGTTCGTGTACATGTAATGGATGCCGAAGCGGACTCCGTGGAGGCGATTGCCCTTGAAAACGTTGTTCCGGCTGACGTTGACGAAGATACCGTCGCGGCCGCCGGTAATGTCGTTGTCCAGGACCTTCGCGCCGGGCGCGTTCCAGACATAGACCCCATTGCCGCTGTCGTTGAGGTTCTGCGCGACCCAGCCAGAAATGTCGTTGCCCTCGACGAGCGCGTTGGCGGCGCCGTGCACGTAGATACCGACAAGGTTGCCTCGCAGGACGTTATCGCGGACCACGGCATTCGGGGCTGTCTTTTCGAGGAATATCGCGGCATCCATGCGCGCCAGCGAACGTCCCGAGTTGCGGATAGTCAGCCCCTCGATAGTTACGTTCGGTGCGGCGACGTCGACCGTGCGGCCATTGCCATGGCCTTCGATGACGACCCCCGCCCTTCCTTTCAAGGCAACGGGACGGTCAATCCGGACCGGGCCGTCGTAAACTCCGGGCGCCAGTTCCAGGACCTCTCCGCTCGGGGCGCGCGCAATGGCCGCCTGCAGATCCGACCCGGCGAGGATTTCGAGCGCCAGGGCTCCGGCCGGGTGAAAAACGGCACCGGCCAGAGCCACCGACAGTCCACAAATGTGCGCAAGGAGACGCATCACGCCTTACGCGGCTTTACTATAAGCCGCCCGGCCATCTCCATGTGAAGCGCGTGACAGAACCACTGGCAATAGTACCAGTGCACGCCCGGGCGATCCGCGATGAACGTGACGGACGACGTCTCCTGCGGCGAGATTTCCATAGCCACGCCATACCGAACGATGGTGAAGCCGTGGGTCAGGTCCTCGACGTCGTCCATGTTCGTGATGGCGACCGTGACCTCATCGCCCTCTTCGACTTCGATCTTGGTAAGGCTGTAGACCGGCGCCACCGAGGTCATGTAGACGCGGACCTTGTTGCCGTCGCGAATGACGTTGGCGGCCTCCTCGAGCTTCACCCCGTCCTTCTTCGCTTGGGCGCGGACGTCCTCCCACATCGGATCGTCACGCTTCCATACGGCGAGCGGCCGGATTTTCGAGCGATGAACGATGCAGATATCGTGCGGCTCGGCGAAGCTCGGACCATCGTGGACCAGCTTCATCTGTCCCGTCGAGATATCGATCAGCTGGTCGTTCTCGGGATGCAGCGGCCCGACCGGCAGGAAGCGGTCCTTGGAGAACTTGTTGAGCGAGATCAGCCACTTTCCATCGGCTTCTTTCGTCTCGCCCATGGAAGTGTGGTTGTGCCCGGGCTGATAATGGACGTCGAGCTTCTGCAGGATCGGGTCGACCTTCTCGCCCTTGTAAAGCTGCGTCGCCTTGTCGATGTTCCACATGACGACCTGACTATCGAGGAAAGCGGTCGTAAATGCGTTGCCCTTGCCGTCGAACGCTGTGTGGAGTGGGCCAAGACCCACTTCCGGCTCGGCGACCACCACGTCGCGAGGCTTGATCTTGTCGTCGAAAAGCGCGTCAAGCAACCGTACGTCGAGCACCGTCGTCGTGGGCGAGAGCTTGCCGTTGACGACCACGTGGATGCCGTCGGGGGCCGTGTTGACGCCGTGCGGGTTGTTGGATAGCGGCACGTAGCGCGTGTAGCGCGAGCCGTGCCGCCCGTCGACGACCGGCACGCCGCCCATGAGCTTGAAATCGCCGTTCTTGACGGCTTCCTCGATACGCTTGATGTTGAAGACGACGACCCAGTCCTGTTCGGCGCTCGTCATGTCCTCGAGAACGAAGCCCTTCTCCGAATTGTAGCAGGTGGAGAAGGAATACTTGCCCTGGTAGTCCGCATCGGTGTTGTCGAGATTGCCGTCAACGAGAACCTGCCACGCCACCTTCATCGTGTCGCCGTCCAGCGCTGTATAGACCGACCAGTATTTCGACTTGTCGTCGTCGAGCACTGATCCGTCGTTCGGGATCGGGACGATGTGTTCGCTGTTGGCGAAAACGTAGCCGGTTCGCGGATATTTCTGGGGCCGCAGGCCGTGAATATCGGAGGCGTTGGGGATCTCGATGATCCTGTCGCATTTCATTACGTCGCAGCGGATGCGCGCCACGCGGCAATTCGCCTTGTCGTTGATGAAGATGTAGCGGCCGTCATAGGTGCCGTCGGTAAACGACATATGCGGATGGTGGGCGTCGCCGTTGACCAGAACCCCGCCCCGTGTTTCGAGGAACTTCTTCGTTTCGGGCAACAGTCCCTCGGTCAGGATCTTGCGGCTTTCATTGGTCAGCCCCCAGCCTGTGGCGCTGTCACGGTTGAACACCGGGATGCGCATGATCTCGCGCATCGAGGGAATGCCGAGGATTCGTACCTCGCCGGTCTGCCCGCTGCTGTTGATGCCATAATATTCGTCGAGATCGCCTGGCTTGACCTCGACGGACTGTCCGCCGCCCTGCGACTGGGCCCTCAGTTCGGAGGGGGAGAACCCCAATCCGGCGGCGCCCGCAAGCGCCGCGCCGCTCAGCAACAGGCTACGGCGGCCGAGCTCGAAGCGATTATTTTTTGTCGGCTCATTTTCCGGCGTTGCGGTTTGATGGTCATCTTGGTCAGTCATCGAAGTGTTTCCTTTGCTTTGTTCGGACAGCTCACGATCCATAGGTCAGGCGTGGAGGACTATCTTTGCGTAAGATCAATCGAGGCGCGGGCCCTGGCTCGTTCAAGATGCGGCATTTCGGGTCTTGGGGGCGTAGGACTATGCCCGCCCATAACGCTCGACCGCTTCTCCGACTTCAGGCGCCGCTGGATCATCACGGGGCAGCGATGATCGTCGTGATACAGCTCCTGGCAATGCAGGCACTGGATGCATTCGTTCGGATTGATATTGCCCTCAGGGTGGATTGCCTGCACCGGACACTCGACGGCGCAGCGGTCGCACGGATTGCCGCATTCGCGGTAACGGCGCAGCCAGTCGAACATCCTGAGCCGAGCCGGGATTGCAAGCGCGGCACCGAGGGGACAGAGATAGCGGCAATAGAAGCGCTCGACGAACAATCCGGCCGAAAGCAGCGCGCCGACGTAGAGGATGAAGGGCCACTCGCGCATGAAGCGCAGCACGATCGCCGTTTTGAACGGCTCGACCTCGGCGGCCTCTTCGGCGAAGGACAGGGAGTAGAGGGAAATGCCGAACAGGCCGAGGAAGACTATGTACTTGATCGGCCACAGCCGCTGGTGCAGCCAGAAAGGGATCGTCAGTTGGCGGATGCCGAGCTTTTTGGCGATGGCGTTGAGGAGTTCCTGAAGCGCGCCGAAGGGGCAGAGCCAGCCGCAGAACGCGCCGCGCCCCCAGAACAGCATTGCCGCCGCCACCGAGCTCCACAGGATGAAGATGAGCGGGTCCATCAGGAAATAGTCCCAGCGGAAGTCCGTCCGCAGGGAGTTGAAAAACGCCAGCACGTTCACCACCGAGAGCTGGGCCTGCGCGTACCAGCCGATCCAGAAAAGCGTGAAGGTGAGAAAGGCGAAGCGTAGCCGATGATAGAGGACGGGCCGCCGCACAAGCACGCCCTGGAAGAAGAAAACCGCAGTCAGCACCATGAGCGCGGCGACCATGATGACGATTTCGCCCGCCTTCGCCCGCCATGCGCGTTGCCACAGCACGGGCGGAGCCGGTTCCGCCTCCGCGCTTGATGCGGCTGTCACCTGCCCGGAAGCGGTCGGAATGGCGACAGTTGCCGCCGGCGCGGGTGGCGCGACCTTCTCGCGAAGGTATTTCGTCGGCACCTGATAGCCGAGGTCGAATGTGAGGAAGGCCTTGTCACGCGCGCCGACCGCACGCTGCACTAGGAGTTCGAGTCGCCAGGGCGCGGCCGGATCGAAGTGCTGGTCGGCGGGTATCGTGAACAGGCCGATCTCGGGCAGCGACGGAGCGCCCGCTGCGCTCAGGTCTCCGAGCCGCCGATGGTCGTGATCGTGGAAGCGAATGATGGTATCGCCCTGGGTCAGTTCGATGCGATCGAATATCCCGCCGCGCACATAGCCGGATCCCTTGAAGGAGTAGCGTCCTGTTCCGCCGACAATGATGGCCTGCTGGCCGGGTTTCAGGTTGTCCTTGAGGGATTGATAGTCAGGGTCGCCCAGCAGGCTCCGCCCGACTCCCGGCACTGTGACCTGAGCCACGTAAAGGTCGATAAAGACGTCGCTTCCCGGTCCCGCTTCGGGATGGTCGATGGCAAGTTTGTTGCCGGACTTCACGAAAGCCGCGTTTATGTCGTCTACGCTGAGAGACAGGCGCCGCACGGAGCCATCCCCCAGCAATTCCTGCCAGCTTTCGACCTCCGCCTTGCCGGGGTCGATCTCGATCTTCGGCGCGGCGGCAGCGGTGGAGGAACCACGTTTCGCCATGCCGAGGCCGCGTGCCTCGGCGACCTTGATCGCCGAGCGCACGATGCTATCGCCAATCACCATGGTCGTTACCGTCGCGCCGCTGATGATGTCTACGGAGGAATCGCTTGCCGCCTGTTTGACGGCATCGACGGCGCGCTGTCCGACATAGCTTCGGATGAACGCTTCAAGCTTGGCGGCCGGGATGCCGACGAGAACGATCGGCTCGTGGTGCTCGACGAGCTTGGCTCCTACGATACGGCCCCCAAGGTCGATTCCGATAAGGATCCGGATCGGCTTGCCGGAGTAGCCTGTCGAATCGACCACGTCCGAGGTCAGGTAGACATAGCCTAGGAGCTTTTCGCCGTCATACACCGCCGAAACAGGAGGATCGCCTTCGACAGGATCGAACCGACCAGCGCCTGGGAAGACCTCTGCAAGCGTTGCGGGCGTCAGGAATTCATGAAGCAGGCCAGGCCGCTGTGGATCCGCAGCGGACCGGGAAACACAAAGCGCGACGAATATCAGGATTACCGCCAGCGAGAAACGCCACCGGCCCGAGGTATCAGTGAGTTGAAGCATCAGCGCATCGATCTGCCTGTCCCGCCCGAGGCACGTAGTTCCAGCCTTGGTCGAAAGGGCTATTGTCCTTAACCAGATTCGACGCGAAGCCTATCGAATGCCTTCCGAGAGCGGCTTTGCGCCAAATCAAACAGCGGCAAGGTTCTGCAAAAAGCTTGGCGGACTGCGCGCACGTCAATCCGCACCATTGATCAACGTCAAAGCGCCACCGCCGTCAGGTGCTAGTCTTAAAGTTGATCGTCGGGTTCCGACGCTTGCTTTTGCCAAACTGGAAAGGGGCATTGATGAGCTACAGATCGATCCTTCTCAACCTGGACATCGACGGCCCCGTCGCTCCGGTTGCCAATGCGGCAATCGAACTTGCTGTCGCTCACCACGCCAAGCTGATCGGCTTCTGCTGAAGCGCCTCTCCCGATGGCGTTTCCGGAGGGCGGCGCGATGTTTGCCGAGGCATGGCAACAGATGCGTAAAGACATCGGCACCCGTTTCAAAGAGGTACGGCAGGAATTTGAAAATCTCGTCCCAGACCCAATCGAGAGCGAATGGCGGGAGGCGATCGAAAGTCCGACGCAGGCGCTAGTCTGGGCATCGAGATCGGCGGACTTGCTGATAATGCGCGCGGCGGAAGGCGCATCCACCGGCGATACTTATCGGGGAGCTGAACCTGGAAGCGTTGTGCTGCAAGCCGGACGACCGTTGCTCGTTGCGAGCGATGCGGCCGGCCACCTGCTTCCCAAGACGGTCGTTGTCGCTTGGAAGGACACGAGAGAGGCGAGACGCGCTGTATCCGATGCAGTGCCATTGCTGCTAACGGCAGATAACGTAACGATCGTCACTGTTTCACCGACAGTGGATCAAGCTGTCCGTCAAAGTACCGCAGATGTCGGCATGTTCCTCGATAGTCATGGGGTCAAGAGCCATAGCGAATTGCTAGAAGGAAGCGACGACAGCGAAGAACTGCTTGGGTTTCTGGCGGCCGCCGACGCTGATCTCGTCATCTCGGGCGCGTATGGCCATAGTCGCTTGAGGGAATGGGCTTTCGGTGGGATGACGCGCTCTTTGCTGGATGCGGCCAAATTTAACCGATTCCTGTCAAGCTGATCTCAAATAGCGAAGCGCGGCTGGCACCGGAGTCATGCGAGTGAGGTTCTCTCAGGGCGACACGTTGTGAAACTCCAACAACCAGTTCGCTATTCCTCGATCGGGGCTAAGCCCATCGCCTCGGGTTAGGGGCCTAAAGGATCAAATCTCCCGAATCAGAGACTCCGCCGAAGCCGGATCGAAGATCTTGGAAGCGACCTTGAGATAGGCAAGACCTTCATCCGAGGCGACGACCACCTCGGCGACGCCCGGCACACGTCTCAGGCGAGCAGCGAGACTGTCGGCGTCCTGGCGCGGCCTGTCGGAGATGCGGATCAGTCTGCTCACCAGATAGCGCGGCGGCTTCATCGACACGGCGACCGCGAGCCACAGGACCGCCAGCATCGTGGTGAAAGCGAACAGGCCTGTGGCGCCGCCCGCCTGATGTGCCCAGCCGCCGACAACACCGCCGATGAAGATGCCCAAAAACTGGCAACTGGAATAGATACCGCTCGCCGTGCCCCTGGCATCAGGCGGCGCCGTTTTCGTGATCAGGGAAGGCAAGCTCGCCTCCATGATGTTGAAGCCGGAAAAGAACAGGATGACTGCCGCGAGCACAACATAGAGACGGCCGGGTTCAGCCCACAACATGATCTGGCTCGCGGCAAGCGTGACGATTGCGGCGACGAGAACTGCCTTCATACGCCGATACTTCTCCGCGATGATGATGACCGGCACCATTGCCGCAACGGACACAACGAGCACCGGCAGATAGACGATCCATTGATCGTGAGCGGTTACGCGAAGCGAATGCTCGAGAAGGTTGGGAACTGCAAGAAAGCTTGCCGTCAGCATGGCATGAAGCGCGAAGATTCCGAAATCGAGCCTAAGAAGTTCGCGGTCGCAAAGGATCGTCCCAAGCATCGCCGGGACGGTCTCTGCATCCCTGTGAATGGTGGCCCGAGGCGGCGACGGCACGACGAAGAGAGTGATCGCGATACCCACCATCGCCAGAACAGCCGTCAGCCAGAAAATGCCAGCAACTCCGATGGCACCGGCGGCGATGGGTCCTGCGACGACTGCCACCATGAAGGAGATGCCAATAGTGATACCGACGAGCGCCATCGCCTTGGTTCGGTTTTCCTCGGCGGTAAGGTCTGCGACGCAGGCGAGAATGACCGAGCCGACAGCTCCTCCGCCCTGGATAGCTCGGCCTATGATGACTCCATCAATACTTGAGGCGAGCGCGGCGATCGCGCTGCCGATGCCGAAGAGCACAAGCCCCAGCACGATCATCGTCTTGCGGCCGATCCGGTCCGACAACAACCCGAACGGGATCTGCAGGAGCCCCTGCGTCAGTCCGTAAATCCCTAGCGCAAGCCCGATCTTGTACGGCGTGGCGTCAGCGAGACCTTTGGCGTAAGTGGCAAAGACCGGATAGATCATGAACAGCCCGAGAAGCCGGACTGAAAAGACGGCGGCGAGCGAGCTTGCTGCCCGCGCTTCGTGTTTTTCCATATCGCTTTCTAGGGTTGCCCGAATGGTATGGTTGCGCAGACTAGAGCCGACCGAGCCGCTGGAAAAGTAGGGCGGGCAATAAGTCACGCTGGAGAGTGTCGATGCGCGCCATTGATGCTCGTAATTGCTCGCGAACCGGCACTGCGGTCTACGCCAAGGGTGATGGCCGACCAGAATGGCTCAGGATTGGGCGACAATCCTTCAGGATAAAGCGAACTATGTGAACGAAGCAGGAATTTCGCATCGGAAGCAAAGGGGTACGGCGTACCGGAAGTTATCTATGCCGTCTATCACCGGCATGGGGCAGTCCGCGGCAGGTCTGTTCCGAAGCAGCCAGTGATCTGACGGTGAGCTGATGGGGTGGAACCGGTCCAGCCTACATCCGAGCCGGCCTCGTTCCGTTGCCTCGGCGTTCGGTCAGCGCCGAAAGCTCGGCTTCGTCTAGCGTTTCCTTTTCCAGAAGTTTGCGAGCCGTCGTCTCCAGCAAGGAGCGCTGCCTGACCAATAGGGCAAAGGCGCGTTTGAAGGCCGCGTCCACGATGGCGCGCACCTCAACGTCGACGGCATCGGCCGTCGCCTCTCCGTAGTCGCGCTCCGGTGGGCAGGAAACAGCCGGGACCTGCCCAAGAAAAGAATGCTGGTTCTTCTCCAGCGCCACATGACCGAGTTCCTCGGACATGCCGTAACGCGTCACCATCGCCCGCGCTATGTCGGTCACCTTGGCGAGATCGTCGGCCGCTCCCGTCGAGAGGTGCCCGAACACCAGCTTCTCCCCCGCCCGGCCGCCGAGCAGCACCGCCATCTTGTTCTCCAATTCCTCGCGCGTCATCAAGAAGCGGTCCTCGGTCGGGCGCTGGATGGTGTAGCCGAGCGAGCCGATACCGCGGGGAATAATAGAAACCTTGTGCACGGCATCGACGCCCGGCAGGGACAAGGCGACAAGCGCGTGCCCCATCTCGTGGTAGGCGACGACCTCGCGTTCCTTCGGATTAAGCAAGCGATTGCGCTTTTCCAACCCCGCTACGATACGCTCGACCGCGTTGTTGAAATCATCCATGGTGACCGCATCGGCCTTGCGGCGAGTAGCCAAGAGCGTGGCTTCGTTCACGAGGTTAGCGAGATCCGCACCCGTAAAGCCAGGAGTGATGCCAGCTACCTTTTCAGGGTCTACATCCGCAGCGAGCTTAGCCTTCTTCATATGAATGCGCAGGATCTGGATGCGCCCCTGCCTGTCCGGCCGGTCCACCAGGACCTGGCGATCGAAGCGGCCGGCTCTCAGCAGCGCAGAATCCAGGATCTCGGGCCGGTTAGTCGCAGCCAGCAGAACGACGCCGACAGAGGGATCGAACCCGTCGAGCTCCGACAGGAGTTGGTTCAGTGTCTGCTCTTTTTCATCGTGACTGCCCATCAGCGGGCCGATGCCGCGAGCGCGGCCGAGCGCATCAAGTTCATCGATAAAGATAATGGCGGGCGCCCTCGCCCTCGCCTGCTCGAACAGGTCGCGCACACGTGCCGCCCCGACCCCGACGAACATCTCCACGAATTCCGAACCGGAAATCGAGAAGAACGGAACCTTGGCCTCGCCAGCCACAGCGCGCGCAAGCAAGGTCTTGCCGGTGCCAGGCGGGCCGATCAGGAGCACGCCCTTTGGCATGCGGCCGCCCAGCCTGCCATACTCCTCCGGACTCTTCAAAAAATCGACGATCTCCTGCAGTTCGGCCTTGGCCTCGTCGACGCCGGCCACGTCGTCGAATGTGACCTTGATGTCCGTCTCGACATAGACCTTGGCCTTACTCTTGCCGATCTGCAGCAGCCCGCCGCCTGCGCCGCCCATGCGGCGCAGCAGGAACATCCACACGCCGAGGAAAACGACGACCGGGACCACCCATGACAGAAGGTCGCGCAGGAAGGTGCTTTCGATCCGCCCGCTGACGGCAACGTTGTAGCGGCGGAACTGCTCAGCCAATTCCGGCTCGACGCGATTGGTTATGAAACGGGTCTGTCCGCCGGCGAGCGGCTTCCTGAATGTGCCCTGCACGAAGTTGTCCGATACCTGCGCCTCGGCGATATCACCTGCCTTCAGGTGATTCTCGAACGCGCTGTAGGAGATCTGCGCGATCTGGGTGGCGGTCGTGAACAGAAGCTGGAAGATCGCAAGCGCGATAAAGGCGACGAGCCAATACCAGATATTAAACCGGGTCTGCCCGCTCATCTCTACGCCTCGCTCACCAAGCCTTATCGGCATCCCGCAGAACCGCCCGAGGCTGCCTTTGCCGCCAGAGCCTGACTACACGTTCCAAGCGTTTGATGAGTTGCGCTAGGTCAATTTCAAAGCGTCCAAGAGGCCTTATTCAGATTTCCAACGCCTTCGTCAGGACGGGAGAAATGCCATGAGCGCGATATCGGAAATTACGCCAGCATGGAAATTCCGCTTCCCCACTGCTTTCACCATTCTGTTCGGGCTGATCGTCCTCGTCGCAGCATTGACCTGGATCATCCCGGCCGGCCAGTACGAGCGCGTTACCAACCCCGCTCTCGACCGTGAGGTGCCTGTCGCCGGCACCTACGCTATGACGGAACCGAACCCGCAAGGGGTTTTCAAAGTCGTCATGGCGCCGATCGGCGGGCTCTACAATCCGGCCACCAATCAGGCAAACGCCATCGACGTTGCCCTGTTCGTGCTGGTGATCGGCGGGTTCATCGGCGTGGTGCCTTCGACAGGTGCCATCAGTGCAGGTATCGGCCGGGCGATGACGGCGCTGCGGGGTCGGGAGAAATGGATGATCCCAGTGCTGATGGCATTGTTCGCCTTTGGCGGCACTACCTACGGCATGGCAGAGGAGACGCTGGCATTCTACGTGCTCCTGATCCCAATCATGATCGCAGCCGGCTACGGTGCCGTCACAGCCGTGGCGATCATTTTACCCGGCGCCGGCGTCGGCGTGCTCGGCTCGACGGTGAACGCCTTTGCTACGGTGATCGCCTCGGATGCCGCCGGCATCCCTTTCTCGAGAGCATAGGTTTTCATCCGGGCTGGCTCTGGTCGCCATTGCTTGCCCTCATGCAGTTCTTTTGCGGACTGGCTATCGCGACGGGCCTGCTCACGCGGCCGATAGCGTTCGCCAACGCGGTGATGCTCGCTATTACCTGGTGGTTCCACTACACCCATCCGTATGGCGACACCTTCCTGACACAGGCGGGCGTCTCGGCGCTGACCGGCGATGGCGGCGTGTTCACGCCGGACGGCGCCCACCGGCTCGCCGACAGTGGTCGGGCCTTCTTGACCCAGGTGCAGCACAAGGCGGATTTTCTGTCGGCCATATGGACCGTCGGGGCTCTACTGTTCGCCGGTTGGGGTGGTGGACCGTTCTCGATCGACCGCTGGCTCGATAGAGAATTTTGAGCGTCACGGCACGAGCACGGCCGCGCCGTTCAGACGGCCTTCCCGCAGATCCGCGAGCGCCTCGTTGGCGCGGTCGAGCGGGTAACGCCTTGTGTGGGTGCGAACGCCCGCTTCCCGCGCCACGGGAAAGAATTCCTCGGCGTCCTTGCGCGTCAGGTTGGCGACCGAAACCAGTTCGCGCTCTTCCCAGAGCAGGGAATACGGCATCGACGGGATGGCGCTCATATGGATGCCGCCGCAGACCACGCGGCCGCCCTTGCGCACGGCACGGAGTGCCGATGGCACCAGTGCACCCACAGGCGCAAAGATGACGGCGGCGTCAA
>JBDZVC010000028.1:0-30604 GCA_040255475.1 Phyllobacteriaceae bacterium | reverse complement strand
GTCGCAGGCGTATTGCACCAGCTTGCCGGAGGGCTTAGGGCTGCGATGGGTTATGTCGGGGCACCGGATCTCGAAGCGCTGCGGGATCGCGCGCGCTTCGTCCGCATTTCCGGCGCCGGCCTGAGAGAGAGCCATACGCATGATGTTGCGATTACCCGCGAGAGCCCGAACTATCCCGGTGCGGCTTGAGGGTCTCATACCGGGCCTGAGGCGGGCGACCGTCGCGCTGTGCGTGGCGTCGGCGGTGCTGTTTCTCGTGATGATCGTGCTGGAATTCTTCTATTTCCAACGCCTTTCGGGCGGGCTGGCGTCGTTGGGCATCTGCCTGACCGGCTTTTCCAGTGACGACGCAGTCGCCTGGCTGACCGCGCTCGGCGAACCGGGGCGCGAGGCCGTGCTTGTCTGGCAATATTCGAGTTTCGACCTTTTCTTCCCTGCGATCTTCGGTCTGGCGCTGCTTGGCCTGTTCCTGAATGCCGCCAGCCGGTCGGCCATGCCGGCACTGAGGTCGAAGCGCACGCAGATCGTCGTCGGCATCCTGATCGTTGTGCCCTATGTCCTCACCAATTACGCGCAGAACGTCTTCATCGTGCGCATGCTTTCCGATCCTTCGGCCGCGAGCATATGGTTGACGTCGGTCGCTTCCATACTTGTGGTGGCGAAATTCGTCCTTGCCTTGGTGGCGATGGCCGTGATTGCCATGGTTTTCCGACAAGGCCAGGGCAGGCCGTAAGGATATAGGGGGCATACAACCGCATGAACCAGACAATGATCTTCTGGCCTGTCATCGCGCAGGTGCTGCTCGTGTTTATCGTCTATGGGCTGCTCAGTCTGCGCCGGACCGCGGCCATCAAGGCCGGTAATGTGAAGCTCTCCGATTTCCGCGCCAACCGGCACGAGCCGCGTGAGAGCATTTTCATCCACAACAATCTGCTCAACCAGTTCCAGTTGCCGGTGCTGTTCTATATCGTGTGCCTTTGCCTCTACGTCACCGAAGGAAATTCGACGGTTACGATCGTGCTGGCGTGGATCTTCGTCGCCGCGCGCTACATCCACGCCGCAGTCCACATGACAACGAACCGCATGCCCTACCGCCAGTCGGCATTCGCCGTGGGGTATGTCGTGCTCGGCCTGTTGTGGGTCTGGTTCGCCCTTCACCTTCTGGTCATCGTCTAGGAGCGGATATGCGCCTTGGCGGCAGGCTTGCGGCAGCGATCGAAGTACTGGACGATATCGACGGGCGGCACCGGCCGGCGGCGGATGCGCTGAAGGATTGGGGCCTGTCTCATCGTTTCGCCGGCGCCGGTGACCGCGCCGCGATCGGCAACATCGTCTATGACGCGCTGCGCCGTCGCCGCTCCGCCGCATGGCTGCTCGAGGAGGATACATCGCGCGCCCGCGCCTTCGGGGCGCTCCTGCTCGACGGAAACATGGATGCCAGTGCGCTGAACGCCGCGCTGGAGGGCGACCGCTTCGCGCCTCAGCCATTGTCCGAGGATGAGATCAGCCTTCTCGGGGCGCGCCGGCTTGCCGAGGCGCCCGATGCCGTTCGCGCCGATTGCCCCGACTGGTGCGTGCCCTTGTTCGTCGAGGCCTTCGGGAAAGGCTGGGTCGAGGAAGCGGCGGCACTTTCAGAACGTCCGCCGCTCGATTTGCGGGCGAATACGCTGAAGGCCGACCGCGAAAAGGTTCTCCATGCGCTGAACGGCACAGGCGCCGAACCGTCACCGATCATGCCGACCGGTATCCGCGTGCCGCCGATCGTCGGAAACGGTCGCCATCCCAACGTTCAGGTCGAGCCGTCTTTCCAGAAAGGCTGGTTCGAAATCCAGGACGAGGGCTCGCAGATCGTCGCTGATCTGACCATTGCTGCAGGAGCCGCGCAGGTGCTCGATTTCTGCGCCGGGGCCGGTGGCAAGACGCTTGCCCTTTCCGCCGCAATGGGAAACCACGGCCAGATCTTCGCCCATGATCCCGAAAAGGCGCGGCTGGCGCCGATCTTCGAGCGCATCAGGCGGGCAGGGTGCCGCAATGTGCAGGTGATCCAGCCCTCCGGCCTTCCGGCGCTTGAGCATTCGATGGACCTCGTGCTGATCGATGCCCCCTGTACGGGTTCGGGAACGTGGCGGCGGCGGCCCGATTCGAAATGGCGCCTGACCGACAGGCAGCTTGAACAGCGCAAGGCGGAGCAGTCCGCGATCCTCCAAGACGCGAAGCGCTATGTGAAGCCCGGCGGCCGGATCGCCTACATCACCTGCTCCGTTTTTCGGGAGGAGAATGTGGACCAAGTTTCAGGATTTCTGGACCGCAATCCCGGCTTCCGGCCGGCCGATCATGTGGAACTGTGGCGCGCCCGGCATCCGGATCACCCGGCCGCAGCCTTGATCGATCCGGAAGGCGGTATCGTCCTCACGCCGGCGCGAAGCGGCACGGACGGCTTCTTCTGCTCGATCCTGCAAAAAATGGCGTGATCGATATGGAAAATTTATCCCGCACTGCACCATTGCATGATTGAATGAAGCAAACGCGTTTGCGATAACGCGCCCTGAAAGGGTTCCTGCATGGCTTCAGAAGTGCTTGTGGACGACGATTTTGAGGCGCGCGTGCGTTCGAGCTTCGCGCGCCAGAAGGCGATGACCACGATCGGCGCTGAACTGACGCTCGTCACGCGTGGCACCGTGGAAATCGAGATGCCATTTTCGGAAGCGCTTACCCAGCAGCACGGCTTCCTGCACGCAGGCGTCATTTCGACCGCGCTCGATTCCGCCTGCGGCTACGCGGCCTATTCATTGATGTCGCCGGATGCCGCCGTGCTCACCATCGAGTTCAAGGTCAATCTGCTCGCGCCCGGCAAGGGCGAGCGTTTCCTGTTCCGTGGCGCCGTCACCAAGCCGGGCCGCACCATCATCGTCGCCGATGGGCAGGCCTACGCATTCGGCGCGGAAGGCGAAGCCAAGATGATCGCGACCATGACAGGTACAATGATGACGGTGACCGGCCGCCAGGGCATCGACGGCTGAACCGGCCATGGTACTTGCCCTGATCACCGAAATCGGCGGCAGGCGGCTGCTCTTCGTCATGGCAGTGGATGCGGAATACGGGCCACATCTGAAGCGCCGCTTCACCCCTCTGATGACCGGCATTGGGCCGGTCGAAGCCGGTGTCCGGCTCGGTGCCGAACTGGCGCTTCTGTCGGAACGCAACGCGCTTCCGGATTTCGTCGTCTCCCTCGGCTCGGCCGGCAGCCGGGTGCTGGAGCAGACGGAAATCTATCAGGCCTCTTCGGTTGCCTATCGGGACATGGATGTCTCCGCCCTCGGCTTCGAGCGTGGTGCAACGCCGTTTCTCGACCTTCCCCCAATCGTACCGCTCGGCCATCCCATACCGGGCATCAAACAGGCTTCGCTCTCGACGGGCGCGGCAATCGTTTCCGGTGCCGGATATGACGCCATCGCGGCCGACATGGTAGACATGGAGACGTTTGCCGTGCTGCGCGCCTGCCAGCTTTTCGGCGTCGGCATGATCGGCCTGCGCGGCATATCCGACGGCGCCGCCGACCTGAAACATGTCGATGACTGGCGCCAGTATCTGCACGTCATCGACGAGAAGCTGGCTGCAGGCGTCGATCGGCTTGAAGCCGCCATCGCCGCGGGAGCGCTCGTCCCGTGACGGCCGAAATCCGTCGGGCCCGGTCCGGAGAGGAGGCGGCCGTTTCACGGCTCCTGGGCGAGGTATGGCACGCAACCCACGACGCCGAACTCGGCAGCGGGAAGGTAGCGGAGATCACGGCGAAATGGCACGCGCCGGCTCTTCTTCGCATGCAGATCGACGATACGGCGAAATGCTTCCTCGTCGCCGAAGCGCCGTATGGCGGCCTTGTCGGCCACGCCATGTCCTGGTTGGACGACAATGCAGCGATCAACCTGCTCAGGCTCTATGTCCTGCCGGGCTGGCAGGGAAGGGGCATCGGCAATCGCCTGCTTGAAGCGGCAATAGCAGCCTATCCGGCGGGGCGGCTCCTGCGGCTGGAAGTCCAGGCACAGAATGCGCCGGCGATCCGCTTTTACGAGAGAATGGGGTTGCGGGTGGCCGGCGATACCGGCGAGGGTGGCGGCTTCACCGACATCCCGGCCCTCGTCATGGAGAAATCTCTCCCTTCCGAGGATTGATGCGGCGGAGGATCGCGCCGATCGGCCCGATCGCCAGATAGGCGACCGATGCATAGTCCGTGGTCCAGTAGCAGGCGACGGCGACGCTTGCCGCTGCAGCTAGCGAGACGGCGAGCGCCCGCATCCAGCCGATCGGATGGCCTTCGGCGGTTCCGTCCCTGAACAGCCCCGGATGCCGCCTGAGATATAGATTGCGCAGCACGACCGCCGCCTGGATGGCGATGATGTTGATCGCATAGATGATGTGCGACTGCGCCAGCTCGTTATGCACTCCGATCAGTGAAGAGGAGAAGGGAATAACGCTCGTCACCAGCAGCCACAGTGTCACCAGCCAGAACAGCCGCGCATCGATGTGCTCGATCGCGCGGAAATTGACGACATGTCCATGCCAGCAGACGGCGAGGATGAGGAAGCTGACGACCCAGGCGACGATCTGCGGCGTCAGTTCGCCAATCGCGCCGAAGACATCGCCCTGCATCACTTCGGGCACCCTCAGTTCAAGGACGAGGAGCGTCATGGTTATGGCCAGCACCGCATCGACAAGCGCATCGATACGGTGGCGCGGGATGAAGTCGGGCGGGGTCACGGCGTTTCCTCGCATGGATGGAAGCTTTTCATGAGCTACATGAATCACGTTTTGAGCTCCAGCCCGCAACCCATTGCGTCGACTCGTTTCTTTCTCTAAACGCCCGCCATGAAGAACGCCGTTCACCCCGACACCGTCCTTATCATCGACTTCGGCAGCCAGGTCACCCAGCTCATTGCGAGAAGGGTGCGCGAGGCCGGCATCTATTCCGAGATCGTGCCCTTCCAGTCGGCAGAGGAAGGATTTCGCCGTGTCCGGCCGAAGGCGGTCATCCTCTCGGGCAGTCCGCATTCCGCAACCGATATCGGCAGTCCGCGCGCGCCGGATGCGATCTTCGAAGCGGGCCTTCCGATCCTCGGTATCTGTTACGGCGAGCAGGCCATTTGCGCCCAACTCGGCGGCAAGGTAGAGGCTAGCCACGAGCGCGAGTTCGGCCGCGCCTTCCTCGACATCAGGGAGGATTCGGCGCTCTTCGACGGCATATGGGCGAAGGGCACGCGCCATCAGGTGTGGATGAGCCATGGCGACCGGGTGACGGCGCTGCCGCCCGGCTTCCGCGTGATCGGCACCTCGACCGGCGCCCCGTTCGCGGCGATCGCCGACGAGAAGCGCAAGATCTTCGCCGTGCAGTTTCACCCGGAGGTGGTTCATACGCCGGACGGCGCCAAGCTGCTCGCCAATTTCGTCCACAACATCGCCGGGCTGAAGGGCGACTGGACGATGGCCGCCTACCGCGGGCAGGCGGTCGAGGCGATCCGCCGGCAGGTCGGCAAGGGCAAGGTCATCTGCGCGCTTTCGGGCGGTGTCGATTCTTCCGTCGCCGCGCTCCTGATCCATGAGGCGGTTGGCGACCAGCTCACCTGCATTCTCGTCGATCACGGCCTCATGCGGAAGAACGAGGCAGCGGAAGTCGTCGAGATGTTCCGCCAGCATTACAATCTGCCGCTGATCCTGGTCGACGCGTCGGACCGCTTCATTTCCGCGCTGGAGGGCGAGGCCGATCCCGAGAAGAAGCGCAAGACGATCGGCCGCCTTTTCATCGAGGTCTTCGAGGAGGAGGCGAAGAAACTAGGCGGCGCTGACTTCCTGGCTCAGGGCACGCTTTATCCCGACGTGATCGAAAGTGTTTCCTTCACTGGCGCGACTTCTTCGACTATCAAGTCGCACCACAATGTCGGCGGCCTGCCCGAGCACATGAACATGAAGCTGGTCGAGCCGCTTCGCGAACTCTTCAAAGACGAGGTGAGGGCGCTCGGCAAGGAACTTGGCCTCCCGGAAAGCTTCATCGGCCGCCATCCGTTCCCCGGCCCGGGCCTTGCTATACGCTGCCCCGGTGGCGTGACGCGCGACAAACTCGACATTCTGCGAGAGGCCGATGCGATCTATCTGAACGAGATCCGCAAGGCCGGCCTCTACGACGCCATCTGGCAGGCTTTCGCCGTATTGCTTCCGGTGCAGACGGTCGGTGTGATGGGCGATGGCCGCACCTACGAGTTCGTGCTGGCGCTCCGCGCCGTCACGTCCGTCGACGGCATGACGGCCGATTTCTACCACTACGACATGGATTTCCTGGGCGCGGCCGCGACCCGGATCATCAACGAAGTCAAAGGCATAAACCGCGTCGTCTACGACGTCACCTCAAAACCGCCCGGCACGATCGAGTGGGAATAAGGGTATACCGACCGCGCGCCGAATCAGACGCAATTCCTCGAGACGATGGTCGCCGTTACTTTTCTCGCTGGGTTTTCTGCCAGTGGGTTGCTGTAGCTCTATCAGCACCGACAGGCGCGCCCCGCGTCCCCCGGGATGTGCAGCGGATGCACGGGTTTCAGTCAGCCGGACCGCACCAGCCGGTTTATTGCGGCTTCCATTATAGCTCGCCGGAAGATCGCTTTTCATTGCGGCCGCCGTTGCGCACGGGAAACCGTATGATCTTTGCTGGCCTTCTGGCATGCTGGGCGGTGATGACTGCCTCGATCAGGATGTCCAATCCGGCACGCGCATTGCTGCTGATCTCGTCGGTTCCCTGCAAATATTGGTAGGCTCGATCAAGATGCGCGCGGGCGGCTGCGAAATCGCTGGTCAACACTCTCTCCATCATGCCCGCGCGCCTGACAATGTCTTGGCGCATGCCGACAAACGCGAAATGAATATCCACAACCGCCTTTGATTTAAGTCCTAATCATCTTTGGCTTCGACGGGGAAAATGGGTCCGGCGCGATCCCGAAAACGTCCGCGATAACTTTGCCGAACCCATGCCGCTCTTGCGGGTTACCCATGATGCCCGCAGTGCGGATCCCGCGGGTTGCACCTTTCCGGCGCGCGCCTTGCCATCGCTGGCCGGGCGGGCGGATGGCGCATTGCCGCTCTCGCGGCGGGCGCGTTCATCCGGGCGTCGCGACGCATGTTCCTAGCCATCGGGTTGCCGGGAACCCGGTTCGGCCGGGTTTCGATCGCTCCGTGATGAGCATGCTTCTCGACGATAACGGCTTCCCCAGGAACCCGGGTCCGGTATCGTTCAATCCCGGCGCCTGTCATGCGGGATCGGTGGCCCTTCGGCTGTACATCGTGCCGCGCGAGTACCGGGTGTCCGGCTGCAAGCGGCGCATGGACAACGACTTGCTTGCCGGTCGGTGCGACCTTGCGGGCAACAGCGTTGCCCGGGTTCCGGGTGGCGGGCATGTTCGGGCCAGACGCACCTGTGGTATGCTTGCCTTGCGCCATCTTGCTCGCGCTTTGACCGGTCTGTTTCGGCCCCGCCACAGCCGGCTCGGTCGGTTGCTGCCTGATCGCCAGTCGCTTGATGGCCGCCCCCTTTGCGGGGTCAAGATGCGCCGCCACAACCTTGCCCCGTTCCGGCGGCGTCACCTTCGCCGCCCTCAGCGAAGCAAGTGTCGACTTCGGCAGACGTGCCAGCGCCGGGCCCGCATCGACCGGTACGACAGCGTTGCCCAGGTGCGCCGTGCGCCTGCCACCATAATTGTTGACGACCGTCGTGTTGTTGATGATCGTCGTTTGACGGATGATGGTGACGTTTTCACTGACCGGACGGACGTCGTTCAGGATATTGACGGCGCCAATCGCGGCTACCGGAGCGAACGCCCACCAGGAATCCGTCGCCACGACAACCTCGTCAGGTGGTGGCGCCGGCGCCCAGCCGATCTCGTCGTCGCTTTCGCGCCATACCACCCAGGCCGGCGCCCATTCGTCACCGGCAATCCACACCCAACCGAGATCGTCGTCATAAGCCCAGTGGCCGTAGTGGAAGACGATTTCGCCGAACGGCTCGTCGGATTGCCAATACCAACCGTCATCGGTCCATATCCAGGTGCCGTCCGTATAAGGCCGCCAGCCTTCGCTGACAGCCGGTACCCACACTTCGCCGAACCGGGCCGATCGGTGCCAATTGCCGTAGTTCGAAAGCCGCTCGTGCACGGTAACGGAAATCACCGCTGCGCTGGCAGCCTGGTAGTAGGGAACGATCAATGTGCTACCGGCCGCTCCACCGATAGCCAAGGCAGCCGCCAGGGCCGCCAGGCGCCCATTTTTACTGATCGACCGCATGGATAACGTGTACATGAGAACCTCCTGTACATCGCTCGTATTGAAGGCTTGAGGACTCCCCCGCCGAAGCAGGGGAGCATCGTTCGAACTGAACGGCGAGCTACCCGGGCATCTTCCCGCCGTTCTTCTTGCATTCGGCCCGGAATTTCTCACGGCTCTTGCCGTGCAAGCCCTTGGCATCGGCCAGCGACGAGCACTGCTTGGAGACGGCCGTGCGTTCTGGAGATGCTTTCGGATGGGACTTCTTGACGGTCTTCGGCGCGGTCATAGTGGCCGGTGCCGTTGTTGTCGTCGATGTCGTTGTGGATGCTGCAAACGCTCCGGTCGACAAAAAGCCTGCAATGGCGATGGAGGCAACAAGGGTCGCGATCTTCATGGCAGTTCCTTTCTCTGGCTTGTTAGAGCACGCAGGAACGTGACACCGCGTTTTTTCCCCGGTTTTTCTCGTATGTTGAATTTCGTTTCTGGATGGTGCCCGACCCTGAAAGTGAAAACGCCGGCACATCCTGCCGCGAGCGCCCAGGTTTATGAAGGCCGGGTTCAGGCGCGTCGAAGGAACAGAAGGTAAAAAGCTGTAAACAGAAGGACTATTCCAATATTTGCGGCCAGTCGCGCCCAGAACCAGTACCTGAAGAACAGCAGATCCGCACCGACTATGACCGCTATCATCAAGCCCACGTAAAGCGCAATAGCTGCATGGCTGGCCATTGATCGGCTCCCTTACCTGCCGAGCGCGCACCTGACCCCTTAATATTTGGCTCGTGGCGGCCGACCTTGCCAGCGGGGCAATACTGGCCCAGCCCCGGGTTTCCCCGGGGCTATAGCCGATCACCTTTAGCGACAGACCTTGACGGTCCGGATAACCCAATGGCCGTGATGTCTCACGCGCTTCTTTTCCAAGTGGCAACGCACGTGATGCGGCTTTACGTAGTGAGTGGCATGGCTCTTGTGCATCGGAGCGGCAGACGCCACGACGGGCGTGAACGCGCCCGCAAGAGAAAGGGCCACAGCGCCCAGGATGAAATTCTTCATTTTCTGATCCTCGTTGTTGGAATCGCTTCAGTTGCGACACCAGGAGATTTGATCAGGCAAGATTAACTGGCGATGAACGAACCACGGCCCTGGCTTCCCGTTTCCTCTTGACCAGGGCGTGAAGATTGTTCTGCTCCCGACCGCAAATAAACCGTCCCTTGATGGAAACCATACGCTGGCGGCTTGCAAGAAACCAATTCCCTGGCAGGAAGGGCCGACCAACAGCTATATGGAACGGGAAAGGCGACAAGAATGAAAAAGGTCCTCGCCATCGGTCTCGACCCAAAGCAGGCCGACCTTTCGCAATTTCCTGAACTCAGCGCGGAAATCGTCGCAGCATATATCAAGCAGCAGATCGACCGGGTTGGAGAACTGGGCTTCGAGGTTGTCGATTGTCTGATAACGCCGGACGATGCGGGCCGGGTGGAGGTGGAGAGGGTGCTCCGGTTGCAGCAGTTCGATTGCGTCGTGATTGGAGCCGGTCTCAGGGAACCCCCGGACCTCTTCCTTCTTTTCGAGAAGGTGATAAATGCGGTCCACAGGCTCGCGCCGCAGGCCAGTATTTGCTTCAACTCCTCGCCTGCTGACACCGCGGAGGCGGTCCGTCGCTGGGTCGAGCCGTGAGATCGGCAAGGTTCATGGCGACCATATCGGCGTTGGTCCTGATGATGGCCCCCGCTGCCGCCGCGATCACTGATTTCCTTGGTGTGCCGGGTCCGATCCTGTTCGACGGGAAGTCGTACGAACTGGCATGGACCGCTCGGCCGTCGGAAAACTATACGAAGCAGGAATACGTCCCCGCTGGTCAGGCTGTCGAAACCTATGACCAGATGCTGCTGGTCGAACGACTGACGGGCAACGTCAAGGTCATCGATGCTGTCCGTAGCCAGATCGACCTGCTGACGAAACGGAAGGGGACCGATCCCCTCGTGAATTTCGAGATTCTCCAGCACGATGCAACTGGCGAGGTGCTGCTCGATTTCCTCGTCAGTTCAAAGGATACAAACGGCGACTACATCGTCGAATGGAATGCATATCGCTACGCGCCGTTCAAGGACATCTCAGGAAAGACCGGCGTCCTTCTGTTCGCCATCAGCCATCGCGCCTACGGTAACGAAAATGCCAGGACATTCCTGCGCGGCTTGAAGCAACTCCGGTCAGCCCAGACAGGTGCGCTCTTGAAAGCGAGGCTGCCAAGGCACCGGCAGTGAGCGAAAAAGATTATTCCCCCGGTGCCTTTTGGTCCGCTCGTCGCCGACTTCGGGTTTTCATGATCGCCCAGATCGCCAGCACGATGACGAAAAGCCCGACGCCGCCCAGCGGCATGATGTAAACGGCGGCAACCAACTGGCAGGTGCCATCCTGGCAGGTTCCCAGATAGCCAAATCCTGCGAGAGCCAGACCGACGGCCATTGCAATGGCAAGGCACGTGACAAGGATGACGGCGATAAGCAGCGCGCGTAGCAAAGATTTTGCCAGGTATCCCGTGTTCAGTAGAGCGGTCTCCTCATTCGCCTGCTGGTAGAGGCTACCATCAAACCGGGCGCCGCCGCCTGACAGATTGCAACTGGATGTCATCAAGTGTCAGAGCGGCAGAAAGCGAGCGATAGCGAGTTAGTGCTCTTCGTCCGAGATGATCGGGTTGCTGCCCGCAGCCCATATCAAGGTGCAGATGGCCTCGACCCTTGTCGTGTCATTCCAACCAGCTTCCGGGCCGAACATCTGTTAGGCCTCATGCACAATCGCTTTATTGCGTTGCCGTTGCGGTTTGGGGAACGGGCTTGTCCCAGCCGCCGCCGAGCGCCTGGAAAAGGCTGGTTGCCGCCAGCAAACGGTTCAACCGGATCTGGACCAGGGTCGATTCTGCTGTGAACAGGGTCTGCTCCGTCTGGAGGACAGTGATCAGGTTGACGGTGCCGCCGCTCAATTGGGCCTCGGCTACCTGGAACGCTTTGCGCGAATTCACCACGACATCGTTCTGGAGACGCATCTGGATCGTCGTCTGCTCCAGCGTAATGAGCGCGATCTCCACGTCGGCAAATCCGGAGAGCACGGCCTTGCGATAGGCCTGCAGGTCCTGGAGCTGCACGCCTTTTGCCTGTTTCAACTCGTTCTTGAGCTGGAAGCCGTCGAAGATCGGCTGGCTGAGGCTTGCCACCAGCGTGTAGTACCAGGCGCCCGGTCCGAACAGCGAGGCGAGCGCCGTGCTTTGGAGCCCGGTGGTTCCCGTCAGTTGGATCTGCGGGAAGAATGCCGCCCGCGCCGCCTCTACGCTGAAATTCGATGCGGTCAGTTCGGCTTCCGCCTGGCGGATGTCAGGACGCTGGGCCAGAAGCTCTGACGGCAGGCCGGGCGTTACCCGTGGCACGGAAATGCGCGACAGGCTTTGACCGGGAACGTCGAAATTGGAAGGCGACCGCGCCACCAGAACGGCAAGCGCGGCGATGTTCTGCCTGCGCGTTACCTCGAGCGGCGGGATGGAGGCCCGGACCTGGGCGACCAGTGCTGCCTGCTGCGAAACGTCGAGTTGGGAGGCGGTTCCGGCCGTGAACTGCTTTTGCACCAGGCCCGAAATACGATTGGCGGCAGCAAGGTTTTGCCGGGCAACTCGAATCTGGTCCTGAGCGGCAAGTATCTGGAAATAGGTGTTCGCCACCGATACGACGGTGCTGAGGGCGACCACCTCATGGTTGAACCGGCTGGCAAGCGCATTCTTCTCGGCTGCATAGAGCGTCGCGCGGTTCTTGCCCCAGAAATCGAGCATATAGCTTGCCGACAGCCCAAGGTTGAACTGTGAGGATGTAGCGGCGCGGCCTTGCGTCGCCTCCCGGAGGCGTTCGGCGCTTGCCATGCCGTTTACGTTTGGCAGCAACGGCGCGCCCGCGATCCCGGCCTGCGCGTCGGCCTGGACGATCTGGGCAACCGCAACCGCGATATCGAGGTTCGAGAGTTGCGCCTGTTCGATGAGAGTCGTGAGTTCCTTCGAGCGGAAGCCGTGCCACCAGTCCATTGTGGGCAGGGCCGAATCGGGGTGCCGCGGCGCGGCACGATAAGCGCCGGGCACGTCTAGCAAGGCTTCGGGATGCTCTGTGTTGAGGACGCAGCCGGAAAGACCGAATGCCGCCAGTGCGGCTAGCGCCGTTCGCGATAATGGCCATCTGCGTCTGCGGGGACCCGGCACGCCACTCAAAGCAACGTCACGCATCGGCGCGCCCTCAGGGTTGAATGAGAGCCGATCCCGCCTCTGGCAGTAGCGGGACGTTACCCGGATGCGTTGGATCGGCTCTTCAAAATCTCTGCACCCAATTAACTTGAACGGGTCGGCTATGCCAACGTGCCCAACGGTCCGGCGCGGGTTTTTATCCATGCCTGTTTATCCTCGCCCGGGCGCAGGGCCGCTCTGGCCCGGAAGCAGTGGCCAACGGTGCGCATGACGCTCCCGCAGCCGGAAGCGGTCGACATACAGATAGATGACCGGCGTGGTGTAGAGCGTGAGCATCTGGCTCAGGATGAGACCGCCGACAATGGCTATTCCGAGCGGCTGCCGGATTTCGCCTCCTTCGCCCAGCCCCATTGCCAGCGGCACGGCGCCCAGCAGCGCCGCCATGGTCGTCATCATGATCGGGCGGAACCGCAACAGGCAGGCCTGGAAGATGGCGTCGCGCGACGACAGGTGGCCGTTGCGCTCCGCATCGAGGGCGAAGTCGATCATCATGATCGCGTTCTTCTTCACGATGCCGATGAGGAGTATGACCCCGATCAGGGCCATGATGCTGAATTCGATGCCGCATGCAGTCAGCGCCACCAGCGCTCCGACTCCGGCGGAGGGTAAAGTCGACAGGATTGTGAGCGGGTGGGCATAGCTCTCGTAGAGGATGCCGAGCACCGCATATACGGCGATAAGCGCGGCCAGGATGAGCACAGGCTGGTCGGACAGCGTCTCCTGGAAGACCTTGGCCGTACCAGCGAAACTGCCATGGATCGTGCCCGGCAGCCCGATGCGGTCCGATGCCTGTCCGATGGCCGCGACAGCATCGCTCAAGGCCATGCCGGGCGCGAGGTTGAACGAGATGGTCGTGGCGACGAAAAGGCCCTGATGATTGATGCCGAGCGGCGTGCTGCCGGGTCCGAACTGGGCAACGGCGGCAAGCGGCACCATCGTCTCGACACCGGTACTCACTGCTGATCCCGTCGAGGTGGCCGTCTTGCCGATGCTGGCGATGGAATTGTTCGCCTGGTTACGCGCGGTGTCCGCCGCGACCGAGGCGGCACCGGCCGGCTGCCCGGGCGACGCGAACGTGCCGGCCACTGCGTTGCTCGCCTGCGATCCGCCCACCGAGCCGCCTGAGGTACTGACATAGACCTGCTTCAGCGTCTGCGGGTTCTGCCAGTATTGCGGCGCCACTTCCATGACGACGTGGTACTGGTTCCGCGCCACGTAAATGGTTGAAACCTGGCGCTGTCCGAAGGCGTCGTAGAGCGTATTGTCGATCTGACCGACATTTATGCCGAAACGGGCAGCGGCATCACGGTCGATGATGACATTGGCTTGCAATCCCTTGTTCTGCTGGTCGGTGTTGACGTCGGTCAGGCGCGGGTCGGTCCGGAGCGCGGCTGCAAGTTTCGGCGCCCACTCGACGAGTTCGTTGAAGCTGTCGCCTTGCAGCGTGTACTGATATTGCGCGTTGGACTGCCTGCCGCCGACGCGGATGTCCTGGACCGATTGCAGGAAAAGGGTCGCGCCCGAAACGACCGACAGTTCCCGCCTCAGCCGCCCTATCACCTGGTCGGCTGAAATCTTGCGTTCGGAAAGCGGCTTCAGCGAAACGAACATGAAGCCCGAATTGGTCCGCCCGCCGCCAGTGAACCCGACGGCCGTCGCGACGGCCGGGTCCCTGCTCACGATATCGGCGAACTGGCCGAGCTTCTGCGACATGAGCTGAAATGAGATCGCTTGGTCGGCCTGGATCGAGCCGACAAGGCGCCCCGTGTCTTGTTGCGGGAAAAACCCTTTCGGAATAGCAACATAGAGGTAGAAATTCAGGCACAGCGTCGCAGCCAGGATCGCCAGGACCAGGCGCGAGTGGCCGAGCGCCCATGAAAGCGAACGCCTATAGCCCGCGAGCATGGCGTCGAACACCCGTTCGCTGAAGCGATAGAGCCTGCCATGCTCCCGGCCTTGTTCGGAGCGCAGCAGGATGGAACACATCATCGGCGTGGTCGTCAGCGATACGACAAGCGAAACCAGGATCGCGGCCGAAAGCGTCACGGCGAACTCCCGGAACAGGCGACCGATGATGCCGCCCATGAGCAGGATGGGTATGAATACGGCGATCAGCGAGGTGCTCATGGCGAGAACCGTGAAACCGACCTCGCGGGAGCCGAGGATTGCGGCTTCTACCGGCCGCATGCCGGAGGAGATATGCCGGGCGATGTTCTCGAGCACCACGATGGCGTCGTCGACCACGAAGCCGGTGGCGACGGTGAGTGCCATCAGCGACAGATTGTCGATGCTGAAACCCAGTAGGTACATGACGCCAAGCGTGCCGACCAGCGAGACCGGAACCGCCACGATCGGCACCAGTGTCGAGCGCAGGTCGCGCAGGAATGCGAAAACCACCAGGATCACGAGGCCGATGGCGATCATCAGGGCCTGCTCCACTTCGTACAGCGATGCACGGATGGTTGTCGAGCGGTCGGACGCGAGAGTGAGGTCTATGGCAGGCGAGATCGAGGCGCGCAGCGTCGGCAGGAGCGCCTTCACCCGATCCACCGCCGCTATGATGTTGGCGTTGGGGGACCTGTTGAGGATGATGAGCACGGCAGGCTTGCCGTTGGCGAGGCCGGCGTTGCGAATATTCTCGACCGAGTCCGTGATCTCGCCGACATCGGTCAGGCGGACGGGCGCGCCGTTGCGGTAGGCCACGATCAGCGAGCGATAGTCCTTCGCGGCGGTCGCCTGGTCGTTGGCGTAAATCTGGTAACGCTGGTCGCCGACGTCGATGGCGCCTTTCGGGCTGTGGGCGTTGGCCGAGGCGAGGGCGGCGCGCACGTCTTCCAGCCCGATGCCGTAATTGTAGAGCGCCTGGGGCACCAGTTCGACCCGAACGGCCGGCAGCGAACTGCCGCCTACGGTCACCTCGCCGATACCGTCTACCTGCGACAGCTTCTGCGCCAGCACGGTGCTTGCAGCGTCGAAAAGCTGGCCCTTGGACAGCGTGTCGGACGTGAGTGCGAGGATGAGGATCGGCGCGTCGGCCGGATTGACCTTCCGATAGGTTGGATTGGAACGCAGGCCGGTCGGCAGGTCCGCGCGCGCGGCATTGATGGCGGCCTGCACGTCGCGCGCGGCCCCGTCTATGTCCCGGTCGAGGCCGAACTGCAATGTGATGCGCGTCGAGCCGAGGCTGCTCGATGATGTCATCTCGTTGACGTCCGCGATCTGGCCGAGATGCCGTTCCAGCGGGCTTGCCACCGTCTGGGCGACGACCTCCGGGCTCGCTCCCGGCAGCGTCGCCTGGACGGATATGACCGGATAGTCCACCGCCGGCAGCGGCGCGACGGGCAACAGCGGAAAGGCCACCAGGCCGGCCATCAGCACACCGAGGGTCAGCAGCGTCGTTGCTACCGGCCGCCGGATGAAGGGGACCGAAAGGTTCATGTCGTGGCGCCCGCGCCGCGCCCCCGCGGTGTGCCTTCCCGCTCGTCCCTCAGGCGCGCGGAAAGGCGATCGAACCACAGGTAGATGACCGGCGTGGTGAACAGCGTCAGCAACTGGCTGAACAGCAGGCCGCCGACGATGGCGACGCCGAGCGGATGCCTCAGTTCGGAACCGACGCCGGTACCCAGCATCAGCGGCAGGGCGCCCAATATCGCCGCCAAGGTCGTCATCAGGATGGGCCGGAAGCGCAGCAGGCAGGCGCGGTGGATAGCCTCGCGCGGCGGCAATCCCTCTTCGCGTTGGGCATCCAGTGCGAAATCGATCATCATGATGGCGTTCTTCTTCACGATGCCTATCAGGAGGATGATGCCGATGATGGAGATGATCGTGAGATCCTCTCCGGCGATCATCAGCGCCACTAGTGCGCCGATGCCGGCCGACGGCAGCGTCGACAGAATCGTGACCGGGTGGATAAAGCTCTCATAGAGCACGCCGAGCACGATATAGACCGTCACCACCGCCGCCAATAACAGGAAGAGCTGGTTGCCGAGCGAAGCCTGGAACGCCCGTGCCGCGCCTTGGAAACTGGTGATGATGCTGAGCGGCATGCCGATCTGGGCTTGAGCCCGTTCTATGGCCGAAACCGCTTCTCCCAGCGATGTGCCGAGCGCAAGGTTGAACGATACGGTGGTAGCTGGAAATTGCCCCATATGCGTGACCTGCAGCGGCGCCGTTCCGACATGCACGCTCGCGATCACGGGTAACGGTACCGGCGCGCCGCCGGTCGAGGATGGAAGATAGATTGAGTCCAAGGACCGCAGCGAGCCTTGCAACGCGGGGTCTGCCTCAAGGATGACGCGATACTGGCTCGAGGTGGAGAAGATGGTGGACACGATACGCTGGCCGAATGCGTCATAGAGCGCATTGTCGACCGTAGCGGGTGTGATGCCAAAGCGCGCCGCTTGATCGCGATCGATTTCGACATAGGCGGCAAGGCCGCTGTCGGCCAGATCGCTTGCGACGTCGGAAAGCTGCGGCAAGGTGTTCAGCTTGTCGACCAGCTTTGGCGTCCACTCCGCCAGTTCGTCCGCATTGGCGTCCTGGAGCACGAATTGGTACTGAGTGCGGCTGACCGTGCCGTCTATGGTCAGGTCCTGCACGGGCTGCATGTAGAGCGTGATGCCGGACAACCCGCCAGTCTCCTGCTTCAGGCGCTCGATCACCGTGCCGATGTCGGCGCTGCGCTCGTCATGCGGCTTCAGGTTGATCAGCATGTGCCCGACATTGAGCGTCATGTTGGTGCCGTCCACCCCGATGAAGGACGAGAGGCTTTCCACGTCCCGGTCCTTCAGAACGATGTCGGCCAGGTCCTGCTGCCGCTTCGCCATCGATGCGTAGGAAACCGACTGCGGCGCCTGCGTAATCGCCTGGATGACGCCTGTGTCCTGCACCGGGAAGAAGCCCTTTGGGATCGCGACATAGAGCGCCACTGTCAGAACCAGGGTCGCCACGGCCACCACCAGTATCAATTGTTGCCGGTCGAGCACCCAATCGAGCGCGCGCCCGTATCCCCCGATAGTCCATTCGAAGAAGTCGTGGCTTGCCTTCTGGAAGGCGTTCTCGTGGATCGCTTCCACGGGCTTGAGCAACTTCGCGCAGGCCATGGGCACCAGCGTAAGCGAAACCACGGCGGAGATCAGAATGGTCGTCGCCAGCGTTATGGAGAATTCCCGAAAGAGCCGGCCAACCACGTCGCCCATGAAGAGAAGCGGAATGAGCACCGCGATCAGCGAGACCGTAAGGGATATGATGGTGAAGCCGATCTGCTCCGAGCCCCTGAGTGCCGCTTCCCGTGGCGAATATCCTTCCTCGATGAAGCGGCTGATATTCTCGATGACCACGATCGCGTCATCGACAACGAAACCCGTCGCTATTGTAAGGGCCATCAGCGAGAGGTTGTCGAGGCTGTAGCCGAACAGGTACATGACGCCCAGCGTGCCTACCAGGGAAAGCGGTACGGAAAGGCTGGGAATAAGCGTTGCGCGCGCGCTGCGCAGGAAAACGAAGATCACCAGCACTACGAGCACCACCGCCAGTGACAGTTCGTATTCGACGTCGCGCACCGAGGCGCGGATAGTGGTGGTGCGATCGGTGAGCACGTTCACGTCGATGGATGCGGGCAACGACGCCTGAAGCTGTGGCAGGAGTGCTTTCACGCGGTCCACGACGTCGATGACATTGGCGCCGGGCTGCCGCTGGATGTTCATGATGATGGCTGGCGTGGCGTTCATCCAGGCGCCGAGCTTGTCGTTCTCGGCGCCGCTGACGACGGTACCCACGTCGCTGAGGCGCACCGGCGCCCCGTCCTTGTAGGCCACGATCAGCGATAGGTACTGGTCGGGGCTGCTGATCTGGTCGTTGGCATTGACCGTATAGGCGCGGGAAGGCCCGTCGAAATTGCCCTTCGGCGTGTTGACGTTGGCGCTGCCGAGCGTCGTGCGCAGATCGTCGAGGTTGAGCCCGTAGGCCGCCAGTTTCCGCGGGTCGGCCTGGACGCGCACCGCTGGCCGTTGGCCGCCGCTCAGCGTCACGAGGCCCACGCCGGCGATCTGGGAGATCTTCTGCGCGAGCCTGGTGTCGGCAAGCTGCTGCACGTCTCGCAACGGCAGCGTCTCGGAGGTCAGACCGAGCGTCAATACCGGCGCGTCGGCCGGGTTGACCTTGGCATAGACCGGCGGCGCGGGCAGATCCGCCGGCAGAAGGTTACCCGCGGCATTGATTGCCGCCTGTACTTCCTGCTCGGCCACGTCGAGCGAAATCGAAAGGCTGAACTGCAAGGTGATGACGGAAGCGCCGGCAGAACTCACCGAGTTCATCTGGTTGAGATTGGCGATCTGGCCGAGCTGCACTTCCAGCGGCGCGGTGACGGAGGACGTCATCACGTCGGGACTGGCGCCGGGATAGAAGGTCTGCACCTGGATGGTGGGATAGTCGACCTCCGGCAGCGCCGAAATAGGAAGGAAGCGGGACGCCAGGACGCCTGAAAGCAGTAGGGCTACCATCAGCAGAGTGGTCGCGACTGGCCTCAATATAAAGGCGCGCGACGGATTCATTGCCGAGCTTGCCCCGGATCCTGACGGTGATGCTTGCCGCTCCTCTGGCCGTTGTGTTTCGGGGGTGCAGCCGACTGACCGTTTTGCCCATTGGCCCGGTTTTGCTGGTTGGTCGCCGGCACCTGCCCGAGCGACCCGGCTTGACCCTGCTTTGCATCCCGGACGTGGACCTTAGCCCCATCACGCAGCTTGTCGGCCCCGTCGACGACCACACGCTCGCCGGTGCTCAACCCGGAGCGGACCTCGACGCGATCGCCATTGGTCACTCCAAGTTCTATGTTGCGCACCGAGACTGTGCTGTCTGCATTGACAACATAGGCGAAGGTGCCAGGCTGTCCGCGCTGAACCGCCGCGGTTGGGATGATCGCCACGTCCTTATGTTCGTCGACAAGCAATTCCACGTTGACGAACTGGTTGGGATAGAGAAGGCGCCCCTTATTGGGAAACGTCGCCCTGAGCTTGATCGTGCCCGTGGTCGGGTCGATCTGGCTGTCGAAGGTTTCCAGCCGGCCGTCTGCGAGCTTGTTCTCGCCGGTCCTGTCATAGGCGGCCACCGGCAGTACCGCACCCTGATGGAGCCGCTGCGCGACTGCCTGCAGTTCGTCCTCGGGAATAGTGAAGAGAACGCTGATCGGCTGAATCTGGGTGATGACGACGATGCCGCTGGTATCGCTCGGCGTGACGTAGTTGCCGGGATCGACCTGACGCAGGCCAGCGCGGCCGTCGACCGGCGCTACGATGCGGCAATAGGCGAGGTTCACGGTCGCTGCCTGTACGGTCGCCTTGTCGGCCTCGATCGTGCCTTCGTACTGCGCGACAAGCGCAATCTGCGTGTCGAGGGTCTGGTGCGGTATGGCGTTCTGCGCCGCAAGGCTCTTATAGCGGGCAAGGTCGACCTGGGCGCCGTTGAGCAAGGCCTGGTCGCGCGCGAGCTGGCCCTGTGCCTGAGCAAGCGCGGCCTGGTAGGGGCGGGGATCGATCTGTGCGAGAAGATCGCCCTTCCTGACGTCTTGGCCTTCCTTGAAGTCGACCTCGGTGAGTTGTCCGGTGATCTGGGACTTGATCGTCACCGTGGCCAGGGACGTGACGGTGCCGAGTGCGTCCAGGGTGACGTCCATGTCACCCTTCCCCACGGTGGCGATGCCGATCGAGCTCGGCTGCATCATGCGTCTTTGATGCGGGACCTCTCCGGTGGCGATCGGGCGCTGCCACAGATAGGCTCCGACGGCTGCCACGACGAGCAGGAAGATTGCCCAGGGAAGCCAGCCACGGGTACGGCCTTGCCTCGCAGCCTGCCGTTCGAGCGGAGCCGGCTGGGCTGGGGGAGCTTCGATCCGCCGTCGTTCGGCTTGCGGTTCTTCCCTCCGCGGCCGCCTTGCCGTCCTTGGCTTGGCAGATCTCAAGCGTTCGTCCATGGCGGTTCAAGCTCCGTCCGACCAACCAATATGGCTGAAATCGGCGCAAGTCGAATTAAGCCTTGGAAAGGTATGGTCACCGGTCGTGCGGCCAAAACACCGACGGGAACGGGCTTGTGGCCCGTAAGTTCCGCCGGCCAAAGTACATACCCGGCGCTGGTGCCGCCCTCTTGCGAGGCGAAGCACATGACTGGATTCCTTCAGGGATCGATATCAGGCATGCTGCCGGGACCGGCTCTGCTGCCTGTCGACAAATAGCCTAGAATATTTCCGATAGCAGGTAGATAGTCCGGACAACGTCGTCCGGGGACGGCGAGATGAGCAGCCCCGATGCAACTGTCTATAATCGGCTACTATAGCGACTTCGTGGTCTATCCAGTGGTGATCGCGATGCTAGCGGCAATCGGCACTCACGATATCGGGAAAGATGGCGCACTGGCGTGGATTGCCGTCGTTTTCGCGTGTGTCGGCTTGTGGACACTGATTGAATATCTCATGCATCGCTTCGTATTGCATCATATCCCCTACATCAGGGAAATGCATGATCGCCACCACGTTGAGGAGCGCGAATCCGTCGGTACGCCGACATGGCTCAGTCTCGGTGCTCACGCACTGATCGTGTTTTTTCCGTTGCTGCTGGTTTCGAATCTCGCCGCGGCAAGCGCCGTTACATGCGGCCTGATGCTGGGATATCTATGGTACATCAGCGTCCACCATATCCTGCACCATTGGCACCCCGGTCATCCCGGATATTTCTACACCCTCAAGCGCCGTCACGCGCTGCACCATCATGTCGACGAAACCATCAATTTCGGCGTCACCTCGGCGTTTTGGGACAGGGTATTCGGCACCATGCGCCTGTGAGGCGTTTGGGCCGAAACGCCGCTTCGAAAGGATTTGAAAATACTCGCTCGTTCAGGTTGCCGGTCTTGCGGCGCCTGGGTGTTCGCTCCGCAATACTTGCTTGTCGCACATCTTCTTGATTTGTTTGATACCCTTCGTCTGTCCAAGGCGGGGATGGAGGAAGGTATCAGGAGAGGAGGAAGCGAATGAGTTGGAAGGTATTTGTTCCGTTGGCCGTCATAGCGGTGGCGATCGGCATAGCAGTGGCGGAAATTCAGCAGAGATACGGCGAACAGATCGTCGCCTATGCCCAATCCGCGATGAATTGATTAGCCTTGCCGGCTGGTGAAGCCGGCTGACGATGGTAACAGTATCGGGTTTGCTGCCTTCCGCGTCGGGCTGCAATGGGGCTGATCGCCGGGGCCGTGCAATAGCCGGGCGCAGGATCGATGCCACCGGGTTCCCGGCGGTGAACCTTGGCCGAGTTGCCGGCATAAGGCGGGGAATCAGAGCTGCGCGGTCAGCTTCACCATCGCTTCCGACGTCTCTGTGTTGGCGGGGAAGAAGGCTTCTATCGTCACCTCCGACAGGGTCACATCGACAGCCGTCCCGAACACGGTTGTGGTGCTGATGAAGGAGAGCGGTCCTTCTTCGCTTGCAAGCGTGAGCGGCACGGCGATCCCACCCTCGGCAGCCGGACCTGCGCGGGTGGAGATGGCGTGCGGGGGCGTGGGATAGGATTTCAGTTCATCAAGCAATGCGGCCAACTGGGGAGCCGCTGAAACGTCGATCTCATGCACAAGCCGCGCGAGGATATGGGCGCGCCATTCGCGGAAGTTGAGGATGCGGTCCGCAAGCCCCTCGGGATGCAGGCTGAGCCGCAGCACATTGATTTCTCCTGCGACCAGATGATCGGCTACTCCGGCCATGAGCACGCCGGCCGCCTTGTTTGCCGACAGCAGCGTCCAGTTCCGGTCGACCGCAAGGGCAGGGTGCGGCTCATGTCCCTCCAGAATCCGGTCGATCGCAGCGCGCGCGGCCCCGAGTTCCGGCGCATCGAGTGGCCGTTCACGATAGATCGGCGCGAAGCCTGCTGCCGTCAGGATCATATTGCGCTCGCGCAGCGGGACGGAGAGCCGCTCGGTCAGGTGCAGCACCATATCGCGGCTCGGCCGGGAACGTCCCGATTCCAGGAAACTCAGATGCCGCTGTGAAATCTCCGCATCGACGGCCAGCGCCAACTGGCTGAGCCGTCGACGCTGCCGCCATTCGCGCAACAGGTCTCCGGCGGACTGGTTTTCGTTCAGCATGGCCCAAGGCTAACAGCCCGGCCGTGCAATCGGCAATTACCTCCCACGTAATCGCAACGCATATCGCCTCGTGCCATCGTCGTCCGTGCAAAAACTCAAAGGAGAACGGAAATGACTGAGATGCAACCTGTTGCAGAGCGGTATCTGGCAAGCTGGAACGCCGCGCCGGTGGAGCGGAGCCACGCGCTGTCGGCTTGGAGCGAGGATGCCACCTATGTGGATCCGCTGATGTCGGCGAGCGGCCGTGACGCCATTGGATCGATGATGGACCAGGCCGTTGCCAATTTTCCGGGGCACGTCTTTGTGCTGTCGGGAGCCGTTGACGGGCACGGCCCTTATGTTCGCTTCAACTGGACATTGATGGCGTCGGACGCAAAAGCTGTGGCGCATGGGACCGACGTCGTGCGCGTCGATGACAACGGCCGGATCGCTGAGGTCGTCGGCTTCCTGAACGGAAATGCATCATGAGCGGCTAGCTCATGGAAACAGCCGGTAGGCATTAGCTTTATGCCCGCGATTGGTGAGCAGGCGATCCGGTCGTCCTGCTTGCCAGTCGTGATTGAAGCCGCGCGGATAGAGTATAGCGCGATGCATTGATTTATCTTGGAGTTTCGGGATGAGCGAAACATACGTCATAACCTTTCAGGTCCGCCCGGATCAGCGGGACCGGTTCAAGGCGCTTCTGAACCCTGTCCTTGACGCGATGCGCCACGAAGCGACCTTCGAGCGCGCGTCGCTGCACGTCGATCCGGGCGACCAGAACCGCTTCCAGCTTCATGAGACATGGAAAGACCGACAGGACGTGCTCGAGGTCCAACTCAAGCGGCCTTATCGGTCGGAATGGCACGCGGCGCTCGAAGAGCTTCTCGATCGGCCACGCGAAATCCATATATGGTCATTGCTGCGATCCGACTGATATATGGTTTGTCGGCGCTGTAGTTCGAGGCGCGACATAGTGTGGGTTGTCTCGATCCGCCTGCCGGGATCCGCATACGACGAGGTCGAAGCGCGGGTTGGTGTCCGCAACCTCACAGCGGTGGATTGGAGTGGTCTTGCAACCCGCAGGGAGCTTCATATGTCCAGAATGGTGACTTTCCTGATCGCACTGATATCGGTCGTTCTCTGGCTGGGACTTGCGGCCTGGGGTTGGGGCGGGGTCGTCCCTTTCTTGTCTCACCCTGCCCGGGTCGCGCTCGTTGTCGCGACATTGGGGCTGACTGTCGCGGCTGCCTTTACCAGCGGCAACCTCAGTGCGGGCGAAAAGGAAGACCGCGGCAATCGCTGGGTACTGCTCGCTTTCCTGATCATCGGCCTTTTGGATGGATTTTTGCCGGCATTCTCCGACCGTACCGATCTGCTGACTTTTGGCGGTGACGGCGTGCGTTGGCTGGGCGTCGTGCTTTTCCTTGGCGGCGGTGTGCTCAGGCTGTGGCCCGTCTTCGTGCTCGGCAGGCGGTTCAGTGGCCTGGTAGCTATCCAGAAAGATCACCAACTGGTAACCGACGGCATATACAGCATGGTCCGTAATCCCAGCTATCTCGGTCTTCTTGTCAGCGTTTTCGGATGGGGTTTCGCGTTCCGTTCGATCATCGGCGTGGTGTTGGCGATATTGTTCATACCGCCTCTCATCGTGCGCATCCATTCCGAGGAGCGTCTGCTCGCGGCGCACTTTGGAACAGCCTACGATGCCTACCGTGCTCGCACCTGGCGGCTCATCCCTTACGTCTACTGAAAGTATGCGCTGCTGATCGGATTGCCGGCACGGGAACAATGACAGGCGAGCGGCAGCGACCAAAACAGACTTGGAGTGTGGCGCCGGAAGGTCTTTAATAGGCGGAGAAGGACAGGAGCATCGTCGACGTCCGCGGCGATGCGCGTGAGATTCGATCGGCCACCAGCAGCGGCTCAAATCCTCGCTCGTTGGATGCAGGGAGTTTCCATGACAAGGGCGTTCAAAATCGGCGACCATGTGAGCTGGAACTCGGAGGCGGGCCGCGTCTCGGGCACGATCATTTCCGTTCATACCGAGGATTTCGACTACAAGGGTCATACACATCGGGCGTCGCGTGACGATCCCCAATATGAGATCAAAAGCGACAAGACCGACCATATCGCCGCCCATAAGGGTGGGGCGCTGCGGCTTCTTCGTAACTAGTCGGGCGTGGCGGCTGCAGGAACGGTTTCCGCCAGAAGCGAGGCGATCGCCGCCCCGAGACGCATGTCGTCGAAATGGCCGAACTTGTTGAGGCGCAGCCGGCCTTCTCGATCGAACAGCAGCGTCGTTGGGGTTCCCTGCATCCCGTATGCCTGCATCGTTTTGGGCAGGCCGGCGGCCGGGTCTTTCGCGTCGATACCGACCGGAAAGCCGATCCGGTATTCATAGAGGAAGGCGCCGAGCGCGGCCGGGCTTCCCTGCGCTTCATGATGCTCGAACACCGTATGCAGCCCGATCACTGCGAAATCGTCTTCCGCGAACGTCTGGCGGGCACGCACCGCCTGCGGCAGCGCATGGCTGACGCAGCCGGGGCACAGCATCTGGAAGGCGAGGGCGAGGACGACCTTGCCGCTGAGGTCCGCAAGCCCGATTGGCTTCGGCGTGTTGAGCCAATGTTCGATCTGCCAGTCGGGCGCGGGTGACGGCGACATTCTCAAAAATCTCCTTCCTTCACATATGGCCTGCACCACAGGATCGCCTGAAGCAATACAGCCTTCGACCAAGCAGCGTGCATCGTATCGACTTCCTCCGCCGGATGGCCCTTTCCGGCAAGGAACGGCTTCATGGTGACCGAGATCGGTATGGCAAGCGCCAGCATGTGGCGCATGTGGATATGCGCGGCCGCGACCGCGCCATCCGTCCTGTTCTTGCCGATACGGTGGTGCCGGCGGCCTATCTCGTCCTGCCAGGCAAGCCAGTCCTTGTCGTATTTCGCGCTGCAGGTGTCCAGGATCCATTGACCGAAGCGTTTACGGACGGCTGCGAGATAGTCGCCGTCGGGTGCGCCGGTTACAGGATCGGAGAAGTAGGCCAGCAAATGCGGCGTGCTTCCGACGAAGCCGTACCACACGTCGAGGATCGGCTCGACCTGGTCCCTGACCACATCGTATGCCTTACGCAGCGCGGCGACATCTTCATCCGTGAAGAGCAGCGACGTCTTGAGGTCCGCGAGGTCTTTTTCCGTCAGCGGAGATGCGGGCAATGCCGAATCGCCCAGCCGGTATCCGGGAATGGCCGTAGTGGTCATGGGTGGTGCCTCCATTGATTGCTAATAGCAACTATATTATTCTTGCATCATTCGTCAATATGATTTCGAGTAGCAACCATGCCTGTTTCCTCCGAAGCGCTCGAAGCGGCCCGCCTTATCGATCGTCTGGAACGCCTGGCGCGCTTCGGCGAGCAGTCAGGCGACCTCAATCCCGCGCAATGGGAGGCGCTGAGGTATCTCTGGCAGGCCAACAGGTTCTCGCGCACGCCCGCCGCACTCGCCGATTATCTGGCCTCGACGCGGGGTACGATTTCGCGCACGCTCGCCTCGCTTGAGACGAAGGGCTATGTCGAGCGCCGCAGCAATTTGCGCGACGGCCGTTCGGTGGAATTTGTCCTGACGGGTAAGGCTGCCGCCGCTCTCGAAGGCGATCCGCTCTTTGCTCTTGCGGAGAACATCGAAAAAGCGGCGGGCAGTGACATGGCCCTCATGCTCGAAGGCCTGAGGCGGACATTGCGGACCGCCATCGCCCGTAATCGCGGGCGCGCTTTCGGAGCCTGTCGATCGTGCTTCTATTTCCGTGTCGATGTACGGCCGGGCTCCTCGTCGGCGCATCATTGCGGGCTGCTGGATGAGCCTTTGTCCGACGAGGAAAGTCGTTTGATCTGTGCCGAGCACCGGCCACGAGCCGCGTGACCAGTCAGGCTCGGCTTTTCGTCAATCTATTGACGACTGGTGGAGGCGTGGTTCGGCCGTCGCACGACCCTGACCTTCCCGCTATTGCCGCCGCCGCAGAAGAATCGGTCATGCCCATCCGATTCAAGGCCTGAAATGCCCATGCCGGCCGGCATGTCGAGTTGTTCGATGGTTTTGCCCGTATCCGGATCGATATGGCGCAGATCGCTCTTCTCGTCCTCCCATGTTGCGTGCCAAAGCTCGCCGTCGACCCAGGTGACGCCGGTGACGAAGCGGTTGGACTGGATGGTACGCAATACCGCCCCCGTTTCGGGATCGATCTGATGGATCTTGCGCTCGCGGTATTCGCCGACCCAGAGCGACCCTTCCGCCCAGGCGAGGCCCGAATCGCCGCCATTGCCGGGCGCGGGGATGGTCGAAACCACGCGACCCGTCTGCGGGTCGATCTTCTGGATGCGGCTGTCGGCGATCTGGAACAGATGTTCGCCGTCGAAGGCGGTGCCGGCATGCGCGGGGACCTTGATGGAATCGAACGCCTTGCCGTCCGCCGGATCGATCGCGTTCAGCCTGTCGCCGGAGGCGAACCAGACATGCTTGCCGTCATAGGTGAGGCCGTGCACCTGTTCGGTACCGGGAAAGGGGCCGTACTCCTTGATGATGTCGGCTGCTGAATGTTTCATGTCTCGCTCCTGTCTGGTTGTCTGTGGAGCCTGATGCTAGCCAATCGAAATCGGGGCAGGGAGTAACAAGGTTGTCGGGAAACCCGGCACCGGCGGCGCCATCCAGCGCCGTGCCCGCGCCTGCCCGATTGCCTGCACCTTTCCCTCTTCCGCAAGGTTCTCGAGCGCGCGCTGCACGGTGCGCTGGCTGATGCCGAGCGCGAGCGCCAACGCGGTGCTCGACCAGGATTCCCCGTCGGCGAGCAAGGCCAGCACCGTTGCATGTTCCTCCTCCACGGGCGGAGCGAGCACGACGACTTCGCCCGGGCTGCGAGGCACGAGCCGGAACCCCGCCGCTGTCGCCTTCACGTCGGCCAGACCCTTCAGTGCCTTGCGGAGCCGGCCGATCTCCACGCGCAGCCGGGCCCGATGCGATTCATCCACGTATTTTGCCCGGAAAGCACGGAGAAGCAGTGTCTCCCGCGACACGTCGGACGACCAGGCTTCGGCCAGCGCCCGCGCCAGCGCGAACAGGACCGGCCGTGTTTCGAGCGGCACGATTTTCGCCGCACGGCGCACGGCGAAACGGCAGGCGTCCACCACAAGCGCGCCTGATCCCAGGAGCGGCTCGATTTCGTCGAGCAGGAGGGCGCGTGCCTCGCCGTCGGCGATAAGCCGCGCTGCGGGCGTATCGAGGACAAGGGCTACGGTTTCGACCTCCGCCGTCAGCGGTGGAATGGCGGCCATGCGCGCCGCTTCGTCGGCGCGGGCAAGCGCTGCACGCGCTTCTTTGGCCTTGAGGCGCCGGATCGCTATCCCGGCGGATACGAGTTCGCAGCCGGCGCGCAGCGAGGGCGCAAGGGAGGCGAATTCGAGGTCGGCAACCGCCTCCTCGGCCTCGCCGAGACGACCGACAAGAAGGAGGCGGCGGGCCTTCAGGTAACGCGCATAGGCGGCGTTGACACGATCGCCATGCTCTTCGAGCGTCATACGCGCCCGCTCGAGCGCCTTTGTGGGCCAGGCGAGATCGCGGGAGACGAGCGCTATCTCGGCTTCGGCGACGGCACATCGCGCCCGGGCCATAAGTTCCCTCGGGCCGAAGGCACGCGCTGCGCTCTTCAGGAGCGCCTTGGCGCGGGCGAGATCGCCGAGCTGCGCCATGGCGATGCCCCGAAGTGCAAGCGCCGGCGCATCATTGCGCAGAGCCACGAAATTCAGCGCGCCAAGCGGGTCGCCGGCTGAAAGGGCTCGTGCCGCGGCCGTGATCAACGAGTCCATCGAAATCCCGACATACTTGTCACTCTCGCCCTCCGAAATGGGCTCTTAACTTAGGCCAGCCTTACCGATGAGCCCAGCCTTCGATGGGCAAGGAGAACGGTCATGCCCACGAACCGGACCGCGAGCAGGAAACAACCGCTTGGCGCCGCTTTTACCCAAGGTGCGGCCCGGTGGCTGTGTCTCGCCGCCAGCCCGACCTTCGCACTCATGGCGTTGGTCACGGCTGTTTTCGGCGAATCCGGAATGGACTGCATGGCGGTGCAATCGCCACTTGCGGGGATGGTGCCGATGTATCTCCTGATGAGCGCCTTCCATCTGGCGCCGTGGCTCAGGCTGATGTCGGGCGGCTCAAGACAGGTCGGCTAACTGTTTCCCGATAAGGCGATCCTCTGCTGGACATCTGTACTGACAAGAACATATAGTGAACAAAAGAGTATGGAGTTTGCGACGTGGCCGGGCAGCTTTCGTTGGCCTTCGAAGCGGCAACCGTGCGGGTTCCAGTCTATTTCGCACTCAGGCCGGCTCTTGTTGCCGTGCCTGCCATTACGGAATGTGCGGAATGGTGCCGCCGGTCATACGGACTTTCGGAACCTGTATATGGCCCTCATCGATTGCATATTTCGCTGAATGCTGTGACGTCGCCTCGTGGTCCCCGAAAGGGCGATCTTGAAGCGGCGTTGCGCGCAGCAGAGCACATAAGGTTTTCGCCTTTTCCAGTGGCCTTCGGTCGTCTCCGTACTTTCCGGGTTCGCCGCGACAAACAACCGACGGTACTCTGCTGTTGCGCTGGCATGGGGGAGTTGACGGCGCTTCGCAACGCCTTGCGTCAGGCATTGACGAGGGAAGGGCTTTGGCGCGGCCCGGCCGGCTTCGAGCCGCATGTCACGCTGATATGGGACCGACGAAGCGTTCCGCCGTCGCAGCTCGATGAACCGATCGGTTGGATGGCCGAGGATTTCGTCCTTCTGCGCACCATTGTGGGCGAGAGCCGGCAGGTGGAAATCGGACGCTGGCCGTTCTGCGCATAGAAGCCGCCCCGTTGCGCCGCTCCGGTAAATCGGCAATAGACCGCGCATCGAAACGAATATCGGAAGGCGAAACGCGCATGCCGGAGACGCTCCTGCCGGGAGACATCCGCCGCTCGCTGGCCATTTCGCTGTTGCGCGCGCGAGAGGCCGTGATGGCGCGGTTCCGGCCGATGCTTGCGCGCCACGATGTCACCGAGCAGCAATGGCGGGTCCTGCGCGTCCTTGGCGAAGGAGCGCCGTGCGATGCCTCGGAGCTGGCGGAGCACGCCTGCATCCTTGCGCCCAGCCTGACGCGCATCATCAAGGCGCTCGAGGAGCGGGAGATGATCACGCGCGAGAAGCATGGCCGAGACGGCAGGCGGGTGCGCCTTACGATCGCGCCGAAAGGGCTGGCGCTCATCCGCGAGGTCGCGCCGGAAAGCCGCGAGATCTATGCCGAACTTGAGAAGCGCTACGGCGTGGAAAAGATCGAGCGGCTTCTTGGCCTGCTGAACGAATTGGCCGATCTGCGGGACGAAAGCTGACGGCGTTCAGCCTCGCGACGCGCTCATGCGAAATGGCAGGTCACCGTCCCGTGCGGGCCGTAATCGGCGACGATGGCGCTGCCGGGCGTTGCCTCGATCGGCCGGATGAAGGAACCGGCAAGCACGATCTCTTCCGCCTCGATGCTATCGCCATAGGCGGCCAGCCGGTCGGCAAGCCAGGCGACGCCGAGCGCCGGGTGGTTGAGCACGCCGGCGCCCAGCCCGGTCTCTTCCACAACGCCGTTGCGCATGACGATCGCTCCCATCCAGCGCAGGTCAGTGCTTTCCGGGCGGATCGCCTGTCCGCCGAGGACGATCCCTGCATTGGCGGCGTTGTCGGCGATCGTATCGACGATCGTACGCGCTTTCTTCGTCTCCGGATCGAGGCGCAGGATACGGGTGTCGAGGATTTCGAGCGCCGGCCTGACATGATCGGTGGCAGCGATGACGTCGGCGATGCCGATGCCCGGTCCCTTCAGCGGCGCCTTCATGACGAAGGCGATTTCCGCCTCGACGCGCGGCT
>JBDZVC010000283.1:0-5771 GCA_040255475.1 Phyllobacteriaceae bacterium | reverse complement strand
GCCAGTCGTCTCCCTTCTCGCCGCACAGATTGCGCAGATATTGCAGCGAGCCGAGAATTTCGGCGAGCCGTAGCAGGTTCTTCTCGTAAGGCGCCTCGACGGCGCGCGCCGGCAGCACGGAAGCGGCAAGCAGCGCCGCCAGAAGGAATCGCATGAAGATCGCCCGAGCCATGCGAAACTTGTGAGCGAGGATTTGGGCTGCGGCAAGGCGTGACTTCGCCGGAGTCAACATCCAAGAATGCGCCGCGCGACCTCCAGCGTCGACGCGTTGATTGGCAGGGCCTCCATCTCCTCGGCACTGTACCAACCGACGCTCGCGGCGTCGTCCCGAGCGACTGCTTCGCCTTCCGTATAGATGCCGCTGAAGACATGCAGCCGGAAAAGTACACCGCCGCTGTCCTCGTCTCCACCCAGATCCATGATGCGGAAGAGGGCAAGTCCACAAGCTGAGAGACTGGTTTCCTCGAGAAGTTCGCGCCGGGCGGCTTCTTCGGGCGATTCGCCTTGTTCGAGCCGGCCGCCGGGAAAGGCGAACTGGCCGCGCGCCGGTGCGCGACCGCGCTCCACGAGCAGGAAGCGGTTTCCGTGGCGCAGCGCCACGGAAGCGGCGAGGATGATGCGATCCGTCATGCCGGTAGAATTCGGGATCGTCTTTGGGCCGTCAACCGCAATCGTTGCGCCTGCGCCGGAACATTTCTACCTAAGGCCGGAACACATGAAGGAAGGGATATGTGCGGACGCTTTGCCCTGACGCTGAAATCCGAAGAGGTGGAAGCCTTCTTCGCGCTCCTGGAATTGGAGGACTTTCCGCCGCGCTACAACATCGCGCCGACGCAGCCGATCCTGATGGTGATGGCGGGCGAGGGGCGGGGCTCGCCCGGCTCCAATCTTCCGAACCGGCGCGCGCTCCTCGTGCGCTGGGGGCTTGTCCCGGCCTGGGTGAGGGATCCGAAAAGCTTTCCGCTGCTCTTCAACGCGCGCTCCGACACGGCGCTGGAAAAGAATACCTACAAGACGGCGATGCGCCATCGCCGCGCACTCGTTCCCGCCTCCGGTTTCTATGAATGGCGCCGTGAAGGCAGAAACAAGGCGCAGGCCTATTGGGTGCGGCCGAGGGGCGGCGGGCTCGTCGGCTTCGCGGGTTTGATGGAGACATGGTACGAGCCGGGCGGTTCGGAGATCGACACCGGCGCCATCCTGACCACGGATGCCAACGCCGATATCGCGCATATTCACGAGCGCATGCCGGTGGTCATCAAGCCGGAAGACTTCTCGCGCTGGTTCGATTGCCGCTCGAACGAGCCGCGGGACGTAGCCGACCTCCTGCGGCCTGCCGATCCCGGCTTCTTCGAGGCGATCCCTGTTTCCGACAGGGTCAACAAGGTGGCCAATACGGGTCCGGAGATACAGGAGCCCATCGACCTCGGCGAACCGGTGCCCGAAGAGAAGCCGGTTAACGTTCAGCTAAAGCTTATTTAACTCGCATTCGATAAAAATCGCCCCGAATTTGGGCGCCTCGGAAATGATCAAGGAATTCACCGTGGAACTGAGTGCGGAGGACGAGATCGCCATCCGGGAGGCGCTCTCCACATGCCCGTCCATCCACCCGGAATTCCATCCCGGCCGAAAAACCTTCGCCTTCAACGAGGCCGCGTTGATGACCATCTGCAACGGCGATTTCGAATGCTTCCTCTGGTCGGCCTTCGACCGGGTCGAGGAGCGTGGCGACGTGATCACGCTCGCCAAGGGCAATGACCTGATCTTCTATCTGCCGGTGGCGAAGCTGGAAGATCCGGCGATCCGCCGCGCCATCTTCGACTATGTCACCGGACGCGTCGGCCTGAACGGCTGAGATCGGTACCGTCACGGCATGGCCGGCCTGCTCAGCGCCGCGACTTCCGGCTTCCTGCTCGGCGGATCGCTCATCATCGCGATCGGCGCGCAGAACGCCTTCATCCTCAGGCAGGGACTGCTGCGCGAGCATGTCTTCGTGCTCTGCCTGATCTGCTCGCTGGCCGATGCGATGTTGATCGCCGCCGGGGTCGGCGGTCTCGGCACGCTGGTCGCCTCATCGCCGAAACTCATCACGGTCGTGACGATCGGCGGCGCGATATTCCTGGCGTGCTACGCGGTGTTGGCCTTCCGACGCGCCGTGCATCCGGAAACGCTGCGGGCGGCGCGAGGCGGAAAGGGAAGCCTGAAAGCCGCGGTCGCGGCATGCCTTGCCTTCACTTTCCTCAATCCGCACGTCTATCTGGATACGGTGCTGTTGCTCGGCTCGCTGTCTGGCCGTTTCGCCGGGCCGGCACGACTTGCCTATGGCGTCGGTGCCGCCGCGGCGTCGTTCGTCTGGTTCTTCGGCCTCGGCTACGGCGCGCGTCTCTTGCAGCCGTTCTTCGCGAGGCCCGCTGCCTGGCGCATCCTCGACATCGTCGTCGGCCTGGTCATGGCCGGTATCGCTGTCGGCCTCATTGCGAGGCTTTTCGCTCAGGCGTGAGCCCGGCGGCTCTCAAGCGTCTTCTTGCCCTTCTTGGCCGTACACATCAGTGCCGCCTGCAACGAGGGTTGGCCGATGGCACGATATTGCGCGATGAGCGCTTCAGCCGGTTTCGGCTCGGCGGGTTTTCGTCGGATTTTCCTTGAGCTCGGCATTGTCTTCTTCCTGCTTGCTTGCGGGGAGCGGCGCAGATCGTTCCAGATTCAGTCGAATTCGTGGCAAATTTGAGTGAATCCTGTCCCGACCGTCAAAGAGTGCTCCGCTATGCTTAACGAAGTCCTGATAACCAACGAATAGGGAGCCGATTGGTTCGCATTCAGGCATTTCCGCGCCGATTTTCTGGCTCTGATGCATTCCGAACGATCATGGAACGGGAGGTGGCTCTCCAAGTCGGCAAACAAGGGGTTCGAACAAGCTTGTGGAACCCTGGCGGAGGGTGACGCGACGGTCGTGAATCCCCGGCCTGGCATTACCCGATGCTCCTCGTGCGGTCTCTTAACCCCAGTAAGCCGTAGCTGAACGAAGCTCGTTCTGAGACGCCTCAAGCGGCGAAAGTGGCTGCCACGTTGCCAAGTACCGAGTATTTCCCCGCCGCATGATCTCTGAGCGGCCAGTTGTTGACGTAGGCAAAACTCGGTCCACCGCTGTTGTCGCCATAATGATTGTTCGTATAAATCAGATGCGCGAAATAGCCGGCGTCCGGCGTCCAGATTATGCGGCCGTTCGGTGTCCGCCCCCCTGGCCAGTTCTTGAGAATCACGATCAGTCGCCTGGGGCCGTTGGGATCTTGAGGATTGCCGCGATTATAGAGATCGAATGTGACGCACCAGAATTGCATTGGCGCATTTTCAAGTTGCTTGAACCCTTTATGGATCAGGAACCCACGTTTCAGTGCGTGAATTGGTTGCCGAATGTCCGGTCGCTGCAACGAAAGTGAATCGAAGAGCGACCGGTAGCTCTGGTTGATGAAGTGAATGCCCGATGCGTATTTTTGCTCGTCGAACTCAGCGGCGATACGACCTTGACGGTTGTTCTGGTGCAGCCTTTGTCTGTTGAAAAGAGACCAGAAATCAATCTCTTCAGCCATATTGAGCGGGTTTGCCATGTTGCCTCCCATCGGCCCAAACTTGCCTTCGCCGGCCACATTCTAGCTCAAATCCGCTGAACTTCGAGTTGAAAATCGCGACGACAGCGCCTCTTGGCTAACATGAGGCACGCGAGACCGTTCCGGTGGAGACACCGTCGGGAAGACTATGCAATCAAAGCAGTTCTCTGCGTCCACGGCAGACACGAAGGGGCGTCTTTTGAAGGACTCCTGAGGAGGATCCAGGGTTTCCTGGCCTCGGCAAAGGGCGGAGCCGGTCGTGAACGGTTTTGCGCCTTGACGGAGAATGCCCACAAGGCCATAAAGCGCGGCGATGAAAACGCCTTTCGCCATTACCGGCATCTGCATTGTCGGCTAGCAGCCTGCTGGTCCGGACGTTTTCGCTCTCTTTCCTGGATAGAAAAACGCTCCCGGCCGGCGGCCAGGGAGTGACTGTTTCATGTCGGACGAGACGAAGGGGCTTAGGCTCACCAACACGCTGACGCGGGCGAAGGAGGTGTTCCACCCGATCGACCCGAACAACGTGCGCATGTATGTATGCGGGCCGACCGTCTACGACTATGCCCATATCGGCAATGCGCGGCCGGTGATCGTCTTCGACGTGCTTTTCCGGCTCCTGCGGCACCTCTACGGCGCCGATCACGTCACCTATGTGCGTAACATCACGGACGTCGACGACAAGATAAACGCCCGTGCCCTACGCGATTTCGGACTGGAGATCGAGGCCGGGCGGGTAACCCTGAACGATGCCATCCGCCGGGTGACGGAAAGAACGGCCGGCCAGTTCCACGAAGACGTCGCGGCGCTCGGTTGCCTGCCTCCGACCTTCGAGCCGCGAGCGACGGAGTTCGTGCTTCCGCGGCCGGACGGCAAGGTGGATATGGTGACGCTGATCCGCCAGCTCATCGAACGCGGTCATGCCTATGAGGCGAATGGCGAAGTTCTGTTCGATGTGGCCTCCATGCCGGACTATGGCCGGCTTTCACGGCGCAATCTGGAGGACCAGCAGGCCGGCGCGCGTGTCGCGGTCGATGCGCATAAGAAGAACCCGGCCGATTTCGTGCTCTGGAAACAGTCTTCGCCCGAGGAGCCGGGCTGGGAAAGCCCGTGGGGCAGGGGACGTCCGGGCTGGCATATCGAATGCTCCGCGATGTCGGCCGCCTTCCTCGGAGACACCTTCGACATCCATGGCGGCGGGCTCGACCTGATCTTTCCGCATCATGAGAACGAGATCGCCCAGTCGCGCTGCGCCCACGGCACGCCGATGATGGCCAATTACTGGCTGCACAACGGCTTCCTGCAGGTGGAAGGCCGCAAGATGGCGAAGAGCGAGGGCAATTTCGTCACCATCCACGAACTCCTCCGCACGGAGAAATTCGGCGGGCGCAAATGGCCGGGCGAAGTGCTCCGCCTCGCCATGCTGATGACGCATTATCGCGAGCCGATCGACTTTTCCGTGCGCAAGCTGGAGGAGGCGGAAAATGTCCTCACGAAGCTCAGGCGGAAGGCGAACAACGCGACTGCCGGCATCGTCGGTTCTTCGTTCATCGACGCGCTTTCGGACGATCTCGACCTGCCCCAGTACATCCGCCTTCTGAACGCGACGGACTTGCCGGAACCGGTGCTGGTCGCCGCCGCCATGCTGATCGGCATCGATTTGTCTGCGATTGAGACCGACATCGATGTCGAAAGCTTTGTCGCGCGCCGCCTTGCTCTCATCCGCGAAAAGAACTGGGCCGAAGCCGACCGCATCCGCGACGATCTCTTCGCGCAGGGCATCCAGTTGAAGGACGGCAAGGATCCGGTCACGGGCGAGCGCGTAACGACCTGGGAGGTGAAGAGGTGAGGGCATTGTTGTTGCTCGCTGAGCGCGTACATCGTAGGGCAAGGTTGCCACGATGAACCACGCGGTCATCCCCTCGACCAATCGCCGTAACGCGCGCAAGATGCGCAAAGCGATTACCGATGCCGGACTGAAACTCTGGAACGAGGTCAGGGCGCATCGGCTGATGGGTCCGGCATTTCGACGCCAGATGCCGATTGCGGGTTATATCGTCGATTTTGCCTGCCCATCCAGGAAACTCGTTGTCGAAGTCGACGGATCGCAGCATGGAGAATCGGCCCGCGATGCCGTGCGCGACAGAACCTTGTCCAATCTCGGCTGGACCG
>JBDZVC010000282.1:0-5773 GCA_040255475.1 Phyllobacteriaceae bacterium | reverse complement strand
GTGCGCGCGATCAAGAAGACGCCGATCGTCGTCAACGACACGCGCGGCTTCTACGTCAACCGCTGCGTGCTGCGCTACATGTCGGAAGCCTTCAAGATGGTGATCGAGGGCGTGCCGGCGGCGATGATCGAGAATGCGGCGAAGCTCGCCGGCATGCCGGTGGGCCCGCTGGCGCTGACCGACGAGACGGCGATCGATCTCGCCCAGAAGATCATGAAGCAGACCATCCGCGACCTCGGCGAAAAGGCCGTCGATCCGGAGCAGTTGAAACTCATCAACACCATGGTCGACAAGCACGGCCGCTTCGGCCGCAAGAACGGCAAGGGCTTTTACGACTATCCGCCGAAACCGGCGAAGAAGAGCCTCTGGCCGGGTTTGAAGGACCTCTACAAGCAGCAGGACCCCGACAAGATCGACGTCGAGGAATTGAAAGAGCGTTTCCTCGTCACGATTGCGCTGGAGGCCGCGCGCGTCATGGAGGAAGGCATCGTCACCGACCCGCGCGAAGCGGATGTCGGCTCGATCCTCGCCTTCGGCTTCGCTCCGTACACGGGCGGCGCGCTCTCCTATGTCGACGGCATGGGATTGAAGAAATTCCTCAAGCTGGCCAGACATCTGCAGAAGAAATACGGCAAGGAATTCAAGGCGCCGAAGCTGCTCGCCGACATGGAAGAAAAGGGCGAGACCTTCTACGAGCGCTTCGATCCCTACGGCAAAAGGGAAACGAAGAAGGCGGCCTGACCACGCATGTATGTCTGGGCGAGGCTTGCGCGGATGGCGGCGACCACAGGCCGTCGCGGGCCGTACCGCTACGGCGGCGAAAGCCGGCTTTCCTTCCGCTGCCTGCCGAGCGACATCGACCGCAACATCCATCTGAACAACGCCCGCTATATGATGCTGGGGGATGTCGGCCGTATCGACATCTTCCTGCGAAGCGGAATCTTTCGTCTCTGCCGCGAACGCGGCTGGGCGCCGATGATGGGCGGGCTGCAGGCAGCCTATGTGCGAGAGATCAGGCTGTGGCAACGCTTCGAGGTGATCACCACGATAGAGACGTGGGACGGCACCCAGATGATCGGCCGGCATCGCTTCCTGCTGGAAGATGGCCGCACGGCCGCGATCGTGCTGACCATCGTCGGCGTATACGACCTGAAGGCCCGGCATTTCGTGTCGATCGCCGAAATGTTCAGGCTCCTCGGATACGATGAGACACCGCGTCCGCTCGACCCGATGGAAGCCGCCTTTCTCGCCTCGCACCGGAATTTGCGTGCGTCAGTCAAGTCGCTGGAGGCCGCTCGCTGACGCCCGTTGTTCTGGACAAAATTCGGCTCGGCCGGTAGAAGCAGCACAAAGGTATTTTTTCCTGTATGGGAAGGGAGCCCCGCCATGCTCTCGCATGAACGTGTCTGGGCCGCGATCGACGCGCTTGCGGCGCGATACTCGCTTTCCGCCTCCGGGCTCGCGCGGCGCGCGGGGCTCGATTCCACCGCCTTCAACCGGTCCAAACGCATGTCGGCCGATGGCAGGCCGCGCTGGCCTTCGACGGAATCGCTCGCCAAGATCATCGAGGCGACAGGCTCCTCGCTCGACGAGTTCCTGGCGCTGATCGAAGGGAAGCCGGCTGCCGGCGGCGATGCGCTGCCGAGACAGGTATCGCCCGTGCCGCTGGTCGGCTTCGCGCAGGCCGGTGCCGGTGGCTTCTTCGACGATGCCGGCTTTCCCGCCGGCGAGGGCTGGGATCTGATCGAGCTTCCCGGCCGCGCGCCGGAGGGGACCTATGCGCTCGGCATACAGGGCGATTCCATGCTGCCGCTCTACCGCCATGGCGACATACTGATTGTCGATCCGAACGCTCCCGTCCATCGCGGCGACCGGGTCGTCGTCAAGACCACCGGTGGCGAGGTGATGGCCAAGGTGCTGGAGAAGCAGACGACCAAAGCGATCGACCTGCTCTCGCTCAACCCGGAGCATGAAAACCGCACGATCCCGATGATGGAAGTCGAGTGGGTCGCGCGGGTGATCTGGGCGAGCCAGTAAGCCGGCCCGTTGGCTGTATTCAAACGCATCGCGCTCGTCGCCGTCGGCCTCGCGCTGGTCGCAGGCCTGTGGATCGGCGGGCAATCCCTGATCAGGCGGCAAGGGAAAGACGCGGACGCACCCCGCATCTCTACGCCGGCGAAGCCCCAAGCCGAAAAGGCTCCCACTGACATGCCGCGCCCAAGCCAAGGCACAGAGACGCAGCAAATCCGCCGGGTCGCGCCCGACAGCATCGCCGGGCCGGACGTCACCGGACCGCTGGAGCGTGCGGCCCCGAGAGAACCGCTCACCACGGCGACAAAGCCGCTGAAGCGCGAGCCTTTCGGCCCGCCCATCCCGCAGGGCACGCTTCTCTATCGGCCTTTCGCGGCGGCGGCCGGCGAGATCGAAGCCGACGGCCATGACGTCCGTCTCGCCGGCACGGAGGCGACACCGGCCAGCCAGACCTGCAAGGACGACAACGGCAGAAAATGGCCCTGCGGCACGATGGCGCGAACCGCCTTCCGAGCCTGGATACGCGGCCGCGCCATCGCCTGCGATGTGCCTTCGCATTCCGGCAAAATCACCACCCATTGCACGCTCGACGGCGAAGACATGGCGCTCTGGCTTGTCCGCAACGGCTGGGCGAAAAGCGCCGATGGCCAGTATGAGGAGGCCGAGGCGACGGCCCGGAAGGAAAAGAAGGGACTGTTCGGTTCCTCGCCGCTCGGAGCGGCGGAAGAATAGGGCGCTCGACTATATCTTATGCCGCCGGGGCACCGATGGCGGGCGGCCCGGCAATGACAGGGCCGTTTCCCGACGCGGCCGTTCGGCGACAATCTTGCCTCTGGCGATGACGCAAAGCCGCTCGGCGCGCAGCCTGATCGCCTCGACCGGATTACCGGCGTCGAGCATGACGAGGCTGGCGTGCTTGCCGACCGCGAGGCCGTAATCCTCGAGCCCCATGATGGCGGCGCTTTCGGTGGTCACCATGTCGAAGCATCTGCGCATGTCGGCTGGGCTCGTCATCTGCGCCACATGCAGCCCCATGAAGGCGACGTCGAGCATGTCGGCCGTGCCGAGCGAATACCATGGATCGAGCACGCAATCCTGGCCGAAGCCGACGCGGATGCCGGCCTTCAGCATTTCCGGCACGCGGGTCATGCCGCGCCTTTTCGGGTAGGTGTCGTGACGCCCCTGCAGCACGATATTGATGAGCGGGTTGGGGATCGCCGCCATGCCGGCCTCGGCGATCAGCGGCAGGAGCTTGGAGACGTAGTAATTGTCCATCGAATGCATGGAAGTCAGGTGCGAACCGGCCACCCTGCCCGCGAGCCCGAGCCTCTGCGTCTCACAGGCGAGTTGCTCGACATGGCGCGACAGCGGATCGTCGGTCTCGTCGCAATGCATGTCGACCATCAGGCCGCGTCCGGCGGCGATCTCGCAAAGCTCGGTCACCGAGCGGCGGCCGTCTTCCATGGTCCGCTCGAAATGCGGGATGCCGCCGACCACGTCGACGCCGAGATCGAGCGCGCGCAGCGTGTTCGCCTTCGCGTTGGGGCTGCGGTAGAAGCCGTCCTGCGGGAAGGCGACAAGCTGCAGGTCGATATAGGGTGCGACTTCCTTTTTCACCTCCAGAAGCGCTTCCACCGCCAGAAGCCGATCGTCGCAGACATCGACGTGGGTGCGGATGGCAAGCAGGCCCATGGAGACGGCCCAGTCGCAATAGCGAAGCGCCCGCTCCTTCACCGCCTCGTGCGTCAACAGCGGCTTCAGTTCGCCCCAGAGCGCAATGCCTTCCAGGAGAGTACCCGATACGTTGATGCGCGGAATGCCATAGGAAAGCGTGGCGTCCATGTGGAAATGCGGATCGACCAAGGGCGGCGCGACTAGATTGCCTGCCGCCTCGACGGTCCGTCCGGCCTCGCTTTCAAGCCTGGGTTCGATGGCGGCGATCCGCCCGCCGGAAATGCCGATATCAGCGGTCGTACCGTCGGGCAGGATGCCCTGTCTCACCAGGATGTCGAAGGCCATGCGATGCGGTAACCTGTTGGAGGAAGGCGCACTTTAACGGGCCGCGAACGAAGCTGACAAGCGCCCGCCCGATCCTCCTCCCAGCTACGCCGTCGCGCCCTCGACTATCTCATAGCCCGTGTCGATGATCGTGGGCTCCGGAGGGCGAAGAGGCCTTTCGAGGATATGGGTCGCGGCGATCCGCCCGATCATGTCTCGATTCGAACGGATGGTCGAAAGCGGCATCGGCAGGGACTGGCCGATCTCCAGCGCGTTGAAGCCGAAAAGCGCCAGTTCCTCGCGCGGGCGGATGCCGGAAGCGAGGCAGTGGAAGAGGCCGCCGACGGCCATGTCGTCATTGGAGAAGACCACCGCGTCGAACGCCGATCCGCCCGCCAGCAGTTCGGCAAGCAGCTTCCTGCCGCCCTGCGTCGAGGTCGGGAAATCGGCCATTGCCTCGGCGACAAGCGAAAGACCGGCCTCGGAAAGCCCGCGCATCATTCCTTGATAGCGGAGCGCGGCACGCGGGTCACGCGCACGGTCGAGGCCTATATAGCCGAAGCGGCGATAGCCGCGTGCAACAAGGTGCCGGGCCGTGTCGTAGCCGGCGGCACGGTGCGAGAAGCCGATGGCGAGATCGAGCGGCGCGGAATCGATGTCCATGATCTCGGCGACGCGGCCCCTCGCCCGCTCCAGCATCAGCCTCGTCGCGGCCGTATGGTTGACGCCGGAGACGATCATCGCCGCCGGCTGCCAGGCGAGCAGCGACGCGACGACGCGTTCCTCCTCCTTCTCGTCGTAATCGGTGACGCCGACTACCGGCTGGTATCCGGCCGGCGCCAGAACGGAATGGATGCCGCCAAGCACATCGGCGAAGACATTGTTGGTGAGCGAGGAGAGGACGACGCCGATCAGGTTGGAGCCGGAAGAGGCGAGCGTGCCGGCGATGCGGTTCGGCATGTAGCCCAGATGCGCCACGGCCGCCATGACGCGCTCGCGCGTCTTCAGCGAAATCGGCCCCTTGTCGCGCAAGACGCGCGACACCGTTATCTCGCTGACGCCTGCACGTTTCGCGACGTCGGCCAGCGTATAGGTTCTTTCCCGCCCGCCCGCAGGCCGCCGGTGATCGTCAGGCGGCGCCCGCACGTTCGTTCTCGCGCATGTTCTGCACGTAGACGTTGATGATCAGCGCGAGCAGCAGGATGATGCCGCGGATCAGTATCTTCAGGAAGCTGTCGATGTTGATGTGGTCGAGCCCGTTGTTGAGCACGCCGAGGATCAGGAGGCCGATGATGGTGTTGCCGATGCCTCCGCGCCCGCCGAACAGGCTGGTGCCGCCGACGACGACAGCCGCGATGGCGTCGAGCAGATAGCCGTCGAACTCGTTCTGCTGGGCGCTGCCGAAATAAGCGACGCCGAGCATGCCCGCCACGCCCGAGCAGATGGCGCAGATAACCATGACGGCGGCAAGAATGAACTTGACGTTGACGCCGGAATATTCCGCCGCCTCGCGGTTACCGCCGACCATGAAGACATAGCGGCCGAAGCGCGTGTAGGTCAGCACGACGTGTCCGACCAGAAGGAAGATACACAGTACGATGACGATCCACGGTATGCCATGGAACGAGCCGGAGCCGAGCGTCGAGACGAGGTCCGGCACCGCATAGGCGATCTGGCCGCGCACCAGAAGCGCGCAGATGCCGGCGGCGATCTGCATCATGGCGAGCGTCATGATGAAGGAGGG
>JBDZVC010000281.1:0-5775 GCA_040255475.1 Phyllobacteriaceae bacterium | reverse complement strand
CCGGCGAAGACCTTGAAGCCGGAGCCGCGGAAATGTTCCGACACGTCCTGCATCTCGATCGGATTGCGGAGGTCCGGCTTGTCGGAGCCGTATTTGCGCATCGCTTCGTCATAGGGGATACGGCGGAATTCCTGCGTGACCGGCTTGCCCTCGGCGAAACTCTCGAAGACGCCGCGGATCACCGGCTCCATCGCGGCGAACACGTCGTTCTGCTCGACAAAGCTCATCTCGACGTCAAGCTGGTAGAATTCGCCAGGCAGGCGGTCGGCGCGTGGGTCCTCGTCGCGAAAGCAGGGCGCGATCTGGAAATAACGGTCAAAGCCCGACACCATGATAAGCTGCTTGTAGATCTGCGGCGCCTGCGGCAGCGCGTAGAAATTGCCGGGATGGATGCGCGACGGCACGAGGAAGTCGCGCGCCCCCTCCGGCGAGGAGGCGGTGAGGATCGGGGTCGAATATTCGGCGAAACCCGCCTCGCCCATGCGCTTGCGCATCTCGGTGATGATCTTCGTGCGCGCGACGATGTTCCGGTGCAGCGTGTCGCGGCGCAGATCGAGGAAGCGGTATTTGAGGCGGATATCCTCCGGATAATCCGGCTCGCCGAAGACAGGCAGCGGCAGTTCCCTCGCCGCCGAGAGCACTTCGATGTCGCGGGCGAAGATTTCGATCTCGCCGGTCGGCAGGTTAGGGTTGACGGCCTCAGCCGTACGCGCCTTGACCTCGCCGTCGACGCGGATCACCCATTCGCCGCGCAGGGTCTCGGCTGTCTTGAAGGCCGGCGAATCCGGATCGGCGACGATCTGCGTCAGCCCGTAATGGTCGCGCAGGTCGATGAAGAGCAGCCCGCCATGGTCGCGCACGCGATGCACCCAGCCAGAGAGACGGACGGTCTGGCCGACATCGGACTTCCTCAGGGCGGCGCAGGTGTGGCTGCGGTAACGGTGCATGATCAGGCTTTCCATGGAACGGTACGGAAAAGGGCGCAAGGCGCCTCGAAATTCGCGCGGAAAAGCGCATGAAGGTCCGGTTTTGTCAAGGAGGCGGAGGCCGATCTGACGCCGCGCGCACTACCAATGCGTGAACGATGAGGTCATAGTGTGCGGCGTCCCGCGAATGCGGATCACAAGTGAGGTCACCATCGCCCGCCTGCGCACGATGCCAGCGAGACAGAAATATCCCGTTGGCCACCACGCGCCGTTTTCCACCGAGACCGCGACATGATCCTTGCCGCATCCGCAGCCCTTCACTTCGCAATACAGGTTGGCCTGATCGTGCGGGTCCTTCTCAGGGCGCACAGGGATCCCGGCTCGCGTATTGCCTGGGTCGTGGTCATCCTGTCGATCCCGCTCGCCGGCATCGGTGCGTACCTGCTTTTCGGCGAGACGAATATCGGGCGCCGCCACTTCGAGCGGATGCGGGCCGTGCAGCGGGAACTCGAGGCGCTTGCACGCTCCGCGGGTCCCACCCCCTCCCCCGCGATCGTACCGGATCGATGGATGCCGCTGTTCCGCGCCGGTGGGTCGGTGAACGGGTTCGTACCCGTCGCCGGCAATCGCGCGGAACTCACGGCCGATTCCTTCCGCAGCATCGAGAGAATGGTCGAAGACATCGACGCGGCCACGGACCATGTCCACCTGCTCTTCTATATCTGGCTTCCGGACAACAACGGACGCAAGGTAGCCGATGCGCTGAAGCGTGCAGCGGCACGGGGCGTCACCTGCCGGGCGATGGTAGACGACATCGGTTCGCGCGAATTGATCCGTTCGCCGCTCTGGCAAGAGATGGCGACGGCGGGCGTGAAGACCGCCCGGGCGCTGCGTGTCGGAAATCCGATCCTGCGCATTTTCTTCGGGCGCATCGATCTCAGGAACCACCGAAAGATCGCGATCATCGACAACCGGGTCACCTATTGCGGCAGCCAGAACTGCGCGGACGCGGAATTCCTGCCCAAGGCGAAATACGCGCCCTGGGTGGACGTTCTCCTGAGGGTCGAGGGGCCGGTGGTTCATCAGAACCAGATCATCTTCGCCACCGACTGGATGACGTTCGATGGCGAGGACATAAGGCACATTCTTGAGATTCCGGTCGAAGCGCATGTCCAGGGATTCCCCGCGCAAATCGTCGCCACCGGACCGACCGGCCGCTTCTCGGCCATGCCGCAGATGTTCGAGAGCCTGATTTTCGCAGCGCGCGGCGATCTTTTTATCACGACCCCCTATTACGCGCCCAATCAGGGCCTTCAGGAGGCCCTCTGCGCGGCGGCCAGTCGCGGGGTCGATGTCACCCTGATTCTGCCACGCAGGAACGATGACTTCGCCATCGCGCGGGCAAGCAGGAGTTATTATCCGGAACTGCTGCAATCCGGCGTGAGAATACATGAATACGAAAAGGGCCTGCTGCACGCCAAGACCATCACCATGGACGGCGAGATCACCTTCATCGGGTCCGCGAACATGGACCGGCGCAGCTTCGACCTGAATTACGAGAACAACATGCTGATCTATGACGGCAAAGTAACGGCCGCACTGCGCTCGCGGCAGGAAGAATTCCTCGCTGCATCAATCCGGGTCGAGACGGAGGAAGTCAGGCATTGGCCCTGGTATCGGAGGCTGGCCAACAACACTTTCGCGATCCTGAGTCCGCTGCTCTGATCCTTGGCATTATCGAAGCCGCGCTGCCTGGCTGCCTCCGCGGGGGACGACGCCAATCAAAGTAAGCGTAAGGAGTTGGATTCCCGCAACTATGGGTCTATCGAAAGCGGAGGGAGTGACTGCGGGGTCAACCGTTGAAGGATTTGAATGCGCCTGATTTCCACGACCGAAGAGCTTGAGGCGGCGGTCGCCGAGCTTTCCAAGTCTGATTTTGTAACAGTCGACACCGAATTCATCCGAGAAACGACATTCTGGCCGATCCTGTGCCTCATCCAGATGGCGGCACCCGGAGTGACGGCGCTTGTCGATCCGATGGCCCCAGGGATCGACCTGAAGCCGTTTTTCGAACTGATGGCGAACGAAAAGGTCACGAAGGTCTTCCATGCCGCGCGCCAGGACGTGGAAATCGTCTTCCATCTCGGCGGGCTGATCCCGCTTCCGATCTTCGATACGCAGGTCGCGGCGATGGTCTGCGGCTTCGGGGACAGCGTCTCCTACGACCAGATCGTCCAGAAGATCACCGGCACGCGACTCGACAAATCGTCCCGCTTCACCGATTGGCGCCGACGCCCACTGTCGGAAAAACAGCTCGATTACGCGCTTGCCGACGTCACCTACCTGATCGATGTCTATCGCCACCTGAAGGATGAACTGGAGCGCGAGAACCGGGGGCACTGGCTCAAGGAAGAGATGGACGTGCTCACCTCGCGCGAGACCTATGACCCGCACCCCGAGGATGCGTGGAAACGGCTGAAGATGCGCTGGCGGAAGCCGCAGGAACTTGCCGTCGTCCAGCATGTCGCGGCATGGCGCGAGCGCGAGGCGCGCGAGCGCGACGTCCCGCGCCAGCGGGTGATCAAGGACGACGCCGTCTATGAGATCGCGCAGCAGCAGCCGCGCGATCAGTCCGCGCTCGCCAAGCTGAGAATGACACCGAAAGGCTGGGAGCGCTCGGCCACGGCGGCGAGCCTGCTCGAAGCGGTGAACGCCGCGCTAGCCATTCCGCGCGAACAACTGCCGAAGCCGCCACGGCCCACGCAATCGCCGGAAGGCTCGGGAGCGGCGGCGGAATTGCTCAAGGTGCTGCTTAAGCTGGTCGCCGAGAAGGAAGGCGTAGCGCCGAAGGTGCTCGCATCCAGCGACGATCTCGACCGTATTGCCGCGGACGGCGAGAAGGCCGATGCGGGGGCGCTGCGCGGCTGGCGGCGGGCCGTCTTCGGCGAGATGGCGCTGAAGCTGGTACGCGGCGAACTGGCGCTTAAATTCGAGAACAGGAAGATCGTCGTATTGGAGGCGAACTCCGGCGCGTAAAACATTTGGCAGTAGGTGTGGCGTTCGTCAGAACGCCCGCTGCTCCAGCGCTTTCCGTCACGTTCCCACCGCAAACTCCATCGGCCGGCCGAGCAGCTTCGATAGTTGCGCGAGGCGGCCGGCGGGGCGCTCGCCGATCAGGGCGGCATGTTCCGGCGGGACGACAAGCGCCAGCGCGCCCTTGCCTCGCTCCTCCCATTTCAGTTTCGGCATGACGCCCGGCATGGAAGCCGTCAGGAGATAGACGACGCGCAGCAGCGCGCCGAGAAGCCGCGCACGCTCCAGGTGATGCGGCCCCGCCAGCGCCTTGATCTCAGGCGCCGCCATGTCCTCGTGGATACCCTCGTGGCGGTAAAGATTGGTGAGCGCCAGGAAGGCGCGGCCGGGATGGTCGACGCCGATGAAGGAGCCGTGCGCGATGATGTTGAGCGATTGCGTGCCGCGATATTCCGGATGCGCCCGCCAGCCCGTGTCGGCGAGCAGGCACGCCGCACGACGATAACGGGCTTCGTCCTCGGTCTCCTCGATGCCGAAGGTAGCGAAAGATTCGCCGGTCCAGTCGGCAAGTTCGCGCGCATGCGTCACAGAACGGGCGCGCAGCACCGCCATTTCCTCCGCGGCCGAGATGAGCGGGTCTATTCGCTGCTCCTCCGGCGACAGCAACGAATAGAGATAGCCCTCGCGCACGCCGAGCGCGGAAACGACAATCCTGCCCGGCTGCATGACGCGGATGATCTCCTGCAGCACGATGGCGCCATAGGGCAGGAGAGCGCGGCGGGACTTCGGGATCCAGTCCGCGCCCTTCATCTTGCCCATGTCGTTCCTGGCGACCTGCTTCAGGAAATCGCCGACCGCCTGCGGGTCCATTTCATAATGGTGCATGACGCCGAGCGGATAATTGGTGACGAGCATATGCAGCCGCGCGAGGTTACGCCACGTGCCGCCGACGCAATAGAAGGTGCGGCCCCTGCCCTCGCCCAGCAGGCCGGCCCGCGCGATCTCCTCGCGCACGATCTCTTGCGCGGCGGGCGGCGAATTCTTCGTCATGTCCTGCAGCCTCAACCCGCCGAGCGGGAGCGTAATGCCGTCGCCGATCTCCTCGCGCCTGACATCGATCAGTTCGAGACTGCCACCACCGAGATCGCCGGCGATGCCATCCGCCGGATGGAAGGCAGAGATCACGCCGAGCGCCGAATAATGCGCTTCCTCGCGGCCGGAAAGCACCTGTATTTCCGTACCGAGGATTTCCTCCGCCCGGCGGATGAAATCAGGACCGTTCTCCGCCTCGCGGGCGGCGGCCGTGGCTATGACATGCAGCGTCTCCGCGCCGGCCTGCTCGGAGAGCGCGCGAAAGCGTCCGAATTCGGCCACCGCACGTTTCACTGCTTCCGGATCGAGCTTTCCTGTCGAGACGATCTCGCGGCCGAGGCCGGCCAGCATCTTTTCATTGAAAAGCACAGTCGGCGCGCGCGCCACTCCTTCGTAAACGACGAGACGGATCGAGTTCGAACCGATGTCGATGACGGAGATAGGACGGCGGTCCTGCAGGCGCCCCTGTGAGCCGGAGATCATGCGCCCGGTGCGGCCCGTGCCTTCTTAACCCGCTCGTGCCGGGCGCGCTTGTACTGGGTGATGCGCTTCGGCGCATGGCTCTTCAGCGCGTCACCCCGCCCGGACAGGCTCGGATTGGTCATGAAATATTCCTGTGCATTGAACGGTTCCTCTCCTTCTTCGGGAACCATGCGGCGCGAGGTGCCATCCGCCATTACTTCGAAACTCTGCTGGTTGTCTATAATGTTGCCCAGCATGATCT
>JBDZVC010000280.1:0-5796 GCA_040255475.1 Phyllobacteriaceae bacterium | reverse complement strand
GTCAGATCGTCTCCGATTTGGTGAATTTGATCTCGCTGATGGCGCGGTGGCCGCCCTCGCTTCGAACCATCTGAACGACGACCGGGATGACTTCGCGCAGGTAGTCGAGGATCTCGGCGCGGGTGAGCCCGACATTGCCTTGCATAACCATGAGGGCAAGCCGTTCGTAGGCCGATCGTGCGGAGTTCGCGTGCACCGTGGTCAGCGATCCGGGGTGGCCGGTATTGATCGCCTGCAAGAACGAGAACGCTTCCGAGCCGCGTAACTCCCCCAAAAGCAGACGATCGGGACGCATCCGCAGCGAGGCTTCAAGGAGCTGCTGCGGCGTGACTTTCGCAAGCCCCTGGTCGCCCTTGGAGGTCAGCAGGCATGCGCTATTGAGCATCGGCGGCCGCAGCTCGCGCGTATCCTCGATCGTAATGATGCGCTCATGGTCGGGAATGACTTTCAGGAGCGCGTTGAGGAACGTCGTCTTGCCGGTGGAGGTGCCGCCTGACACGACCACGGAAACTCGATTGCGAACGGCGAATTCCAAAAATTCGAGCGGCGAGGTGTCATGCAGCATCTCGACGAGCTTTCTTTCTTCAGCCGAGAGCGCCAGGCCGTTTCCCAATGCCGTGTGCTCGAAAGCGCCGCGACGCGCATAGTCGTCCAAGGTCATATCCATGATGACCTGTTTGCGGATCGAGATTATACCGCCGTCCGGCGCCGCCGGCGGCAAGACGCACTGGAAACGCTCGCCTGACGGAAGAGCGGCCGAAAGAACCGGCGTCACTTCGTTGACCACCTGGTTGCTCGCGGAAGCGACACCGGTCGAAACGGAGCGAATCCAATTGCGAGTCAGTTCGCGCTTGAGGACATGCTCCATCTCTTTTTCGCCAAGGCGTTCGATGAAAACCTCGCCGGGCCGGTTGATGGCGATTTCGGAAACGGAGTCCTCTTCGAGATAGGGCCAGATCGGTTCCAGTTCGGCCCGCAGCACCGGCGCACGCGCCCAGGGATTGGGAACGGGTTGGACGACGTTCATTTGACCGGCCTCGGCGGGAAATACCCTGGATAATAGTGGTCCTTCGGCGTCATGAAGAGCGGCGTTGGATCAATAGCAGTCTTCGGTGCGCCGCCGCGTTTCAGTCGGGCCAGTTCCTCTTGAACGGGATCGGCGTAAAGAGCGGAAAAATCCAGGTCGCGGCGAACGAACACGACAACCGGCGTGCCCTGATCGACATAGATAGTCGGAGGAATGTTCTGGCTGTCGCGGAACGCCTCCTGCGCAAGCTGCTGCAGGGCCGTCGAGGATTTGTCGAACGCGATCGAGCGGGCGTCACGTTGCGAGCCGGAACCGCCATAGGTGACGGTGATGGTTTGGCCCGTCACCGGATCGACGGTCGTGACCTGGCGCTGTTGGGAACCGTCATTGTCGTCGGCAAGCGAGGACAGATATTCCGATACGCCGCCGACGACGGAAAGCATGATCGCATTACCGTAGCGTTCAAGCCAATGGGTATCGATCCGCCCGCCGAGACCGCCGCGGCCGAGACTGTCGGCGCCGGGGGAAGCAATATCGACGGAAACGCCGTCGGAGCGGATGACGCGGTTCCACACGATAAACACACGCTTCTGTCCTCGCGCCAGCCCGGAACGGTATTCGCCAGTCAGGCGAGAGCCCTTCGGGATCAGGATGCGGCGGCCGTCGAGCGAATAAACATCCTCGCGCACGACAGCACGGACCATGCCAGGCAGATCGGTGTTAATTGCGGTCTCGAGAAAGCCGCGGATCATCGTACCTTCGGCGATCATGGCATCGGTACGCCTGAAAACGCGCGCCTTCGCCATGCCTCGCGAACTGGACTCCGATTGCGCGAGGAAAGCCTTGTTCGGATCGCTGTCGGCCCCCGGCACCGGGATGATCTGACCGTCAGCGGCGATCTCGGCTTGCGCTGGGGCCTCCTGACCGCCCGTGCCTTCCGAGCGATCTGCCGTCACCATCTGGTTCGAACGCAGGCGCTCCCACATCCTCTTCTCGGCTTCGGCCTCCTCGGCCTTGCGCCGTGCCTCCTCTTCGGCCGCGGCCTTGCGGCGGGCCTCTTCCTCCTCGGCCTTACGGCGCGCTTCCTCGGCCGCCATCTGAGCTTCGAGCGCGCGCCGCTGCGCATCGAGATCCTGCCCCGGCTGCACCGTCTGGTCGACGTTATCGGCCTGTTTGGTATTGTCCTCGCCTTCAGCGGGAGGCGGCACGACGATCTGGTCTATCGGCTTTTCGGCCTGTTGAGGCACCTCTGACAGTCCCGGCGAACGAAACTCCGGCGGGTTGAAATCCTCTTCCGAATTGGTCGCAATGTCGCTCGACGCCGGAGAACGCGGCCAGTTGATCCAGATGAGGGCGCCGGCGATGAGAAGACCGAACCCGACCATGGCGAATTTGGTGCCGACGCCGGCGCCGCGGCGCGCGACGGAAGGGCTGCCATCGAGGTCGTTATAGTCGATCTGGCTCATATCTATCGTCCCCCATTTCTTGAGGATGGGAAGAGGCTGGCTTTGCGGTCGAGTTTCGTCGGGCCGTAAATGTCGGCGATCGGATCGACCCGCGCGGCGCGCGCGCGATTGTAAAGGCAAAGCGTCTTGCCATCGGCCCGGAGCGTGAACTGGCGGCCGACCTTGTCGACAATCGTATATTTGCCCTGGGTGCGCAGGTTCACCAGGGATTCGTGGCCCTTTTCATCAACGACGAAGATGGCGGGTATGTCGCCGGTGAATTCGAGGAACATTTTTGTTCCGTCGTCAAACACGACACGCGGCTTCAGGCTATCCTCACCCTTGTAGGCGTAATCGTAATTCAGATCGGAGATTTTCAGGTTCTTCAGGTCGGGATCGGCCGCGCTCTGCCTTGCCTGGGAAAGCAGGCGGGCGTTTACATCTTCGTCTGGATATTTGAACCGAACCTGAAACGACACCCTGTCGCGATTGCTGTTCGATGCCTTGAGCAGCAGCGAGTATACGCGGCGGTTCGTGACGATATTGACGTTGGTCCAGGCGTCCCTCTCCAGGGGCTTGACGAAGAGAAAGCGCGAGCCGCGCTTCGGGACGATCGACCAGCCCTTTGTGTCGCCGGCCGAGACGGTTTCGATAATTTCCGTCGGGCTTAGTTCGATCATCGTGGAGACGCCGAGCGCGGCGTTGACCGTCGTCACATCATTGTTGTCGAAGGTGACATATCGGATGCGGGTATCCCGCGCGCTCGCCTCGCATACCGCGCCGAGCAGGATGAGGACCGAGAGAGCCGCCCCGATGAACGGCTTCATTGCAGGCCCCCCGCAGTCGGAGCCGATTCCTGGTCGCGCCGATAGTCGGTGACCTGGAAGCCAAGCGGATTGTCGAACCGCCATTCGTTCTTCACTGGCGTCGAGGTGTAGCGGAACTTCACCACCGCGACCCAATTGTCGGTGGTCGACGTGTTGTCGCGCCGCGTCGTGGTGGAAAACCGCACAGAGGCCGTGCTTCGGTTCAGGAGAGAAACCGATTTTACGTTGATCGAGATCGAGACGTTGCGGCCATAGATCTTGTCGAGCGACCGCGGATTCGACGGCGTATAAAGCCAGGTCAGGTCCTTCGACGCCGCCCCTGTCGAATAGAGCTGCGCCAGGTCGTAATTCGCCTTGATCTCATGTACGTCATAGGTCTCTCGCGCACGGATATAGCGGACCAGATTGGCCGCCGTGACAGCCTCGTTTTGCGACAGGTCCCCAGGCTTTAGAGCGCGGGCGATTTCTAGATAGCCGGTCGTCTTGTCGACCTCGATGACATAGGGCTCGAACTGCTTGAGCGGTAGGATCAGGACCAGCGTCAGGAGCGACAACACCGCCACGACCGCGGAAACACCGCTCACGATCCAGGCAAAGGTGCGGGAGCGCCGAAGCGAACGATGCGTGTCATCCTCCCAGGTCGCGCCGGCCTTGTAGTAGCTCCAATCGACCAAGTCGCCGGGTCCGATTGCAGTGTGTTCCTGCGGTGTTGACACTTCACTATGCTCTCGTCTGCAAACTTCGCCCGTGCGGGGAGGTAATAAAGTCACTGATTTCCCGGCATATCCGCTACACCAAGGGCACCCCGTTCTCTCGGGCACCTCGCTGGATTGATACTTTGGCGGCTTCCCTGCTGGCGGCTTGTCCACTGCGCATTCGTCTATATGTTTGCGCCGCACCACCAGCTGCTGCGGCTATTCCTCGCACCGCCCGTCGCCCACCGCGCCAAGATCGACCAACAGCATTCTGATAAGACCCATGCGTTTTTGTCGCATCGATATACCCACCCCCATTGAGAATGGCGGTGATCGCGGGAAGCTGGGTGAAGATGTATATCCCGATGATCGTCACCAGAACGAGGGGCAGGACCATCGACATCTTGCTATCGGCGGAGGCTCCGCCCGACATGGCCGTGTTGAGCGCGAGATTGACCAGCGAAAAATAGAAGCCGAGAAAGCCGTATATGAGAATTTGCTGAATAATCAGGTATGTCGTCAGCGAAATGAAGCCTTCGGAGATGCGGCTCGACCACCGATAGAGCCAGAGCACGATCCAGATCGGCGCGAGGGCGAGCGTGATGAAAAGCATGATCTTCGCCGCGATGATTGCAGCGATGGCGATGGCCGAGAAAATGATCGCGGCCATGAGCACGATCGCCGACAGGATCGCTCCCAAAAAATCGAACATCGATCCGGTATAGACCTGCTTGGCCACGTCCTGGGCGCCACGATAGAGATTGTCGATCAAGGCCGGTATGGCGTGCTGGTCAGAAAGCTGGTTACCGGTCGCGCGCGAGATCGCGCCGACGATGATCTTGCCGACTTCATCCGGCACAGCCTGAACAAGTTTGTAGATGGTCTCGGAGAACGTGCCCCAATGGAGCAGTAACAGATAGATAATAACCACCCGGCCGAGACGGTAAGCCGCCTCGATGGGGGAAATGGTCTCACGACCGCTGATGATCGAATAGCCCCACCAGACGACATAGATGGTGAGCATGCCGGTAAACACCGGGCCGAGGGCATTGCCGAGCTGCATGTAAACGTTGGAAACGAAACCCTGCCCAACACCGTCGATGCCATCGAGTATGCTTGTCGCCAGGCCGTTCATTCGTCCTCGATAACGTTTTCAAAGGGCGTGGCGTTGACCGGCTTGAGCGGGCCGCAGGCTGGATCGTCGACGTAACCCAAAGGCGCGCACGGCGCTTTCAGTTCGCGGCCCGGACGGGCACACCCCGCCATCATCGCCGCGGTCGCTATGATGGCAGTCGCGGCGGCAACGTACGGCCGCCTGTCCCTGTAAGCCGTCATCTATCGTCAGTTCCCCGACTTGCCGAAGTTCTCGAAAGGATTGACATCGCTCGGCGTCATCATCCGTTGGACCTGACTTTGCCGGAGAAGCCGTGTTTTCATCTCTTCGTTGAGCGCCGCGACGGCGCCGTTTTGAACGCCGATCAACTCATTGACGGCGCGTGCGTTTTCAAGCTGCATGCGCGTGTTCTGATCGACCGAGCCTTTCACATCCTCAGACTGTCCAATTTGGCCGCTGGCGGATTGCAATGACTGTTCGCGCTGGGTCACGCCTTGCGACGCCTGAGAAGTCAGCGCGCTTAAGAGCGATGCGACGTTCACGCTGCCGCTATAGGCTGTATTGATCGCGCTGTTCTGATCGCCCGTCACCTGTTGGAGCTGCTTAACCAGTTGCAGGCCGTTGATGACCGCACCGGCGATTTTCTGGATCTCGGGCGACAGTCCGCCGAAGGACAGCGCACCGCCAT
>JBDZVC010000279.1:0-5813 GCA_040255475.1 Phyllobacteriaceae bacterium | reverse complement strand
CGTTCTTGTCCTTGGCGCGGTTGACGAATTCGGGGATGTGGTCGACCGTGCCGATCTCGGCGAGCATATTGAGCGCCGCCTCGTTGGCACCGCCATGCGCCGGACCCCAGAGGCAAGCGATACCGGCCGCAATGCAGGCGAACGGGTTGGCGCCCGAGGAACCGGCAAGCCGGACCGTCGAGGTCGAGGCATTCTGCTCATGGTCGGCATGCAGGATGAAGATGCGCTCCATCGCGCGCGCCAGCACCGGGTTGACCTTGTACTCCTCGCACGGCACCGCGAAACACATGTGCAGAAAGTTGGCAGCGTAGTTCAGCTCGTTCCTCGGGTAAACGAAGGGCTGGCCGACGTGGTATTTATATGCCATCGCGGCGATCGTCGGCATCTTGGCGATCATGCGCAGGCTCGCCACCATGCGCTGGTGGGGATCGGAAATGTCGGTCGAGTCGTGATAGAAGGCCGACATGGCGCCGACCATCCCGCACATCACCGCCATCGGGTGCGCGTCGCGACGGAAGCCGAGGAAGAAACGGTTCATTTGCTCATGCACCATGGTGTGGTGCGTCACACGGTAATCGAAATCCTCCTTCTGTGCCTTGGTCGGCAATTCGCCGTATAGGAGGAGGTAGCAGGCTTCGAGAAAGTCACCGTGTTCGGCGAGCTGCTCTATCGGGTAGCCGCGATGCAGGAGGATACCCTCGTCGCCGTCGATATAGGTAATGGCCGATTCGCAGCTCGCGGTGGAAGTGAAGCCCGGGTCGTAGGTGAAGGCGCCGGTATCCTTGTAAAGCGCTCCGATATCGATGACGTCCGGCCCCACCGACCCCTTGCGTACGTCGAACTCGTATGATTTGCCGCCGAGATCCAGTTTCGCTTTCGCTTCGGTCATCGCAAACTCCTTCTTCTTTTATATGTGCCCGAAATCACGGTTGATGCAGTGCAAAACGTCGTGAATTCGAAATAACGCCTTTATTGCCGCGCCCTTCAGAATGCCGCCCTTGGTTCAGCGGCCGCAATGTTGCACCGCAAAAGCCTGATTTCAATGTGAATTTCCTTAAACTTCGGACTAACCGATTTGATCTTCCATTCTCATCAGACTTTCGTCGCGCCCGAGCACGTCCAGCACGTCGAACACGCCGGGTGACGTGCTCCTGCCGGTCAGGGCAGCACGAAGCGGCTGCGCCACCTTGCCGAGTTTGAGCCCATTCGCTTCGGCGAAGGCGCGGACCGCAGCTTCCGTGCTTGCAGCGTTCCAATCTTCCACCTTCTGGAGACCGGGCAGCAATTGGCCCAGCACAGCCTTGCCGTCGGCGTCGAGGATCGAAGCCGCTTTTTCGTCGAGTTGCAAAGGCCGTTCGGCGACGAGGAACGCGGCGCTGTCGATAAGTTCGATCAGTGTTCGAGCCCGCTCCTTCAGTCCTGACATGGCACGAAGCAGGCGCGCCCTGGCCGCCTGATCCAGCTTTGCCGCGAAGTCCGCGCCGTTCGGCAGATAGGGCAGGGAGGCGATCAAGGCACCGAGCAGCGATGAATCGTCCATGCGACGCATATGGACGGCGTTCAGAGCTTCGAGCTTCTGGAAGTCGAAGCGCGCCGCACCTTTGTTCACGTCCTCGATCTCGAACCAGCGGACCATGTCGTCGGTCGACATGATCTCGTCGTCGCCATGGCTCCAGCCGAGCCGCGCCAGATAATTCCGGAGAGCGGCCGGCAGGTAGCCCATGGCCCGATAGGCATCGACGCCGAGCGCGCCGTGCCGCTTCGACAGCTTGGCACCGTCGGCACCGTGGATAAGCGGGATGTGCGCCATGACCGGCACCGGCCAGCCCATCGCATTATAGATGATCGTCTGGCGCGCGCCGTTGGTGAGATGGTCATCGCCGCGGATGATGTGGGTTACGCCCATGTCGTGATCGTCGACGACGACCGCGTGCATGTAGGTCGGATTGCCGTCCGAACGGAGGATGATGAAATCGTCCAGATCCTTGTTGGGAAAGCGCACCTCGCCCTGGACGCGGTCATGGACGATAGTCTCGCCCTCCGTCGGTGCCTTGATACGGATCGCGCCCTTGGCACCGGGCGGCGCTTCGGAAGGATCACGATCACGCCAGCGGCCGTCGTAACGTGGTGGCCGGCCCTCGGCGCGCGCCTTCTCGCGCATCTCCTCCAACTCGGCCGGTGTGGCATAACAATAATAGGCCTTGCCCATGCGCACGAGTTCCTCGGCCACCTCGCGGTGGCGGGGGGCACGGGCATATTGCGAGATCGGCTCTCCGTCCCAGGTCAGGCCGAGCCAGGTCAGACCATCGATGATGGCGGCGGTGGCGGCTTCGGTCGAACGCTCGCGATCCGTATCCTCGATCCTGAGCAGCATCTTGCCGCCGGTATGCTCGGAATAGAGCCAGTTGAACAGCGCTGTCCGGGCCCCGCCGATATGCAGGAATCCGGTAGGCGAGGGGGCAAAGCGTGTGACGACGGATGACATGGCGGTTCTGGGGCGTTTCCGGGGAGGCGGCATCGGGCCGGAAAGTCGGCAGGTGCGCGCGGTGGCGTTTGGCTGGCGTTGATGTAGCATAGGCGGGCCGGGGTGCAAGCCTTTCGGCGTGGGGAAGGCATATGGGGGACGGCAGCGCGAAAGAGATCGGCGATGAGCGATCGCAGTTCGACGCGTGTCTTCCAGACCATCCTGCGCCTTTCGACCGGGAGGCTCCGGCTGAAAGGGAACGACCCTCCGACAAAATCGATAAAACGATTGTCGCGAAACGGCGCCTTGGACTTGCGGACGCGCGTATCGCCGCCGCGCGTCTTCGTTTCTCGATTCTCGCAGCCGCTACCAATGAATGGGAACGCGGGACAGCCTTCTTGTTCGTGCCGGTGTGCTTATCGGCGGGAGCCCTCGTCTATTTCCACATTTCCTGGGAGCCGCCTTTCGCCCCGCTTCTTTCAGGTGCCGTCGTCCTGTCGGTTGCGTATTTTCTGGCACGGTCGAAGTTTCTGCTCCGTATTCTGCTGCTCGCCACGCTCCTTGTGATTGCCGGCGTGCTTTCCGGAAAGATCGAGGCCTGGCGCGCTTCGACGAAGATGCTCGGGGCCGATGTCACCACCCGGATCGTCGGGCGCGTAGTGACAGTCGAGCATCAGGCGAGCGGCCGCATACGCCTCACGATCGACCTCGTTTCCACCTCGCGACCGCATCTACGTTACGCACCCGACCGCATCCGCGCCAGCGCCCGCAAGGTCCCGCCGGACATGGAGCCGGGCTCGGGCGTGGAGGGCGTCGTGCGTCTGTTCCCGCCGAGCGGACCACTCAGGCCGTCGAGCTATGACTTCTCTTTCAGGAGTTATTTCGACGGGCTCGGTGCGAGCGGCTTTTTCCTGACCGACCCGAAAAGCGTCATGCTGACCTCGCCGCCAACGCTTTACGAACGCGCTGCCGAGGATATCGCCCGCCTGCGCGACGCACTTGCGGGCCGGGTGCGTGCTGCCGTCCCCGGCCCGAGCGGCGAGATCGGCGCCGCGCTGGTTGCGGGCGTGGAATCCGGTATTCCCTACGAAATCAATGAAGCACTTCGGATCACCGGGCTGGCGCATGTGCTCTCGATCTCCGGGCTGCACATGGCACTGGTCGCGGGCATCGTCATCGTGTTCATGCGGCTCGGCTTCGCGCTTTTCCCGGGCTTCTCCTCACGCCATTCGACGAAGAAATATGCGGCTACGGTCGCGCTTGCTGCGATCGCCTTCTATCTCCTGATATCGGGCGCCGGCGTCGCCACCGAGCGCAGTTTCATCATGCTTGCGGTCATGCTGGTGGCGGTGCTGTTCGACCGGGCCGCGATCAGCATGCGCAACTTCGCGCTCGCCGCGCTCGTTGTCGTAGTGACCGCCCCGCACGAGATCGTCGGGCCGAGCTTCCAGATGTCGTTCGCCGCAACCGCCGCCCTCATCAGCGCCTATGCGGCCTGGGGCGAATGGCGCCAGCGTGGGCCGAGGCGGCCGCCACCTCCGCAATCTATGTCCTATCTCCGCATGGGGGGCAGTGCGACCGTGCGGCACTTCGCCGGGCTCGCCGCGACCTCGCTCGTGGCGGGAACGGCCACGGCTCTCTTCGCGGCATGGCATTTCCAGCGCGTTTCACCACTCGGTCTGGTGGCCAATCTCGCCACCATGCCGATCATCTCGGCTATCGTCATGCCATTCCTGGTGCTCGGTCTCGTGCTGATGCCGTTCGGCCTCGATGGCCCGGCCTTCGCAGTCATGGGCAAAGGCATAGACCTGTTCACCGAAATCGCCATCGCACTATCGAAACATTCGCCCTTCGACGCTATCGGCATTCTACCGGGCGCCGCGCTTGTCTCCCTGACAGTGGCGCTGGTCATCCTGACCTTCACAACGACATGGTTCAGGATCGCGGCGCTGCCGTTCATCGTCATGGGTATCGTGCTTATTGCGCGACGACCCGCGCCGGAACTTTTCATTTCGGAAGATGCGAGGCTTGTCGCATTAAGACTTTCCGATGGCACCGTGGCGATCAATCGTAATCGTCCAAACGCATTCGCCATGGAAGACTGGTCGCGCGCCATGATGGCGAAAGCCGTCATAAAGCCGGGCGCCACCGCCGCGTCGGCCATGCCTAAAGCCGCCCTGGAAGTTCCGTTCGCCTGCACCAAAACACTCTGCGTAGCATGGAATGCGAGGGGCGTGGTGATCGCCCACGCTGCCACGGAAGAGGCTGCCCGCGCCACCTGTGCCGTCGCCAGCCTGATCGTGATCGACGACGCCACGGCAAGGGATCCGTGCGTTGCGTCGTCCGGTCCGGCAGTCATCACCAAGCGCGATCTGGCACGCTATGGAGCCGCTGCCGTCACATTCGAGGAGACCACAACGGGATTCCTGCCAACCGTGGAATACTCGATCGAAAGGCCCTACCGTCCCTGGCATGCGGAGAGAGCCTATTCGCGTGCGGCACGCGGCCTGCCGCCTTATCAGGGCCGGCAAGGCGGCGAAAAAGGATCGCACAAAAAACCGCCACGGCGAGAGAAGCAGCCACATGAGAGCGGCCAGCCTCGCGCCGCTTCCGCTCAGTAGCGACGGATCAGCCCGACCAGCTTGCCCTGAACCTTGATGCGGTCCGGGCCGAATATCCGCGTTTCGTAGGCCGGGTTCGCGGCTTCGAGCGCAATGGACGCCCCCTTGCGCCTGAAGCGCTTGAGGGTGGCTTCCTCTCCGTCCACCAGCGCTACGATGATTTCGCCCGGATTGGCCGTATTGGAGTTGCGGATGATAACCGTATCGCCGTCCAGTATGCCGGCCTCGATCATCGAATCGCCCTTGACTTCAAGCGCATAGTGGTCGCCGCCCGAAAGCATCTCAGGCGGCACGGCTATCGAATGGGTCTGGTGCTGGATGGCGTCGATCGGTACGCCGGCCGCGATACGCCCCATGACAGGAACGGAAACGCCGGCTGCATCGTCATTGCTCGCGGCGGGGACACGCGACTTCTCCGGCTGCTTGCGGCCGAGGCTGCCTTCGATGACGCTCGGCGAGAACCGGCGGCTGGCATTGAGGCCCGGCGCAATCGAATCGGGCAGACGCAGCACTTCAAGCGCGCGCGCCCTGTTCGGCAGCCGCCGGATGAAGCCGCGCTCCTCCAATGCCGTAATGAGGCGATGGATGCCAGACTTCGAAGCAAGGTCGAGCGCGTCCTTCATCTCATCAAAGGATGGGGGAATACCGGTCTCCTTCAGCCTTTCATGGATGAACATCAGGAGTTCGTGCTGTTTGCGCGTGAGCATCGCGATTTCCCCGAGAATCAG
>JBDZVC010000278.1:0-5821 GCA_040255475.1 Phyllobacteriaceae bacterium | reverse complement strand
AACTGACGAGATCGACGGTTTCCGGCGCCATGCCGTGGCGGGCGTAGAAATCGCGGTAGGGCTTTGCATCGAGTGCCCCGGGGCTTAGCGAGATGGTCAGGCAGCCGAGATAGGAGGTCTGGGTGGTGAACAGCGGCAGGTCATACCGTTCGCAGAGCCACCCGGCGAGGCCGATATGGTCCGGGTGGTAGTGTGTCACGATCAGCCGCGTCAGCCGCCGCCCTGCCAGTGCTCCGCCCGCCAGCGCCTGCCAGAGATCGCGCGTCGGCTGGTCGCCGATGCCGGTATCGAGCACTGCCCATCCGTCGCCGTCCTCGATCAGGTAGATGTTGACGTGGTCGAGCCTGAAGGGAAGCGGGATGCGCGTCCACAGGATACCCGGGGCAAGTTCGATGAGCGCACCGCGCTCCGGAGGCTCGTCATAGGGGAAGGAAAGGCGGCTTTCTTCGTTCTTTTTCAGCATCGGACGCTCCAGCTTGCGGGGTCCGTACACGAAAATGACGGGTTGTGCAGCAGGGATGGACGTTGCAGCGACCGAAAGTCCAACGCTTTGCCCGATTGGCCTGGAACAGCATAAGAGGGGCGGTGGCGCTGCCGGGTATTGGCGATTTGCCGGATGGTGCCGCTCCGCCGGCCGAAACAAGCGAGAAGCCATGCCGACTGCGATCAACAGCGGAGATACGTACGCCTCCGACATAGACGGCCCCTATGCCTGGATGCGGCTTGCCGTGTCGATGCTGGTCGCCACGCTTGGCGCAGCCGGCATGTGGGCCGTCGTGGTCGTGCTGCCAGCCGTGCAGGCTGAATTTTCGGTCGATCGCAGCGAAGCGTCTCTTCCCTACACACTCACCATGGTCGGCTTCGCTGTCGGCAATGTATTGATCGGCCGTGCCGTGGATCGTTTCGGCTACATGCTGCCGGCCATGGTCGCCGCGATCATGACGGGCTGCGGTTTCGTCGTCGCTTCCACAAGCGGGTCCCTTACAGGGTTCGCTCTGGCGCATGGTTTTCTTATCGGCATCGGCACGGCGGCGACCTTCGGGCCGCTGATCGCGGATCTGTCGCACTGGTTCCGCAAGCACCGCGGCAAGGCCGTCGCCGCGGCGGCCTGCGGCAATTACTTGGCGGGCGTGATCTGGCCGATCGTCATCGAGGCCTTCATGCGCGCAGGAGGATGGCGCGAGGCCTATCTCGGCGTCGGCATAATATGCATGGTGACGATGGTACCGCTGCTGCTCCTCATGCGGCGCAACTCTCCCCATCGTGCGCCTTCGGCCGAGATGCGCGACCATTCGGACGACCACATCAAGCCGATCGCCGTTTCTCCAGCCATGTTGCAGTTCCTCCTGATCCTCGCCGGGCTCGGCTGCTGCGTCGCCATGTCGATGCCGCAGGTGCATATGGTCGCCTACTGCACCGATCTCGGTTATGGCGCCGCCGCCGGCGCGCATATGCTCTCGGTGATGCTGGCAGGCGGTGTGGTCAGCCGCCTGTCCTCCGGCGTGCTCGCGGACCGGATCGGCGGTATCCCGACGCTCCTCATCGGCTCGGTGCTGCAATGCGTGGCTCTGTTCTTCTATATCCCCTTCGACGGGCTCGCCTCGCTTTACGTGGTGTCGCTGGTGTTCGGGCTGGCGCAGGGCGGTATCGTGCCCTGCTACGCCATCATCGTGCGCGAATATCTGCCGGCGGCGGAAGCGGGCAAGCGCGTCGGCATCGTCATCATGGCGACTATTATCGGCATGGCGATCGGCGGCTGGATGTCTGGCTGGATATACGACCAGACAGGGTCCTATGAGGCGGCCTTCCTGAACGGGATCGTCTGGAACCTGCTGAACATCTCGGTCATGACCGTCCTCCTCTTCCGTTCCGGCAGGGGCGCAAGTGCGGCGCATGCCTGACATGCGCGATCTTCCGCGAATTGATCGGATGAAGATCTGCCTGTAAGCAATTGATCGGGAATCATGCCGCGCCTTGCGGCGACGACAATTCAGGGAGAATCCGGCCATGAAGACACGCGCCGCCGTCGCCTTTGCCTCAGGCAAGCCGCTGGAGATCATGGAGGTCGATCTCGACGGTCCGAGGGAAGGCGAAGTGCTGGTCGAGGTGAAGGCTACCGGCATCTGCCATACGGACGAGTTCACGCTTTCCGGTGCCGACCCCGAGGGCCTGTTCCCGGCTATCCTCGGCCATGAGGGCGCCGGCGTGGTGGTCGATGTCGGCAAGGACGTGACGAGTGTGAAAAAAGGCGACCACGTCATCCCGCTCTATACGCCGGAATGCCGGCAGTGCCCGTCCTGCCTGTCGCGCAAGACGAACCTTTGCACCGCGATCCGCGCCACGCAAGGGCAAGGGCTCATGCCGGATGGAACCAGCCGGTTCTCGATCGGCAAGGAGAAGATCCATCACTATATGGGCTGCTCGACCTTCTCGAACTTCACCGTGCTCCCGGAGATTGCCGTGGCCAAGGTCAATCCGGCCGCGCCCTTCGACAAGATCTGCTATATCGGCTGCGGGGTCACGACCGGCATCGGCGCTGTCGTCAACACGGCGAAGGTGGAAGAGGGCGCGACGGCCGCCGTCTTCGGTCTCGGCGGCATAGGCTTGAACGTCATCCAGGGGCTCAAGCTCGCCGGCGCCGACATGATCATCGGCGTCGACCTCAACAACGACAAGAAGGCGTGGGGCGAGCGCTTCGGCATGACGCATTTCGTCAATCCGAAAGAGGTCGGCGACGTGGTGGCGCATCTCGTCAACATGACGAAGCGCGGGGCCGACCAGATCGGCGGGGCCGACTACACATTCGACTGCACCGGCAACGTCACGGTGATGCGGCAGGCGCTGGAAGCCTGCCATCGCGGCTGGGGCCAGTCGATCGTTATCGGGGTGGCCGGTGCCGGGCAGGAAATCTCGACGCGGCCGTTCCAGCTCGTCACCGGGCGTGTCTGGAAGGGAACGGCCTTCGGCGGAGCGAGAGGCCGCACCGACGTACCGAAGATCGTCGACTGGTACATGGCAGGCAAGATCGAGATCGACCCTATGATCACCCACACGTTGAAGCTCGAGGAGATCAACAAGGGATTTGATCTCATGCACGAGGGCAAGTCGATCCGCAGCGTGGTGGTCTATTAGAGACCGTTCGATAAATCCGTGAGGCCGGGCTGTAACCGACGTTTGTCTGCGCTCCGGTGCTCGCCGAACGTCGTTTTCACCTCGGCCTGACGGCTTCTCAAACGGTCTCTCAAGGCCTTCGCCCACCCGATGCTGCCGTCAGCGCATCGGCGGCTTCGCGCACCTTCGGCCCGAGTTCCCCGATGCGTTCATAAGGTAGCCTGACCGCCGGACCGGAGATGGAAAGCCCGGCAACCGCCTCGCCATATTCGTTGAAGACGGGGGCGGCGATGCAGCGCATGCCGACCGTGTGTTCCTCGTCGTCGAGCGACCAGCCGCGCGCGCGAATCGCCTCCAGATCGGCGTGGAGCGCCGGCTGCGTATCGAGCGTCTTTCCGGTGAAGCGTTCCAGCTTGCGGTGGCCGAGCAGGCTCCTGACCTCGTTGTCGGGGCGCGCGGCGAGGATCGCCTTGCCGATGCCCGAGGCATGCATCGGGCCGCGCCGGCCCGGCCGGAAAAAGGCGCGCATCGGCGCATGGCTCTCTATCTGCGAGACGAAGACCACGTCGCCTCCGTCCTCGATGGCGAGGTTCGCTGTCTCGCCGCTTTCCTGCATCAGGGCAGTCAGGAAGGGGCGGCTGATCGCGCCGAGCTTGCGCTGGCGGAGGAACCCGTTGCCGATCTCGAAGGCTTTTACCCCGATCGTCCACTGGCCCGTTTCCGGATCGGCCGAGATCATGCCGTGGCTGGCGAGCGAAGTCAGAAGCCGATGCGTGGTCGAGGGCGCCATGCCGGCGGCATCGGCGATGTCGGTCAGAAGCGCGCCATCGCGGGAAGACACGATCTCCAGCAAATGAAGCGCGCGGTCGAGCACCTGCACCGAGGTGGGAGCGGCGTGCTCGCCCGGTTTGCGGCCACGCCTTGCGCGATGCGGCTCTGCTGTCTGGTCCATCCGTATCCCAGCCTTGTTTCCTTCTCCCTTACACCATCGGCATGAATGGCGGACAAGGGAGATCGCATGTCTTCGTTCGGCAAAAATTGAAAATCCTTATTTCCGTATCATGGAAATCATTTCCATTTTATTCTTCCCAACCGTCGAGAACAGGCTATGATCCGGGCAATCAGGATGGAGGTTGCCATGGCCAGGATGCGTGCCGTCGATGCAGCGGTGTTGGTTCTCGAAAAGGAAGGCGTCGCCTGCGCTTTCGGCGTGCCAGGCGCCGCAATCAATCCGCTCTATTCGGCGCTGAAGGCGCGCGGTTCGATCCGCCACATCCTCGCGCGCCATGTCGAAGGCGCCTCGCATATGGCGGAGGGCTATACCCGCGCCAGGGCCGGCAATATCGGGGTCTGCCTCGGCACGTCGGGGCCAGCCGGCACCGACATGATAACCGGGCTTTATTCAGCCTCGGCGGATTCGATCCCCATCCTCTGCATCACCGGGCAGGCGCCGCGCGCCCGTCTCGACAAGGAGGATTTCCAGGCGGTCGATATCGCCGCGATCGCGGCACCGGTCACCAAATGGGCGGTGACGGTCATGGAGCCGGCGCTGGTTCCTTTCGTACTTCAGAAGGCGTTCCATACGATGCGCTCGGGCCGGCCGGGGCCTGTGCTGGTCGATCTGCCGATCGACGTGCAGCTTGCCGAGATCGAATTCGATGCCGACACCTACCAGCCGCTGAAGCCCTATCGGCCTGAGGCGACACGCGCCCAGGCCGAGAAGGCGCTTCGCATGTTGAACGAGGCCGAGCGGCCGCTGATCGTCGCCGGCGGCGGCATCATCAACGCCGATGCGTCGGATCTGTTGGTGGAGTTCGCTGAGATCACCGGGGTTCCGGTCATCCCGACCCTGATGGGCTGGGGGACGATCCCGGACGACCATAAGCTGATGGCCGGCATGTGCGGCCTGCAGACCTCGCACCGCTACGGCAACGCGACGCTGCTCGCCTCCGACTTCGTGCTCGGCGTCGGCAATCGCTGGGCGAACCGTCATACGGGTAACGTGGAGACCTACATTAAGGGCCGGAAGTTCGTGCATGTGGACATCGAGCCGACGCAGATCGGGCGTGTCTTCGCGCCGGATTTCGGTATCGTCTCGGATGCGGGCGCGGCGCTGAAGCTCTTCCTCGACGTCGCCACCGAATGGAAGACGGAAGGCAAGCTGCGCGACTGGTCGGGCTGGGCGGCCGAGTGCCGCGAGCGCAAGAAGACCATGCTTCGCAAGACGCATTTCGACCAGGTGCCGCTCAAGCCGCAGCGTGTCTATGAGGAGATGAACAAGGCCTTCGATCGCGACACCTGCTTCGTCTCGACCATCGGCCTCAGCCAGATCGCCGGCGCGCAGTTCCTGCACGTCTATCGGCCGAGGAACTGGATCAATTGCGGCCAGGCCGGGCCGCTCGGCTGGACCTTGCCGGCGGCGCTCGGCGTCCGCGCCGCCGATCCCGACCGCCACATCGTGGCGCTGTCGGGCGACTACGACTTCCAGTTCCTGATCGAGGAACTAGCCGTCGGCGCACAGCACAAGCTGCCCTATCTGCATGTCGTGGTGAACAACGCCTATCTCGGGCTCATCCGCCAGTCGCAGCGCGGTTTCGACATGGATTACGAGGTGAGCCTTGCCTTCGACAACATCAATTCGGGCAAGGACAGCGAGGCCGGCTACGGCGTCGATCATATCGCGGTCGCCGAGGCACTCGGCTGCAAGGCG
>JBDZVC010000277.1:0-5849 GCA_040255475.1 Phyllobacteriaceae bacterium | reverse complement strand
ATCGGCACGGTCGACCACATCCCCGAATTCGTCAACCGCGCCAAGGACAAGAACGACCCGTTCCGCCTGATGGGCTTCGGACACCGCGTCTACAAGAATTACGATCCGCGCGCACGGATCATGCAGAAGACCTGCCACGAGGTTCTCGGCGAACTCGGCATAAAGGACGACCCACTGCTCGACGTGGCGATGGAGCTTGAGCGGATCGCGCTATCCGATGAATATTTCATCGAAAAGAAGCTTTATCCCAACGTCGATTTCTATTCCGGCATCACGCTGAAGGCGCTCGGTTTCCCGACCACGATGTTCACGGTGCTGTTCGCAGTCGCGCGCACGGTCGGCTGGATCGCCCAGTGGAAGGAGATGATCGAGGACCCGCATCAGAAGATCGGTCGGCCGCGCCAGCTTTACACCGGCAAGACCCAACGCGACTACATCCCTGTCGCCAAACGCTGACCGACAGGAGCAATCGTCTCCCTCAAGGCGTCGCGAAAGCGGCGCCTTTTTGTTTTCCGGCCCTAGCCCTAATTTCCCGAAGAATGATTTCCGCGGCGATTTCTCCGGACGGCCTGGATGTCGCCAAGGCTGAGGCGATGTCGTCGAAGCCTTCCAGTTGAGCCGCCCGCTCCAGCGATACGGCCGCAAGCTGTTCGATCCGGCGCGCCAGCATGCCCGGTCGTACGAACTCGTTATAATATTCCGGTACGACGGGGCGATCCGCGATGAGGTTGGGCAGCGATGCCGTCCAGGCGCGGATCATGCTCTGCAAGAGCCGCATGATCCGGTCCGCCTTGTAGCAGGAGACGAGCGGCACGCGCGCGAGCGACAGTTCCAGGGATACGGTTCCGGATGCGGCAAGCGCGGCGTCCGCCTCGCCGAAAGCCTGCCATTTCTGTTCCTCGTCGAGGGTGATCTGCGGCTGATCGGGCCAGTTCTCGGTCATCTGCCTGACGGCGTCGGCTACATGCGGCACGGTCGGGAGCAGAAGGCGCAGCCGGTTGCCACGCTCGCGAAGGATGGACACGGTCTCGCCGAAGGCCGGCAAGAGCGCCCTCACCTCGCTGTTGCGGGAGCCCGGCAGCACCAGCAACGTCGTAACGCCATCCTCCCGCCTCGCGCCGGCGCGCTCTCGCTGCCGCTCCGCCGCACCGAGGATGCCGGGATCGCGCGCCAGGCGATGGCCGACGAAAATACCCGGCGGTCCGTCGAGCCGTTGGAGTTCCGCTGGCTCGAACGGAAGCAGGCAGAGGATCTTATCGACATAGGGCCGCATCTTCGCAGCCCTCTCCGGCCCCCATGCCCAGACGCTCGGGCAGACATAGTGAACAATCGGGATCGCCGGGTTCGCGGCACGCACCTTGCGCGCCACCCGGAGCCCGAAGGCCGGCACATCGATGGTGACGAGACAATCCGGCTTGTATGCCGCGACGGCACGCGCGGCCTGGCCGATGCGATAGACGATGCGCGGCAGGTCACGCACCACCGCACCCACCCCGATGATGGATATTCCCGCTGGATCGAACAGGGAATTCAGGCCACGCGCCTGAAGATGACGACCGCCGACGCCGAACAGTTCGATCTCCCGGCCGGACGCAGCGGCGAGCGCGGAAACGAGATCGGCGCCGAGCAGGTCTCCCGATTCCTCCCCCGCTATGATGGCGAGTTTCAGCGGCCGCGTGTCTCCCATCACGGCTCCGGTCGGCTGATGCCGAAGACGAACATGCCGAGTTCATCGGCCTGCCTGACGGTCTCCGCGCGATCAAGTACGAAAGAGTGCGTCGCCTCGACTGCTATTCCCGCAAGACCGGCAGCGTGAGCGCCCTCGACGGTGGCCGGCCCGATCGTCGGAAGATCGGCGCGCAATTCCTGGCCGGGCTTTGCGCATTTGACCAGGACGCCCCGCTTCCTGCCGGCCAGCCTGCCGTGATCCCTCAATTCTCTGGTCCGGGCAAGCAGGGCATCGGTACCGCCGATATCTTCCAGCGCTACCGCACGCCCGCCGATGGCAATCGCCGCCTGCCCCACATCGAGTGCACCGATCGCGCGCGCCGCTTCGTAACCGGCGTCGATATCCTTCATATCGGCTGCAAGCGGCTTCGTCCTTGTCATCGGTCCCTGATCCGCCAGCAGGTCCGGAACGATCTCGTGTGCGCCGGTCACCTTTATACCGTTGTCTTCGAAATAGCGCGCGACGGCCCGCAGCAGATTGTCGTCGCCGCGCGCGAGCGGGATGAGGAACCGTGCCAGCATCGCCACCAGATGCAGGTTCTTGCGCAGCTTCCACGGGTTCGGTCGCCGCGATACACCTCCTGCGAGCACGATGCGGCCGATATCGTGCCGGCGGAGGATCGAAAGCAGGTGCGGTCCTTCTTCCAGCGGCATAAGAATGTGATCGTAAGCGGAAAAACGATCGCGAGGCCCCTCGCCTTCGAGTGCAACGACGAAGGGGGGGCGGCCTTGTTCCGCCAGTTTGGACGCCACCTCTTCCGGCAGCCTGCCGCTTCCCGCGATCACGGCGACACGGGTCTTTTCAGCGGATGAAGGGCGCGTCAGGCCGGTTTCAATCCTCTCCGTCATCGTCATCGTCGTCGCCGCCATGAAGTGCGGGCACGGTGAAGTAGCGTTTGCCTCGGCTGGTCATGAATTCGATCACATCGGCTACCGCCTGTGAAGCGATGAAAGCCTTGCGCGCCTGTTCGAGATTCTCCGCGACGGGATGCTCGCGGTCGAAGATCATGCGATAGGCCTTGCGCAGCGCCAGCAATTCGCTTCTGGGCAGGCCCGACCGCTTGATCCCGATGACGTTATAGCCACGCAGATGGGCGCGGTTGCCTACCGCCATGCCATAGGGGATGACGTCGCCTACGATAGCGGACATGCCGCCAAGAAACGCATGGTGGCCGATGCGGACGAACTGGTGCACTGCCGTCATGCCGGAGATGATGACGTTGTTGCCGACCTCGCAATGACCGCTGAGCGACGCGTTGTTGGCGAAGGTCACGTTGTCGCCCACGATGCAATCATGGGCGACGTGCGTATAGGCCATGAACATGCAGTTGTCGCCGACCGTCGTCGTGCCATGCCCGGTATCGCTGCCGGTATGCATGGTGGCCGATTCGCGGATCACGCAGTTCATGCCGATCGTCAGCGTCGTGCGTCCGCCCTTGTGCTTGTTGTTCTGCGGCGCGCCGCCCAGCACGGCATTCGGATAGACGACCGTTCCGGCGCCGATAGTGGTGGCACCGAGGACGGTGACGCCGCTCAGAAGATTGACGTTGTCACCGAGTTGGGCATCGCCGCTCACGTGGCAGAAAGGGCCGATCCGGACGCCTTCGCCCAATTGCGCGCCCTTCTCGACGATTGCCGAGGCATGAATGAAAGTCGAGGCCATTAAACTCACGCTGCCGGCTTGAAAGACATCATTGCCGATATATCGGCTTCGGCCACCTTGCCGCCGTCCACCAGCGCCTCGCAGGCAAAGCGCCAGATACTGCCACGCTGCTTGACCTTCCGGACCTTGATCTCGACGCGATCGCCAGGCACCACGGGCTTGCGGAATTTGGCATTGTCGATCGTCATGAAATAGACCAGCGCTGGCATCGAGTTGCCGGAATTCTTGATGCAGATGGCGCCGGCGGTCTGTGCCATCGCCTCGACGATCAGCACGCCCGGCATAACCGGCTGGTCGGGGAAATGCCCCTGGAAATGCGGTTCGTTCACCGTGACGTTCTTGATGCCGGTCGCGGAACTGTCGCCATCTATATCGACGATGCGATCGACGAGCAGAAAAGGGTAGCGGTGCGGCAGGAGCTTCATCAACTCCATGATGTCCACCGCTTCGAGCACTTTGGTGGTGTCCGTCATTGCGTTTCGCTTTTCCGTGGCCTGCTCTTCGACATCTTGCGCAAACCGGCGATCTGGCGGAAGAACTCACGGATCGGAACGGCCGGCGTTCCCGCCCATATCCCACCTTCGGGCACGTTGTCCATCACCCCGCTGGAGGCGGCAAGCTGCGCGCCGGTTCCCAGCGTGATGTGGTCCGATACGCCGACCCTGCCGCCGAGCATGACGAAGTCGCCGAGCGTTACAGAGCCCGCGATACCGCATTGCCCCGCGACGATGCAGCCTCTTCCGATCTTCACATTGTGCGCGATCTGCACGAGATTATCGATCTTGGTGCTTTCGCCGATCACCGTGTCGGACATCGCCCCACGGTCGACCGTGGTGTTGGCTCCTATCTCGACATTGTCCTGAATGATGACGCGGCCGAGCTGGGGGATCTTCTCCGGGCCGCTCGGTCCCGGCACATAGCCGAACCCATCCTGACCGATCCGCGCACCGCCATGGATAAACACGCGGTCGCCGACCAGCGCCGAAAAGACGCTTGCGCCCGGGCCCAGATAGCCGTTTCTGCCGATGCGGCAATTCGGGCCGACGACGGCATTGGGAGCGATGACCGTTCCCGCACCGATCTCGGCGCCGGTGCCGACCACGGCGCCCGCCTCGATGATGGCGCCGGGCTCTATCCTGGCGTCCGCGGCGACATGTGCGGTGGGCGAGATACCTGTCTCGTCGGTTATCGGGCCAGGCCGGGCTGCGAAGGGATAGAGCACCCGCGTGGCCGCGGCAAATGCATAGAGCGGCCTTCCCGAGATCAGGACGGCCATCTCAGATGGCGCCTGGCCGGCAATTTCCTGATTGCAGATCAGCGCCGCCGCGCGCAACCCCTTCGGCAGTCCCCCTTGCCGCTTGCCGTCGATGAAGACCAGCATGCCCTCGCCGCCATCCTGGATCGGGGCGACGCCGCGTATCTCGGTGTTGGAGAATTTGTCGTCGGCGAGTTTCGTGCCCGTAAGCGAAGCGATCTCGCCAGCCGTATAAGCGCGCGACGGTGCGAAGAATACAGGTTCCGCCATGACGCCGCGCGCTTTGCTATGCCTCTTCTTCTCGGCCCTGGCCGGGCCGGAAGGATTTGTCGTGCCGGTCAGAATTGCGTCGACATACCGAAATTGAAGTTCTGGATCTTGTCGCCATGCTCTTTGATGACCGGGATCGCGTAGTCGAGCCGCAGCGGACCGAAGGGAGAAGCCCACATCAGGCTGATGCCCGCCGACGCGCGCCACTTCATGCCGGTGCCGCTAGTGCAGTTCGATCCTGATATCGGGCTATTATGGGTATCAAGGCATTCGTTTTTAAGATCGTTGCCATAAAGCGTCGCAGCATCAGCAAAGACCGCACCCTTGAAGCCAAGACTCGGCGGGACTACCGGCAGCGGGAACTGCAATTCGGCCGTGGCATTGAAATAGGTCGTGCCACCAAGATGATCACCCGTATCGTGATCGTAAGGGCCAATGCCATTGAACTCGAAACCGCGGATGATGCGATCATTGCTCTCGAACAGATCAAAAATACGCGCTCCATCCTTGCCGAAAGGATGGATGTAACCAGCGCCGCCCGAGAGCAGTGCCACCAGATCCATCTGGTCGGAGATGGTCTTGTAGTAGCTCGCCCGCGCAGTGAACTTCACGAAATTGGCGTCGCCGCCGACACCGGCATATTCCGTCGTGAAGTTGGCGTAGATGCCGTTCGCCGGATTCTTAACGTCATCGATCGTGTTGTAGATGAGCGATCCGCTGACAGATGACTTCAACCAAGGGCTGGTGTTGATCGCGTCGCGGATAATATTCGACAGCTTGCAGTCGTGCTTATTGAGAGGATCGGTACTCGAGGGTCCGCAGTCTCTATAGCTGTATTTGTCGCTGACGATATTGTACGCGAACTGCGTCGACAGCGCATCCGTGATTGGCAGGCCGAAGCGGACCGTGCCGCCGGTCGACTGGCTATCATAG
>JBDZVC010000276.1:0-5852 GCA_040255475.1 Phyllobacteriaceae bacterium | reverse complement strand
CGCGCGCTGGCGATCGAGCCGAAGGTGCTGCTGCTAGACGAGCCGACCGAGGGCCTGATGCCCTCCGCGATCGCGAAAATCCGCGAGACGGTGGCGGCATTGAAGGAGCGCGGCGTCTCCACCCTGCTGGTCGAACAGCGCGTCGATGCCGTCCTGCCCGTCGCCGACCGCGTCGCCTTCATCGAGAACGGCCGCAGCGTGAAGACGGTCGGCGTCGCCGAATTGCGCGAAGACCCCGCCATGGTGAGGCACTATGTCGGCGTCGGGTGAAATACCAACCGGCCGATTACGAATGCGCGAAGATATCCGCTTCCGCCCAGCCCATCAGGTCGAGCTTCGCCCGCGTCGGCAGGAAGCGGAAACAGGCCTCCGCTTCCTTGACGCGGCTTTCCCGGGCGAGCCGCCGCGCGAGCTTGTCGCGTAGCTGGTGCAGGTAAAGCACGTCGGACGCTGCGTATTCCAGTTGCTCGGGCGACAGCGTGTCCGCCGCCCAGTCGGAGGATTGCTGCACCTTCGACAGGCTGACTCCGATCAGCTCCGAGCAAAGGTCCTTCAACCCGTGCCGGTCGGTGTAGGTGCGCGTCAGGCGCGAGGCGATCTTGGTGCAGAAGACAGGCTCGGCCATGACGCCGAAGGCGTGATAGAGCACGGCGATGTCGAAGCGGCCGTAATGGAAGAGCTTCGTGATCCGGCGGTTGCGCAGGATGCTGACGAGGTTCGGCGCCTTTCTCTGTCCCTGCGCGATCTGGATCACGTCGGCCGAACCGTCGCCGGGCGATATCTGCACCACGCAAAGCCGATCTCGATGCGGGTTCAGGCCGAGCGTCTCGGTATCGATCGCCACCGCCTCGACATCGTAGTTCGAAAGGTCAGGCAGATCGTTCTTGTGGAAGCGGATCGTCATCGAAACTCCAGTCTTGAACAGGTCGGCGGCTTCAGCCCGGCAGCCTGCCGGCGGCGCGTGCCTCGGCGAGTGCCGAAAGGATGCGCGCCCAGGAGCGCTGGCCCTTATGGAAGGAGGAAAGCTCGTATTTCTCGTTCGGCGAATGCACCCGGTCGTCCGGCAGGCCGAAGCCGACGAGAAGAGATTCCATGCCGAGGAAACTCTGGAAATCGCCGACGATCGGGATCGAGCCGCCCATGGCGATCATCACGGCCTTGTTCGGCCATTCTGCGTCGAGCGCCGCCTTCGCGGTGTTGAGCAGCGGCGAATCGTAGGAAAGCTGGATCGCCGGCGAGGAGCCGTGCTCCTGGAAGGAAACCGAGCAGTCGGCGGGGATGCGTTCCCTGACGAAGGCGCGGAAGGCTTCACGGATCTTCTTCGGGCCCTGCCGGTGGACGAGGCGGAAGGAGACCTTGGCCGAGGCTTCCGCCGGGATCACCGTCTTGAAACCCTTGCCCGTATAGCCGCCGTTGATGCCGTTGATCTCCGCCGTCGGCCGCGCCCAGGTAAGCTCCAGCACCGAGCGGCCCTTCTCGCCCGACGGGATCGAGAGCCCGATATCGGCAAGGAAACTCTCCGGCCGGCCGGAAAGCCCGTCCCACATCTTGAGAATGTCCGGCGGTGTCTCGTCCACCCCGTCATAGAAGCCGGGGATGGTCACGCGGCCGGTCTCGTCGTGCATGTCGGCGAGCAACCTGGTCAGGATGTGGATCGGATTGGCGGCCGCGCCGCCGTAAAGCCCCGAATGCAGGTCGCGATTGGCGGCCTTGACCGTGATCTCCTCGCCGACCAGCCCGCGCAGGCCGGTCGAGATCGCCGGCGTCTCGGCGTCCCACATGCCGGTGTCGCAGACCAGCGCGAAATCGGCCTTCAGTTCCCTGGCATTGGCTTCGAGGAACGGTTTCAGCGAAGGCGAGCCGGATTCCTCCTCGCCCTCGAACAGGATGGTGATCTCGCAGGGCAGGCTGCCGTTCACCTCCTTGTAGGCGCGGCAGGCCTCCACGAAGGTCATCAGCTGCCCCTTGTCGTCGGCCGACCCGCGCCCCGTGATGATCTTGCGCCCGCCGGCCTCGCGCACGGCGGGCTGGAAGGGGTTGTTTTCCCACAGATCGAGCGGATCGACCGGCTGCACGTCGTAATGGCCGTAGAAGAGCGCGTGCGGCGCATTGCCGTCCGGGCCGGGATGATGCGCGACCACCATCGGATGACCCTTGGTATCGCGCACGCTCGCGGTGAAGCCGATCGTCTCCAGGTCCTTCACCAGCCACTCGGCCGCCTTGCGGCAATCCTTGGCGAAGGCCGGGTCGGTCGAGATCGACGGGATGGAGACGAGTTCGAACAGCCGCTTCAGGCTGGTGTCGAGGTTCTTGTCGAGCGTGGAAAGAACGCGGTCGGTGCTGGCGGACATGGCTACCCTTTCGAATTGCGAGGGCAAACTATGCCGGCCCGGTCGAAACGAAAAGCCCCTACCGGCCTATAAAAGCGATCCGGCCCGGAGCGCCCCAACCGCTTCCCCGAAGCTGCCGCCGTCGAGCCCGCCACGGCGTGGCAAAATAACGGAAGCGGCGGCATTCTTCTTGTGTAGGGCGGGATGGCTTCCTAAATGCGGTGCAGGATCGCAAAGGCGGCACGAAGAGGGGACTTCCAGCGCCACGCGGTTCGTCGCCCGATTGGCTCCAATCGGCGGGGTGCCTTTCCGGCCATTTATCGAGGCAAGGTCACCGGGTCAGGGTTTCCGGTACAGCAACCCGCTGCAATCCGGCCCACGAACATAGCAAGGGGGTCCGGGGCCACCCGGAGTTGGACAGCGGAATGCACCTCATCACGCCGGAAGCGATCACAGCCTTCTTTCAAGTCATCGCGATCGATCTGGTGCTGGCGGGCGACAACGCCGTCGTCATCGGTCTGGCCGCTGCCGGCCTTCCCAAGGCCAATCGCGCCAAGGTCATCCTGATCGGCATCCTCGCCGCGACGGCGCTGCGTATCGTCTTCGCGCTGGTGGCGACCGAGTTCCTGAAGATACTCGGCCTGCTGCTCGCCGGCGGCATCCTGCTTCTGTGGGTGTGCTGGAAATTGTGGCGCGACCTCAGGGAAGTGCCGGGCGATCCGGACGCGGCCGTGTCGCACGACGAGGCCGACGCGCCGGCCGATGGCGCCAGGCGCAAGACCTTCGGCCAGGCCGTCTGGCAAATCGTCGTCGCCGACGTTTCCATGTCGCTCGACAATGTGCTGGCCGTGGCCGGCGCGGCCCGCGAGCATCCGGCGGTGCTCGTCGCCGGTCTCGCGCTCTCCATCGCGCTGATGGGGCTCGCCGCTTCCTTCATCGCGCGGCTGCTCCACCGCCACCGCTGGATCGCCTATCTCGGGCTGGCGGTGATCCTCTATGTCTCTCTCGACATGATAGTACGCGGCGTGCTGGAAATCTGGCCGGTCGCCAGCAGCGCCGCGCAATCTCTCATGGATTGAGTGAAGCCGCTCAGCTCGGCTTCTTCTTCGTGATGAGGGTGAGCGTGCCGTTGTCGTCAAGGCTCGCTGCGACGACCTGCTGGGACGTCATGCCCTTCTGCTGGAGGGCCGATTTCGCCTCGGGCGTGGAATCGATCGACTGGCGCAGTTTCTGCAGCCCGTCATTGCCCTGCTTGGCGACGAATGCATCGACCTGGGTCTTCGTCTCCGGTGGCAGCTGGTCCATGTCGACGACGTTGACGACGGTGATCGTGGGCGCGCCTGTGCTCGGGGCCTGCTGGGAGGGAGCCGGACTGGCAGGGGCCGGCTGTTGTTGCGCGCCGGCGGAGACGGACAGCGCCAGCGTCATCGCGGATGCGAGAAAAACGGTCTTCAACATGGTTCTGCCTTTCGTCCTTGGCCGTATCTTTGTGGTGGCCGGAATCATTCTTGGGGCGGGATGCCCAGTTCAACTGCGCAATGTGATGGGAAATCGGCCGCTATCTGGTCATTCGATGATGATAAGATGGCCGAAATGCGCAATTGCGCGGTATTTTTCACCAATCGTAACAGCACATTACTGGACGTGCCCGCTTTTTCGTGCAGACCATGACGGAAAGGAGGCCGATATTGATGGATGTTCCTCGCACTTGCCTTTGCGGTGTTGTCACGTTTCTTGCGATGCCGATGGGACCGGTCGCCTTCGGCGGGGAAGCCCCGCGCATCGCGATCGCGGTCGAGAACGGCAGCCCGAACATGAGAACCACCGCGCATTACGATTGCGCCGGCAAGGCGCTCGATGTCGAATATATCAATGTCGAGCCCGACCATCTCGCCATCGTCCCGGTGGAGGGCGAAAAGCGCATCTTCGCGCTGGTCATGTCGGGTTCGGGCGCGCGCTATGCTTCCGGCCGGTATATCTGGTGGTCGAAAGGCAGGGAGGCTTCGCTCTATGACGAGATGAAGGGCGCCGACGCGGCTCCGATCCTGGCATGCACGGAATGACCTGCACCATGATAACGAATAGCTGACCATGGCGATCGAAGCACCCTCCGCCGCCGAAATCTTCCCACATGTCCGCATCGTCATGGGCATGGTGGTCGGGCTCGGCATGACGCGGCTTCTCTCCGGCGTCGCGCGGATCGTCCAGCACCCGCGCCGTACGCCGGTCTACGCCGTCCATCTCGGCTGGACGCTCTCCGTGCTCCTGATGCTGGTGCATTTCTGGTGGTGGGAGTTCGGCCTCTACCATGTCGGCGAGTGGACGTTCGGCATCTATCTCTTCCTGATCTCCTACTCGATCGTGCTTTTCCTGCTCTGCGCCTTCCTCTTCCCGGAAAGCATGACCGACTACAGCGGCTACGAGGATTACTTCCTGTCGAAGCGCATCTGGTTCTTCGGCATCCTCGCCTCGACCTATTTTTTCGACTACGCCGACACGCTGCTCAAGGGCCGGCAGCATCTTGAATCCTTCGGCACGGAATATCTCGTCCGCCTGCCGGTATTCGTCGCGCTGTGCCTTGCGGCGATGGCCACCCGGAACCGGACCTTCCACGCCATGCTCGTCATCGGCACGATCGTCTACCAGATATCCTTTATCCTGCGGCTGTTCGATACGCTGAGTTGAAGCCTGCCGTCTTTGCCGGTTTTGACGGTTGAAGGTTTCCGGATGGCGATGCATGCTGCGGCGAAACAATCGGAGGATCGCCATGAGCATCGCCCATCTCGCCGCTGAACGCCGGTCGAACCTGCCCTACTACGAGGAGCGCGTGGACCTCGCCGCCGCCTTCCGCTGGACGGCGAGGCTGAACATGCACGAGGCGGTGGCCAACCATTTCTCGCTCGCCGTCGACGAAGGCGGAACGAAATTCCTGATCAATCCGAACCAGATGCATTTCTCGCGCATCCGTGCCAGCGATCTTCTCCTGATCGATGCCGACGACCCGAGGACGATGGATCGGCCGGATGCGCCCGACCCCACCGCCTGGGGACTGCACGGCGCGGTTCATCGCCACTGCCGACATGCGCGCTGCGTCATGCATGTGCATTCCATCCACGCCACGGTGCTGGCCTCGCTGGCCGATTCCACCCTGCCGCCGATCGACCAGAACTCGGCCATCTTCTTCAGGCGCCATGTGGTCGACGCGCATTATGGCGGGCTCGCCTTCGAGGAAGAGGGCGAACGCTGCGCGACGCTGCTCGCCGACCCCAAGGTCAAGGTGATGGTCATGGGCAATCACGGCGTGCTCGTCATCGGCAATACGGTCGCGGATACGTTCGACCGCCTCTATTATTTCGAGCGCGCCTGCGAGACCTATATCAAGGCGCTGTGGACCGGGAAGCCGCTACGTGTGCTGCCTGACGCGGTGGCCGAGAAGGTCGCCATCGAGATCGACAATTATCCCGTGCCGCAGGCGGCAAGGCATCTCGGCGAACTGAAGCTCATCCTCGACGAGGAAGGCTC
>JBDZVC010000275.1:0-5861 GCA_040255475.1 Phyllobacteriaceae bacterium | reverse complement strand
GCGAGTTGAACGCCATGTCGCGGAAGAACGGCGATGCGGATTTCGGCGATGTCGTCGGCGATGTCGCGCTGGAGAAACTCGGCTCTGGATTCAGCTTCATCGAAGGGCCGATCTGGCATCCCTACGAGAAGTGGCTGATCTTCAGCGACATGGCGGGAAATCGCATGCACCGGTGCGGCCCGGACGGCAAGATCGAAATCTTCCGCGAGCCGAGCGACAAGGCGAACGGCAATACGCTCGACCGGCGCGGCCGGCTCCTGACCTGCGAGCATGCCAAGAGCCGGGTGACGCGGACCGAGGCGGACGGCACCATCGTCGCGCTCGCCACCCATTATGACGGCAAGGAACTCAACAGCCCGAACGACATCATCGTCGCGGCGAATGGCACGATCTATTTCACCGATCCTACCTATGGACGGATGGAGTTCTATGGCGTGCCGCGCGAGCAGGAACTCACGTTCCAGGGCGTCTACAAGATGGATGTGGACGGCGACGGGCTGACGCTCCTGGCTGACGATTTCGTCCAGCCGAACGGGCTCTGTTTCTCGCTCGATGCCTCGCGGCTGTTCATCAACGACACGGAGCGCCAGCATATACGTGTCTTCAATGTCGCATCCGACGGCAGGCTCACCGGCGGCGCGGTCTGGGCGGAAACGAAAGGCAACGGACCGGGGGCGCCCGACGGCATGAAGATCGACAGCCGCGGCAATCTCTATTGCTGCGGCCCGGGCGGTGTCCACGTGTTCAATCCATCTGCGGATTTCCTGGGCGTCATTCCGATGCCCGAGACAGCCGCCAACTTCACTTTCGGCGATGATGATCTGCGGAGCCTCTACATTACCGCGTCGACATCGCTTTACCGGCAGCGCGTACGTGTGCCGGGGCTGAGACTGTTCTGAGTTGGGGACCCTGACTTGGAAACACCGCCGCTGGTCCGCACCATCGGCGGAATGGGGTGCGCAGGCACCGGTAAGACGGCACGCCGACGGCTGAAGGTGGCCGAAACGACCAACGGGAGGTAACCTGAATGAAGAAGATATTGACCTTGAGCGCGCTCGCGGTCCTGCTGGCATCGGGCACCGCACTTGCCGACACAAGCGGCAAGAAGATCGCTTTCTCCAACAATTATGCCGGCAATTCCTGGCGGCAGTCGATGCTCAAGAGCTACGAGACGGTGGCCAAGAAAGCCGTCGCGGACAAGGTGGTCGCCGCTGCAGACGTCTTCACGACGGCGGACAAGGAAGTACCGACCCAGGCCGCGCAGGTCCAGAACCTCATTCTGCAAGGCTATGACGCGATCGTCATCAACTCCGCCTCGCCTGATGCCCTGAACGGCGCCATCAAGCAGGCCTGCGACGCGGGCATCGTCGTCGTCTCCTTCGACGGCATCGTCACGGAGCCCTGCGCCTATCGCGTCGTCGTCGACTACGAGAAGATGGGCAAGGAAGAGGTCGAGCAAATGGCCAAGTTCCAGCCCAAGGGCGGCAATCTGCTGGAAATCCGCGGCCTTGCCGGCACCTCCATCGACGATGCGATCCACAAGGGCATCACGGAAGCCGTCGCGGCGCATCCCGAGTTCAAGATCGTCGGCTCGGTGACCGGCGACTGGGACCAGACGACGGCGCAGAAGGCCGTCGCGACGATCCTGCCGTCGCTCCCCGAGATCGTCGGCGTCGTCGACCAGGGCGGCGACGGCTATGGCGCCGCACAGGCGTTCGCGGCGGCGGGCAAGCCGCGCCCGACCATCATCATGGGCAACCGCCAGGACGAGTTGCAGTGGTGGAAAGAGCAGAAGGAGAAGGACGGCTATAAGACCTGGTCGGGCTCGATCGCGCCTGGCGTCTCGACCCTCGCCTTCTGGGTAGCACAGCTTGTCCTCGACGGTCACAAGGACATTCCTCACGACCTGATCGTGCCGTATCTCTCCTTCGACCAGGATAATTTCGAGGCGGCTTTGCCCGATATCCCGAAGGGTGGCGTCGCGTCGAAGGAATACACCCAGCAGGACGCGCTCGCCGCTATCAAGGACAACATGAAGTGAGAGTGGGCGCGCGTTGCAGTCGACATTCCGCGTCGGTTATCGTGGGCAATGGCTGAAGCGCACGCGACATTGGTGAAGCTGGACGGCGTCGAAAAACATTTCGGCGCCGTTCGGGCGCTCGACGGGGTGGACCTCGAGATCCGCACGGGTGAGTGCGTCGGCCTCGTCGGTCACAACGGCGCGGGCAAGTCCACACTCATGAACATCCTGACCGGCACACTGGCGGCCGGTGGGGGGACAATCTCGATCAACGGAACGATCGAGGAGAGATATTCGGTCAGCCGCGCGCTGGCGCTCGGCATACGCTGCGTGTTCCAGGAATTGTCGCTTTGCCCGAATCTCGACGTGGCGGAGAATACGCGGATCAACCATCCTTCGCTGAGGGGCATCGGCTGGCGGCGCAAGTCGGCAGGGCTGATCGCAAGGAAGCTCGACGAGATTTTTCCCGGACACGGGATCGATCCTGCCGATATCGTCGGCGACCTGTCGATCGGCCGGCGGCAGATGATCGAGGTCGCCCGGGCATTCACCATCACGGACGATCCGCTCAACCTCGTCATCCTGGACGAGCCGACCTCCTCGCTCGATGCGCATACCGCCGGACAATTGCTCGATTTCGTGCGCCGCTTCGTCGGCCAAGGGGGAAGCTGCATCCTGATCTCGCATCTTCTCGGCGAAGTGCTCGGCAATGCCGACCGCATCGTCGTCATGCGCGACGGCAAGATCGTGGCGGCCGACCGCGCGGACGCCTACGATCGGGACAAGCTGGTCGCGACGATGGGCGGCGCGGCGGCGCGGGAAAAGATCTCCGCCGAAAGGAAGGCAGGGCAACGGGAAATCGGGGCGGTCCGCGTCCAAGCGCGGCCGCGGCGGCAGCGGGACGATATGCAGCTTGTCGCCCGCGCGGGTGAAATCATCGGCCTCGCCGGCCTCGCCGGAAACGGGCAAACCGATCTTCTGCTGGCGATATTCGATGCAGCCGGGAGCCGCCGATCGGGCATAGAGGTGACCGCGCCGCTCGCGCTCGTCGCGGGCGACCGCCAGTCCGACGGCATCTTCCCGCAATGGTCCATCGCCCAGAATATCGGCATCCGTTCAATCGAGCGGATGGTAAGCGGCATGCTCATCTCCTCCCGGCAGGAGGCGGAACTCGCCTCGCACTGGCAGCAGCGGATCAAGATCCGCACGCCGGATATGGACAACAACATCCTGTCGCTCTCAGGCGGCAACCAGCAGAAGGCGCTGTTCGCCCGGGCGCTCGGCTCCGATGCGAAGATCATCCTCATGGACGACCCGATGCGCGGCGTCGATATCGGCACCAAGCTCGATGTCTACGACCTTATCCGCGAGGAAGCGCATAACGGGCGCACCTTTCTCTGGTACACGACCGAGACGGAAGAACTCGAAAACTGCGATCATGTCTATGTCTTCCACAATGGTCGCATCGTGGCCAATCTCAGCCGGGACGAACTCACCGAGGAAAAGGTGATCCAATCCTCCTTCGGCGAGACCAACTGAGATGAGCGCGCTTCAGCCCGCCGATGTGACGAACCGCCCGCCACGCGACACGGCGCGCCGGACGCGGTTCCTGCGTACGCTGTTGCCGGCCTTGTCGCTGGCGCTCGTCCTCATTGCGATCGCCTGGCTCAATCCGCGTGCCATCAGTTATTTCGGCTTCAGCCTGATGCTGAATCTGGCGATCCCGATCGCGCTCGCGACCATCGCACAGATGTTCGTCATTGCGGGCAACGAGCTTGATCTTTCCATCGGTACCTTCGTCGGGTTCGTCGGCTGCGTCACCGCGACATGGCTACACGACGCGCCTTTGCTCGGCGCCGCCGTACTCATCGGATCGATCGCGGTCTATGCGCTGCTCGGCGCGCTCATCTATCTGCGCAACCTGCCTTCGATCGTCGTGACGCTCGGCATGAGCTTCGTCTGGCAGGGCCTCGCCATACTCCTCCTGCCCAAACCCGGCGGCAAGGCGCCGGACTGGCTGCTCGCGATCACCCATTTCAAGCCGCCATTCATCCCATTCCCCATCCTCGCCGCGCTCGTCATCGCCGCTGTCGTCCATGTCGGGCTGATGCGGACATCCTACGGCGCGGTGCTGCGCGGCTCGGGCGGCAATCCGACCGCCATCGGCCGCGCCGGCTGGTCGCTGCTCAAGACCAAGATGATACTCTTCGGGCTGGCGGGTGTTTTCGGCGTGCTTTCCGGCATGATTCTCATAGGCATCACCACCTCCGCCGACGCCAATATCGGCAATGGCTACACGCTTCTGGCGATCGCCGGCGTCATCCTGGGCGGCGGCGAGTTCATGGGCGGGCGCGTCTCGCCGGTTGGCGCGGTGATCGGTGCGCTGACACTCGCGCTCGCCGCCTCCCCCCTCCTCACCTTCATGCGCATTCCCCCCGATTGGCAGGTCGCCGCCAACGGCGTCATCCTCATCATCGTGCTGGCGGCCCGCGTCGTGATCAGCCGCAAGGAGGTGTAGGTGACGCAGGTCAGAGCCCTTCTGGGAAAGCCATGGATCTGGTCGTTTCTGGGGGCCCTCGTGGTCTGGGTGGCGACGGTAATATTCACCGGCGGCCAGGGCGGCGGCGGCATGATCACGGCGGCGCTGTCGCTCGCCGTCTTTACGGTGATCGTCGGCATCGGCCAGATGTTCGTCATCACGCTCGGGCCCGGCAATATCGACCTGTCATTGCCGGCCAATATCGGGCTGGCAAGCGCGGTCGCGATGAAGGTCATGGACGGCAGCGACAGCATGCTGGTGATCGGGCTGCTTGCCGCGCTCGCCAGCGGCTTCGCCATCGGCACGGCAAACTACCTCCTGATCCGGGCGCTGCGTATCCCGCCGATCATCGCCACGCTTTCGGCGGCCTTTATCATCCAGTCGATCGACATCAGCTACGGGCGCGGCCTGCAGATAAAGCCACCGCCCGGCTTCGCGGATTTCGCCAATCTCAAATATTTCGGCATTCCGGTGCTGGCGATATTGGCGATCCTGTTCGCCATTGCCGCAAGCATCGCGCTCAACCGGACAGTCTACGGGCGTTCGGTGCTCGCCATCGGCCAGAACATCCGGGCGGCGAAGCTCGCCGGCGTGAAAGTCCAGCGAACCAGTTTCATAACCTATGCGGTTTGCGGCATGCTGGGTGGCCTGGACGGAGCGCTGCTTGCAGCCTATTTCCGCGGCGCCAATGTCGATATCGGCAATGAATACCTGCTTGCCTCGATCGCCGTGGTGGTCATTGGCGGAACATCGGTTGCGGGCGGCAAGGCCAATGTCCCCGGTGTCTGGGGCGCGGCACTTTTCCTCGTGCTGCTGCTCACCATGCTCAACACTTTCGGTTTCAGCGTCGGCGTGCGCCTCGTCCTGACGGGCCTGATCATCGTCGGAGTGATCACCGCTGCCGGCGGCCCCCGGTCGGAGCGCTGAACCGGGAGGATTCCTACACGTAGAGGATGGCAACGATCGCCACGTAGGTCAGCTGATGCAGAAGCTGGTCGAGGCCGATCATCCGCCAGAAGAAGGCGTTCTGTCCCGCGCCGAAGCGGCGGGTGATCTGCTCCTTGCCCCAGTCGATGTGGTAATGCACGACAAACTCGCCAGCGACGATCGCGACCAGCGTCGCAGCGGGCGTTGCCAGAACGAGAAGGATAAGCGCCGTGGCCACGGCGTGAAGGCCGGAATGCAATATGCCGCCCGGATGGCCGTAGGTCCCCTTGTTCTTCAATTGATAGGGAGTCTGCAAGACGAAATCGAAAAGAAAATGCTTCAGTTGCAGCAAGAGCAGCAAAAGCACGGCACTGT
>JBDZVC010000027.1:0-31096 GCA_040255475.1 Phyllobacteriaceae bacterium | reverse complement strand
CGGGCTGCGCATAGATGTCCCGCAGGCTGCGCAGCCCGGCGTCCAGCACCTTCCGGTCCAGTTCTTCGGCGTGATAGTTCGGCTCGATCAGCGGATCGGCGAAGGGGTCGGCCGAGCGTATCGAAACGCGGCCCTTCGAAGAGGGACGGCACTGGCAAGCAGATGCCGTGAAACCTGAATAGCGGTGCAGCGGTTCGCCCGGCTTGTCGACCGAAAGCGGCATGACGTTGAACTGCATGTCCGCACGACTGCCCATAGCGTGCTTGGTCGGCACGAAACCGCCGACCTGGCCGGCACCCACCGTCAGCGGACCGGAACTGCGGAACAACCATCGCGCGCCCATCCCGGCGAGCTTTAGCGGATTACGTACGTCGTCGTTCAGCGACATGCGCCGCTTCAGCCGTACGATGGTGCGCGCCTGATAGTGATCCTTGAGGTTCTCGCCCACTTCCGGCGCGTCCACCACCACATCTATGCCCTGACGGCTGAGATGCTCTGCTGGCCCGATACCTGAAAGTTGAAGGATCTGCGGCGACTGCAGCGTCCCTGACGCAAGTATGATCTCGCGCGATGCGCGAACGCGATGGACGTTCGCGCGGGCATTGGCCTCGATCCATTCCACCGAGGTTGCATGCCCATGTTTGCAGATCACGCGGGAAACCTGTGCATGCGTGATGATTGTGAGATTCTTGCGCTTCAGCGCCGGCCGCAGGAAAGCGACTGCGGCGCTCTGGCGCCAGCCGTCGCGGATGGTGAGTTGGTAGGAGCCGACACCGTATTCGGTGGCGCCGTTCATGTCGGGATTGTAGGGGAAACCGGCTTGCTGGCCGGCCTCCAGCCAGGCACGGCAATAAGGGTGGTCGTTGCGGAGTTCCGAAACGCCGAGTTCGCCGCTGCCGTCGTGATAGGGATTCTCCCCGCCCTCGTAACGCTCGGAGCGCTTGAACACTGGAAGGACGGAGGAATAGTCCCAGCCCGTCGCCCCTGCCTTGGCCCAATCGTCGTAGTCCTGATGCTGGCCGCGTATGTAAAGCAGGCCGTTGATGGAACTCGATCCGCCGATGATGCGGCCGCGCGGCCACAGGATCGACCGCCCCCCGGCATGCAGGCTGGGCGCGGTCGGGAAGATGCGCGAGAAGCGCCGATCGTAGATCGTGCGGAAATAACCGACCGGCAGCCGGACCCAGAAATTCCGGTCCCAGCCCCCGGCCTCCAGCACGAGCACGCGTGTCGACGAATCCGTCGATAGACGGTTCGCCAGAACGCAACCCGCGGATCCGGCGCCGACGATCACATAGTCGTATTCCGACCGGTCAACCATCACGCGCCTCTCGCCTGCATCTCCTCTGCCCTCAGCCCTTGATGGTCTCGAGGTAGAGCGACGTGTCGAAATATTTCGAAGCCGGCACGGGATTCGGGATCTTGGCGAAGGTGGTGAAGAAATCCGTGACCTGCTGCAGCCATCCTGTCACCGTGCCGTCCTCATACTTCTTGCGCCATTCCGCGGACGTGAAGACCTTCTCGGCCTTGAACTGATCCGTGAGATCCGGCAGCGACACGTTGGGATACCGCTCGTTCTGCAACGTCGCGAGCGCCTCGTCTGTATTGGAGACGAGATAGTCGTTCGCCTCGGCCCAGGCCTTGATGATGTTCGTCAAGGCTTCCTTGTTGGAATCGAAGAAATCGTTGCGCGCGGCCCAGCCATCGACGATCGCGGCCTGCGGATAGTAGGCTGAGGCATCGATGAGCTTGACGGCATCGGGTGACTTCTTCTTCACCGATTCATTGAACGGCACCCAGAGCGCGACGGCTTCCACGGCCTTTGAGATGAAGGCCGTGACCGCATCGGGCATGCGCTGGTTGACCAGCGTCACCTCGCTCGGGTCGATCTTGTTGGCCTTCAAAGCAGTGTCGAGGAAGACATGCGCGGTGGTGCCGAGCGTGGTCGATATTTTCTTGCCCTTGAGGTCGGCGAAAGTCTTCACGCCCATGTCGGGATGTACCCAGAGCTGCGCCGTCGCAAACTCGATGTCGTTGATTAGGAAGACCTTGCCCTGGCCGCGCGCCGGGAAGTTGGAGACGACCGCCCCGGTCGAGAGCACGTCGATCGAGCCGCCCGTCATCGCCTGGAACAGCTCGAGCCCTGTCTGGAACTGGACGAACTCCATATCCAGCCCGTACTTCTTCCACAGGCCCTTCGACTCGGCGAGCCACATTTGCCCGTCCACGGCCAGCGTATGCAGATAGCCGACCTTGACCTTGCTCGACGCGGCAAATCCTCGCACCGGCACGGCGCCTGCCAGGGCGAGCGCACCAGAAAGTTTCATAAAATCTCGACGGTCCATCTTTTCCTCCCTTGGTTTGATGGTGTTTCAGTCCTCGGTCGTCCGCTGCGCCTCCTGCGCAGCGTATTCGCGCATGACCAGTTCATGGACGTGTGCCCGCAACTCATTGAATTCGGGGGTTTCCTGAAGCGCATGTTGGCGCGGGTAGGGAAACGGCACCTCGACCACGCTGCGCACGCGGGATGGACGCGCGGAAATGACCACCACCCGGTTGGACAGATAGACCGCCTCCTCGACCGAGTGGGTGATGAGCATGACGGTCTTCCCCTCGGTGCCGAGGATATCGAGAAGCAGATCGTGCATGGCGCTGCGCGTCTGCGCGTCCAGCGCCCCGAAAGGCTCGTCCATCAGGAGCAGTTCGGGATTGACGGCGTAGGCGCGCGCCAGCGCAAGCCGCTGCCGCATGCCGCCCGAAAGCGTCTTCGGATAGGCCCTGCGGAAGTCCCAGAGCCGCATCAGCCGGAGATAGCGTTCGACGATCTCCGCCCGCTCCTTGGCCGGTTTGCGGTTGGCCTTGAGCTTCAAACCGAAGGCGACGTTCTCCTCGACGGTGAGCCAGGGGAAGACGCCGTACTCCTGGAACATCACCCCGCGATCCGGCCCCGGTCCTGTGATGGCCTTGCCGTCGAGTGTGACCGAGCCGCTTGTCGGATTCACGAAGCCCGCGGCCATGTTCATCAATGTCGTCTTGCCGCATCCGGACGGGCCGACGAGCGAAACGAATTCTCCGGCGCGGATCGAGAGCGACAGGTCCTGCACCACCTCCAGCGGACCGCGATCGGTGGGGAACTGCATCGAAATGTTTTCGAAGCTCAGCCGCTCCTGGGGTGGCACGTTCGTGCTCATCGCTCGATTTTCTCCTGCCATCCGACGATGCGGGCCGTCAGCCGGCGCAGGATCGTATCCATGAGAAGCGCCATCGCGCCGATGCAGATGATGCCGAGATAGATCGTGTTGAGCTCGAAGAAGGCCGAGGCGTTCTGGATCATGGCGCCCAGCCCCTCCTGCGCAGCCACCAGTTCGGCGGCGACCAGCGTCGCCCAGCACACGCCGAGCGCGACGCGCAGCGCGACCAGCATGTGGGGCACGGTGAGCGGCACCATCACGCGGGCGAAGATCTCGAAATCCGTCGCGCCGAGCGTACGCGCCACACGTACATAGATCGGGCTGATCGACGCCATGCCTTCATACATGACGATGACGGCCGCGAAGAACGAGGCGTAGAAGAGGATGGCGATCTTGGCGACTTCGCCGATGCCGAGATAGACGATCACCAGCGGGATCAGCGCGATCGGCGGCAGGGCGCGGAAGAAATTGATAAGCGGGTCGAGCAGCCGGCCGACGGGACGGTACCAGCCGATCAGGAACCCGACCGGGACGGCCGCGGCGGTGCCGAGCAGAAGACCGCCCAGCACCCGTGCCACCGACATGGTGATGTTGGTGAGGAGGTTGCCGCCGGTCAGTGTCGCCCAGAATGTCTGCGCCACCTGCAGCGGCGAAGGCAAGAGGCCGGGATTGATCAATCCCGTCAGCCTGAGCAGCCACCACAGGGCCACGAGCGCCGCGAAAGGCGCGATCGTCAGTCCGATCCTAGCGGCGTAATGCGCGGCGCGGTTGCGCATCCTCCGGTTTCCTCCCTGTGCGCCTGTCATTGGCCGTGACACGCGCGTCCTCCTGCTTGAAGTCCATTCCAGGCCTCGCATCCGAGCCGAGCAGATCGACCTCGAGCCGGACGAGCTCCGCCGGATAGCGGATGTGGGCGTAGTAGATGATGCGGCCGCTTTCATCGGTCAGGGCACGCCTTATCTCGACGATCGGGTCCCCCACGCCGATGTCGAGGCAAGAAGCAGTCCTTTCGTCCGACACCGAAACCCAGATCACCTGCCGCGCGATCGAGATGTGGAGGCCGGGGAGGGCCGCGAGCTGGCTCAGCACCGGCGTCGTCGTGAACCTTTCCGGGTCCGTGCGGTAGAGATCGGCGTCGAGGTGGATATCGATCAGGCAGTAGGCGATATCATGCCGATAGTGAACGCGTCTAAGATGCACGTAGGAGGGGGCCGGTTCGCCACTGACGAAATCGACCGGCAGGCGGTCGATGCGTTCGCCCTCAGGTACGGAAAGAGGGTGAACCCGCAGGTTGGCGACCGATTCCAGCATGTCCGGCCAATTGATGGGAAGCTTGAACCATCGCTGGCTCGACAGATCCTTGGTGACGAAGGTGCCTGTCCCGCGGCCGCGGCGTATGAGGCCCTCGGCCTCAAGCCGTGCCAGCGCCTCGCGGAGCGTCGAGCGTGCGACGCCGTAAGTGTTCATCAGCGCTTCCAGCGTCGGCAACTGGTCGCCCATCTTCCATTCGCCCTGCTCGATCCGCTGACGCAACAGCTTGGCGATCTGCAGATAGATCGGCGTACGGCTGCGCCTGAAGATATCCGGGTCAAATGTCATAAAGTTCCTATATACGGACTTTATGACATGGCGCAAGCTCCTCCCCCATGCTGGATGCCTTTTCAGCATCACCTGCTGCCGGCTACTTCAGCATGTCGGCGAGGGCAAGCCGCATTGACGTGCTCGGTATCCCGAACAGGCCGCCATAGGGGAGGTCGAGATCAAGAATGACGAACATGACGCTTGTCACCGATATGATGGCGATACCGATCGCCACTGCTGCAAGCACGTTGCGCGGCGATTGCAGGCCGAAGCTCAGGAAAACCAGCGTCAGCCAGAATATGAGCACGGCGGCGAAGGGTGTCGAGAGCGATCCGTGGACATCCTCGATCACGCTCCATCGCGCGCTTGCAACTTCCCTGTAGTCTGCCGCGCAACGCGTAGCCAACGAGCGATGCAGCGTATCACCCGGAGCAAGCTCGCTGATCGCTAGGCCGACATCATCCATGATCGCGGCAAGTGTCGGAACCTCGCCAAGACGCGGCATCCCGTCCGTGGCCGGATATTCCACTCCATGCGGTGGAGGCTCATCCGGCCATGTGCTGGCGATCACCGCGGCGACATAGCCATGCAGCTTGGCGCGCGCTCCCGCCAGTTCCGGCCCATAGTTGCGCATACAGGTATCGAGTTGGGTGAGAGTGGCGGCATAGTGGCCGCGGTCGTGGAAAGCAGAATCGTAGGAGTTTCGTACCGATGCCAGGATCAGGCTCATTACGAGCGCCGCGAAAGTGACGAGAAGGGCCGTGACGATGCGCAGGAACTCGATGGTCGGCTGATTTCGGTGCGGTTCGGGAATCCGGGATCGAACGACGAAGCCGCCCACGGCCCCTGCGACCAGCAGGATAAAGAGGGTCAAGGTCCATAAGGCCTCGTGCATGTCGACCGGTCCCCAAAATGCCTAGCCATTTCCGCCGCGGCAGCCGTCATCGGAGGAACGGATCGGCAGGCCCGGCCCGCACCGATCCGTGCTCCAAAATTCAGCGATGCCACCAACGGTCCTCCGGGACCGATACTATATTACCGTTTTGCCCGAACCTCACAGTATTCACTTTGAGTGCATCTGCGCTTTTACGGTAAGCGGTTAATCGCTGCTCGCATATCGAAGGAAGGATATTATGCGATGACTGCCGGATGCCGCGATGCTTTCGGCATCGCCAGGAGGCGCGATAGCAATCACGTGGCTGTTGCGACCGCTGAAGGGCCAGCCATCTTTCGGATGACATCCAGGAAGGCAGCGCTGGCCGTTTCGAACGGGCCGCTATTGTCGATCTCGATATTCTTCTCACAATCCGGCAGGGCGATATCGCCGCGTTGCATGCGCAGCTTTATGTCGCCTTCGTTCTCGCGCCCACGGCTTGCGAGGCGTGCGGCAATGATTTCCGGGCGCGCAGTGATATGGATGGCGACGACCTTTTCGAAAGCGGACCGGATCGCCGGCAGCGCTGCACGCGATCCGTTGAGAACAGCTGTGCCGCCGCTAGCGAGATGGTCGCGCACTGATACAGGGACGCCGTAACGCAGGCCGTGCGCGTCCCAATGCACGGCGAATCTGCCCGCCGCGAGCGCCTTGGCGAATTCGTCGTGGGTGAGGTGATCATGGTCTTCGGCCGCAGCGAGCGGCGGCCGTGTCACGATCCGGCGTACGAACAGCACGGAACCATTGCCGGAGAACTCCCGTCTCGCACGGGCTATCAGGCTGTCCTTGCCGACGCCGCTTGCGCCCACGACGGCCAGCAGCGTTCCGACGTTCCGAAGCGCTTCCTCGTCCGCACCCGCCTCAGACAACGCGTCTCCCCTCCCGCCAGACCGATCTCACGACAGGCACCCCCCTGTCGCGGCGTACCCGCACCAGATCGGCGCGCAGGCCGGTGCCGATGCGGCCGCGATCGTCGAGGCCGACGGCGCGAGCCGGCGCAGCGCTGACCAGCCGGATTGTCTCGGGAAGCGTCATGCCACCCTCGTCGTCGGCGAGCACGAAAGGCGCGTGGATGAGGCTGAAGGGCACATAGTCGGAGGATAATACGTCCAACAGGCTCTCGTCCGCCAGAGCGCGGGCCGAGATGTTGCCTGAATGCGACTTGCCGCGGATAACGTTGGGCGCGCCCATCAGGACCGACATGCCGGCCTGGTGCGAAGCCCGGGCCGCCTCGATGCTGGTCGGAAACTCGGCCAGCCGCACGCCAAAGCCTTTCGATTCCTCGACATGTTGGACAGTCGCGTCATCATGGCTGGCGAGTGCGATGCCGCGTTCGGTACAGGCGTCCACGATCGCCTTGCGGTGGGCCGCCGAATAGCGCGTGGAATCCTCGAGACGGCGAGCAACGAAGCGTTCGAACTCGGCGTCGCTCAGGCCGCGTTTCTTGCGGTAATAGAGGGTATACTGCTCCAGTGTCTGGAACTGGCGCTGGCCGGGGGCGTGATCCATCAGCGAGGCGAGTTTCACCTGCGGATCTTCCCGGAAATCCTCGAAATGTTCGAGCACGTCGCCCGCCGACACTTCGCAGCGCAGGTGGATCAGGTGGCTGGCGCGCAGCCTGTCCTCGGCGGCAGCAATCGCCAGCGCATCGGCGATGATGCGCATTTCGCCTTTCTTGAAGCCGCCATCCTCGTCAGAGCCGAGGCGGAGACAGTCGAAGACCGTGGTGATGCCAGAGCCGGCGACCTGCGCATCATGCGCCTGCAATGCGGCGATGCTGTCCCAAAGGACGCCCGGACGCGGTGCGTAGTGCTGCTCCAGATGGTCCGTGTGGAGTTCGACGAGACCGGGGACAAGATAATCCCCCTCCATGTCCTCGCCGGTGGCCGAATTACCGGTATCGACGCCGGCGATAAGCCCATCCCGCATTATTACCGAGCCGGTGACAATCTCGTCTTCCAGCACGACCCGGGCATTCCTGAGGATTGTTTCGCGTGACATTTCAGGCGGTCTTTCTGCTCTCGGCAGCGTCAAGGCGATGGATACTGTGGACTGTGAACGGCGCGCCGGCTTCGGGCTCGGTGAAGACTGCGACGGAGTCGATTTCGACCGGCGAGGCCAGCAGGGGGGCGAGGATCTCGTGCAGGGCCGGCTCGATACGGTCGGCTTCCTTTTCGGAGACAGGGCCTGTCAGCGTCATATGAAAGCGGAATTCTTCCTTCACATACGGATAGCCATGACGAAGCAGATAGGCGCGTTGCCGCTCGCTCAGCCGTTCGGGCCTGCGGCGTGTGATCTCGCTGTCCGTGAGCGAGGCGCGAAGCAGGTCGAAACGATCGACGGCGGTACCGGCGAGAGCCTCGACCTCCGTGTTCGAGCGAGCCGGCACAAGAGCGAGAAAATTTCCCAGCCGCGCGATTGCGAGCGATAAGGCGAAGGGGGCGCAGCCGTCGGCGAGGGCATCGGCCGCACGAAGCACATCCCGCTCGCCAAAATCCGACCCAAGCCGAAACGGGGCAACGAGCGTGGCGTGGAAGCCATAGCGCCGCGGCTCGGCGGTCCAGTCCGACAGTTCCACTGCGTCGAGGCCAGGCTTCCCGGTGATATCGGTTTCCTCACCGGTGAAAGCGTCGCGGCCAAGCCAGCGGGAACACGCCACCGTCAAGGGATGATCGCGCGGGGGTGTGAAGTAGAGGGCGTACCGCATCACAGGAACAGCTTGCGCATTTGCTGTGACACGAAATCGAGGACGGAGACCGTCACCAGCATGATGATGAGCATTGCCGAAGCCTGCGGGTAGTAGAAGCCGCGGATGGATTCGAACAGGACCTGACCGATGCCTCCGGCGCCGATGACGCCAAGCACCGTGGCGGCGCGCACATTCGATTCGAAGCGATAGAGCGTAAAGGAAATCCAGAGCGGCATGACCTGCGGCACTACGCCGAACAGGACTTCTTGAAGCCGCGATGCGCCCGTCGAGCGGATAGCCTCGACCGGCCGCGCGTCGATGGCCTCGACCGCTTCGGAGAACAGCTTGGCGAAAATGCCGGTGGTGTGGACGAAAAGGGCCATCACGCCGGCGAAGGGGCCGAGGCCAACGGCAACGACGAAGAGCACCGCGAAGACCAGTTCGTGGATCGAGCGGCACGCGTCCATGACACGGCGCACCGGCTGCACGATATACCACGGCGCCATGTTTCTCGCGGAGAGAACGCCGAGCGGTACCGCGAACGCGGCTGCGAGAAACGTGCCCCAGAGCGCGATCTGGAGCGTCACGATCATCTCCCGGGCGTAGTAGCGCCAGTCGGAAAAATCGGGATGCGAGAATTCCGTGGCGTATTGCGCCATGTCCCCGCTGTCCGTGAACAAATGGGGCCAGTTCGACATCTCGGCGGGCCCCCAACTCCATGCCAGGAGAGCCGCGAGCGCGATCCAGCATATCGCCGTCCCTCTGCTTCGCGTCCAGTTAGGCTCGATCTCGGCCGGAGCCGGTCTGGCGGAGGCTGTGCTGCTGGTGTCGGTCATCATACGATCCCGAAAGTGGGCGGCCGGCCGCTGCGATGGCGGCCGGCCGGAGCGAAATGTGAAATCAGCTCTGCTTCGACTTGAGCTTCTGCTCGTAAGCCGTCTTCTCGGCTTCCAGCTTCTCGATCTGGGCCTTCTTGTCGGCGTCCGAGATGTTCTTGTCGGCCTGCAGCTTTGCGATCGTCTTGGTGAGTTCCATCACCCGGATCGGGAGAAGCTGCTCGTCGTTCGATTCCTTGAACGGAGCCCACTGGAGTTCGGCAAGGATCTGCTTTTCCTTGGCAGCATCGCCCGAGGATTTGTCCGTGCCATAGGTGAGGATGAAGTTCCTGATCTTGTCCTTCATCTCCTGCGGAAGGTCCTTGCGCCAGACGAGCGGGTCGGACGGAATGAGAGGCGATTTCCAGATCACCTTGATGTTGGCGTAGGCCTTGGGCTGGTTCTTCTCGATCAGCTCCATGTTTTCAGTATTGTTGGCAGCCGCATCGAGCTGGCCGTTGGCGACGGCCATCGCATTGGTTTCATGGTTGGCGTTGGTGACCGTCTTGAAGCATTCCTTCGGGTCGACCTTGTTCGCGGCGAAGATGAAGGTGGTCGGAACGAGATAACCGGACGTCGAGTTGACGTCGCCGAGGCCGAAATTAAGCGACTTGTCGCACTTCAGGAGATCGTCGATCGAGGAGAGCTTGCTGTCCTTCGGCGCGATGATCAGCGACCAGTAGCCGGGATTGCCTTCGACGCTGACGGTCTGAGCGAAGATCTCGCCGCCGGCACGATCGACCGCTTCCATCGCGGATTTATTGCCGAACCATGCGAGCTGGACCTTGCCGAAGCGCATGCCCTCGATCACGCCGGAATAGTCGGAAGCGAAGAACGGCTTGATCTCGTAGCCGGTGGCCTTTTCCATGTCGGCGAGGAAAGGCTCCCATTTCGGCTTCAGGTTCTGTTGGGATTCGGTCGAGATGATCCCGAAATTGACCTCTTCCGCATAGGCGGTGCCTGACAGCAGGAGGGCAAAGGCGGCCACCGCCGCGCTCTTTGTGATGGCGTTCATGAATCTGCTTCCCTGTTGGTGTTGAGCTACGCAAAGGCCGGAGCGCGACCCACTGGCGCTGCGCGCTTCGGTTTCGCCGGTTGCATCGGCGCTTCCGGCAAAATCAGTTCCTCGGAATTGGACCCGTAGAGTTCGACCAGCATCCGGTTCGTGAGCTCTGAAGACGGGCCATCGAACACGATACGTCCGTCGCGCAACGCGATCGTGCGCGGGCAATAGCGGCGGGCATATTCGACCTGATGCAATGACACGACGCAGGTGATCTCCTGGTCGCGATTGACGGCGGCGAGGATCTCCATGACGCGGCGGGCCGAAGAAGGGTCGAGCGAGGCGATCGGCTCGTCCGCAAGAAGGATGTCCGAGCGCTGGATAAGCGTACGCGCGATCGCGGCACGCTGCTGCTGGCCGCCCGACAGGGTCGATGCGCGCTGCCAGGCGACTTCGGGGATGCCGACGCGAGCCAGCGCCTCGCGCGCTGCCTTCTTTTCCTCGGCCGTGAAGAGGCCGAGTGTGCCCCGCCAGCCTGGTATGCGGCCGAGGTTACCGAACAAGACATTGGAGAGCACGGAAAGGCGGCCGACGAGGTTGAACTGCTGGAAGACGACACCGACGCGGCTGCGTATCTCGCGCGCCGAGCCTGTCAGCTTTCCACCGTCCTGGATCGACCTTCCCAGGATCTCGACATTGCTGCGCCCGGGGGAGGCGGTTTCGAGCCCGCATATGTGCCGGATCAGCGTGCTCTTGCCGGAACCGGAGGCGCCGATAAGCGCTACCATCTCGCCGCGTTTGATCTCGATGCTTATATCATCCAAGGCTCGCTTCTTGCCGAAGCTCTTGGACAGGTTCCGGACGGAGATGGCGGTCATCGGCTCGCTCTTTCCATGCAATCAAGAATTCGAACGATTCTGTGATGCGGGTTCATGGGCTTTGGATGCTGGCGTCATGCCGCGCCGATCCAAGGTTCCGTCACGAGCCTAGGTTTGCCGCATGAAGCTCAGTTGTCGGGGCGATGTCAGTTCCGTGACATTCCACAGCGGAGATCGGCCATTCGGCGTCTTCGTATTTCTCCAGAAACTCTTCGGCACCCAGCTTGCGAAAATCGTCCAGCGCGAAGCGCAGGCGGGCATGCGGCCAGTCCCACCAGGCGAGTTCGCGCATGCGCTCCGCGATCCGGCCCGGGAAACGCTCGCGGATGAACCGCGCCGGCACGCCGCCGACGATCGTGTAAGGCGCCACGTCCCTGGTGACGACGGCACCTGCACCGACCACGGCGCCATCGCCGATCGTGACGCCGGGGAGCAATGTCGCGCCATGGCCGATCCATGTGTCGTGGCCGATGAACACGCGCCGTGCACGTCGTGCCGCGAAGAACTCAGCCTCATGCTCGGCATCGTCGAAGTAGTCTGAGGCCCGATAGGTGATGTGGTGCAGCGTCGGGCGCGACATCGGATGGTGCGTCGCATTGATGCGGACCGAAGCCGCTATGTTGGCGAACTTGCCGATGGTGACGCACCAGCTCTGGCAGTTCTCCATCACATAGGAATAGTCACCGAGTTCGGTGTCGACCAGGCGGCCGCCTTCCGCCACTTCGGTATACCGGCCGAGCCGGCAATCCTCGACGAGAGCGGTCGGGTGGATGACGGGGATTTCGGACAAGCGGGCCATGTCATGCTGCCTTTGCGGACGGAGCGAAACTGGTCACGTCGATGATCACGTCGGCCACCGCATTGCGGATTTCGGCGTCGTGGAAGATGCCGAGCAGGGCCACGCCGGCGCGCTTCTTCTCCGCGATCATTTCGACCACCACCGCCCGGTTGACCGCGTCCAGCGATGCCGTCGGCTCGTCGAGCAGGAGGATCGGATGATCGGTAATGAACCCGCGCGCGATGTTGACGCGCTGCTGCTCGCCGCCGGAGAAAGTGGTGGGCGGCAGCGCCCACAGGCGCTCAGGAAGGTTCAGCCGTGAAAGTAGTTCGCCGGCGCGCACCGTGGCTACTCGCCGGTCCGCCCCACGTTCGACGAGCGGTTCGGCGACGATGTCGAGCGCACCGACGCGCGGCACCACGCGCAGGAACTGGCTGACATAGCCGATCGTCTCACGGCGTATCTCAAGGATTGCGCGGGGCTCGGCGGCAACCAGATCGACCTCCCGTCCGCGATGGCGCACCAGGATCTTGCCGGCGCTGGCGGCATAATTGCCGTAGAGCATCTTGAGGATGGAGCTCTTGCCGGCACCGGACGGGCCTCCGAGGACGGAGCACGTTCCGGAATGCAGCGAGAAAGCGGCGCGCTCTACGACCGGCAGTTCGACGCCGCCGCGCAGATGCATGATGAAGGATTTTGCGAGGCCGGAAACGACGAGTGCGGCGGGCATCACGGGACCTCAGACCTGCAGGATCGAAGAGACGAGGAGTTGCGTGTAGGGCGCCTGCGGATCATCGAGCAGGCGGTCCGTCAGCCCTTGCTCGACGACGCGGCCTTCCTTCATCACCATCATCCGGTGCGACAGGAGGCGCGCCACGGCGAGGTCGTGCGTGACGATGATGACGGCGAGGCTGAGATCGTGGACGAGGCCGCGCAGGAGGTCGAGCAGCCGCGCCTGCACCGAGACGTCGAGGCCGCCGGTCGGCTCGTCCATGAAGACGAGACGCGGCGCGGTCACGAGATTGCGCGCGATCTGCAATCGCTGGCGCATGCCGCCCGAGAAGGCGCGCGGCTGGTCGTCGATGCGGTCGGCGCTGATCTCGACCCGTCCGAGCCAGTCCGTGGCGGTCGCACGGATCTTGCCGTAGTGCCTGTCGCCCACGGCCATCAGCCGCTCGCCGACATTGGCCCCAGCCGAAACGGTCATGCGCAGGCCGTCCGCCGGATTTTGATGGACGAACCCCCAATCCGTGCGCTGCAGGAAGCGCCGCTCGGCTTCACCTGTCTTCAGGAGATCGCGCATTTCGCCGCCGCGCATGCGGTAGGACACGGTGCCCGAACTCGCCTCAAGTCTGGTCGAGATGCAGTTGAGAAGCGTCGTCTTGCCGGAACCGGACTCGCCGACGACGGCCATGACCTCGCCCGGCCAGACGTCGAAACTGACATCGGCACAGCCGATGCGGTCACCATAGGTCTTGGTCATGGAGCGCACCGACAGGAGCGGCAGCGCCTGGCTTTCCATATCCGTGACGCTCTTTGCGGGAAGACTGACGGTCATTGCGCGGCCTCCCCGGAAAGTTCGCCGCGAAAGCCTTCGTCGCGTCTCGTTTCGCAATGATCGGTGTCGGAGCAGACGAACATGCGCCGTCCCGCATCGTCGAGAACGACTTCGTCGAGATAGACCCCGTCAGCGTCGCACAGCGCGCAACACTGCTCGAAGCGCTGCACCTCGAATGGATGGTCCTCGAAATCGAGGCTGACGACTTCGGTATGGGGCGGCAGTGCGTAGATGCGCTTCTCGCGGCCGGCTCCGAAGAGCTGCAGCGCCGCCGACATATGCATCTTCGGATTGTCGAATTTCGGCGTCGGCGATGGGTCCATGACGTAGCGGCCCTCGACTTTCACCGGATAGGCATAGGTCGTGGCAATGTGGCCGTTGCGGGCGATGTCCTCGTAGAGTTTCACATGCATCAGCCCGTATTCCTCGAGCGCATGCATCTTGCGCGTCTCGGTCTCGCGCGGCTCGAGGAAGCGCAGCGGCTCGGGTATCGGCACCTGGTAGACGAGCACTTGCCCTTCGGAGAGCGGAGCCTCCGGGATGCGGTGGCGGGTCTGGATGATAGTCGCGTCGGCGGTGTGCGTCGTTGTTGCCACGCCCGTGACGCGCTGGAAGAATTTGCGGATTGAGACCGCGTTGGTGGTGTCGTCGGCGCCCTGGTCGATGACCTTGAGGACATCGAGCGGACCGAGGATCGAGGCGGTGACCTGCACGCCGCCCGTTCCCCAGCCATAGGGCATCGGCATCTCGCGGCTGGCGAAGGGCACCTGGTAGCCGGGAATGGCGATCGCCTTCAGGATCGCGCGCCGGATCATGCGTTTGGTCTGCTCGTCCAGATAGGCGAAGTTGTAAGTGGGCGCGTTCATTCGGCAGCCTCCTGCACTTCGCCAGCCGGCACGTCATCGGGTCGGCTTTCCGACTGACGCGCCGCATATTCGGTCCGCATCGTGCGGACGAGCCCGAGTTCCGCCTGGAAATCCACGTAGTGGGGCAGCTTCAGATGCTCGACGAACCCGGTTGCCTGGACGTTGTCGCAATGGGAGATGACGAATTCCTGGTCCTGCGGCGGTGCGACGATGTCCTCGCCGAGCTCTTCCGCCCGCAGTGCCCGATCGCACAGCGCCATTGCCATCGCCTTGCGCTCCGACTGGCCGAAGACGAGCCCGTAGCCGCGCGTGAACTGCGGCGGGGCCTTGGCGCTACCCTTGAACTGGTTCACCATCTGGCATTCGGTAACCTGGACGCGGCCGAGAGGGGCGGCGAAACCAAGTTCCGGGACAAACACTTCCACCTCGACCTCGCCAATCCGGATTTCGCCGGCGAAAGGATGGGAGCGGGCATATCCACGCTGCGTCGAATAGCCGAGCGCCAGAAGAAAGCCCTCATCGCCGCGCGCAAGGCTCTGCAGCCGCATGGGGCGCGACAGCGGAAACTCCATCGGGGTCTGGTTGATGTCACCGGGTTCGGTCGGGGAAAGATCGCCGTCGGTCTCGATGAGCCCTTCGCCGTCGAGGATATCGGCGACGCGTGCGACCGGCTCGGCCGCTCCTTCTCGCGTCCTGCCGGCCTCGACTTCCGGATCGCCGTCCAGTTCCTCGTCGAGCAGGCGGTGTGTGTAGTCGAATGTCGGGCCGAGCAACTGCCCGCCGGGCAGGTCCTTGTAGCAGGCCGAGATACGACGCTCGACCAGCATTCGACCCGTCTCGACCGGCTCGGCATAGCCGAAGCGCGGAAGGGTCGTGCGATAGGCGCGCACGAGGAAGATCGCCTCGATCAAATCGCCGCGCGCCTGCTTGATGGCGAGCGCGGCCAGCCTGCGGTCATAGAGCGAACCTTCGCTCATCACCCGGTCCACACCGAGTGCAAGCTGTTCCATGATCTGGTCGAGGCTCAACGCCGGAACCGAGCGATCGCCGCGACGGCGGTCGGCCAGCAGGCGATGGGCGTTGTCGATGGCGGCTTCTCCGCCCTTGACCGCGACATACATCGGTCAGGCCTCCCCCGGGATCAGCCGCGCCGAACGCGGCAGGCAGGCGAGCGCATTTCCCGCCGTGAGAATGAGATCGACGCCACAAGGAAAACGGTTGCGATTGGCATGCCATTGCGCGGCGAAATCGGCGGGCAGCCCGCGCGGTGCAATCGTCACCCGGTCCTTGATTCCCGGTCCCCGGAAGGTCAGGGGCACCCCGCCTTCGAGACCTTCGAGCTGTAGCACCAGCGTGGCGGAACGATCCGGATATTCCTGCGAGCCCTGGGCGAAGCGCTCGAACGGAGGCATGGACGAGGGGGCGGCCACGAGGGCGAAGACAGCTTCGGACATCGAAGCCGCCGGGCGTGCTCCGGTATGGAAAGCCAGCCATGACCTCTGTGCTTCGTTGTCGAGCGGGCCATCCAGCCAGTACGGCGTGTCGGCATCGATCAGAGCGCAGGCCACGGCGCCCGCCACGCTCTCCATAGGCGCCGGTGGTGCCATGCTCAAATCGATACGCGCGATGCTGCCCGGCCGCGCCATGGCATCCATCAAGGCTCGGAACACCGATTGTGCATCGAGCACCGGGTTGGCAAAGCCACCCTCGAGCGTGCTGGCCTCGGCAAGCATCAGTCTTCTCCCCGGACCATGGTGAAGAAATCGACACGCGTGGCCGCAGTCTGGCCGCGGCGCGTATCGTCAACCGCCTGCAGCTCTAACTTGATCGGCTCGATCAGGCCTGTATCGACGCGAGCGGCCATCCCGGCGTCATGGCACACAGCGTCGATGAGGGCGGACAGTTCGGCCTTGGCGGGCTCGCGTCCCAGCATCATGGCATGGCCGACGGCGCCGCATTCCAGCTTCACGCTGGCACGCGTGACGGTCGCTTCGCCGATGTTGAAGGCTTCGCCCGTGCCGCCGATACGGCCGCGCAGCATGACGAGGCCGAATTCCGGTCCGCGCAGCAGGCGATAAGTCGGGTCGATACCAAGCGTCGGCCATAACTCCCGCAATCTGGTATTGGCGCTCTGTGCCAGAACCGCCATACGGTCTTTTCTCGCGGTAATGGTCTTGGTCGTCGCCATGTTCTTTCCGAATTCATCCGTTGATATAGACAAATAGATAAGTTACCTCCTTTCTACGGGCCTTCGATGACGGGCACATGACAGAAGGGGAAGAGGGAATGGCTGGATCATCAGGCTTGCAGAGGGGTGCGGGCGTGTCGCTATGGCGGCAGATCGCCGATCGCATACGCCTGGGCATTGCATCGGATCTCGCGGACCCGGATGGACGGCTGCCGCCGGAGACCGATCTCGCCCAACGTTTCGGGGTCAATCGCCATACGGTGCGTGCGGCAATCTCCGCACTGGCGCATGAAGGCGTGCTGCACGCCGAGCAGGGCAGAGGCACCTATGTGCGCAGGCAGAAGCGGCTGGTCTACCCGATCGGAGAAAAGACACGGTTTTCCGCGGGGCTGGAAGGTCAGAGCCACGATCTAGGGAGCGAACTTCTGGACCATCGTCGCGAGGCGGCTTCACCGGAAATCGCCGATGCGCTGGGGTTGCGCCCGGATGAGGAGACGATTCGCCTTGAAGTCCTCGGAAGCGCCGACGGCACTCCCGTCTCACGTGCCACCTTCTGGTTCAGCGCGACGCGCTTTCCCGATATCGCCGGGTATTTCGCCCGAACCGGATCGATCACCGAGGCGTTGAGGCGTTCAGGTGTGGCGGACTACAGCCGGGCCTGTACGCAGATCGAAGCCCGTCATGCCGATGAGGCGGATACGCGGGAATTGCGCTTGTCGCCCGGCGCCATCGTGCTCTTCACGCGCGCCTTGAACGTCGATCCGGACGGCGCCCCGATCCAATATTCGCTGACCCGATTCGCAGCCGACCGCATGACGCTTCTGATCCAGTCCTCGCGACACCAGATTAGCGAGTGACTCGGCTTCGACATAAACCGGACCTTAATATGAGCAGGGGTATAGAACATGTCATGCGCCACAGGTCTCGTTCCGGGCTCGCATTCACTCTGAACTGCATCAAGGTGGTTCCCGCCGGTTTTCCTGAGGCATCACCGGTCGCCGCGGCGGTCCGAATCGAGCGTTCGGTCGTGGGGTATTTCTGCAACACGACGAAGGATGCTGTATGCGTCCGGTTCAGTCATTTATTGACCGCAAACGCTAATTTTGCCACACCCCTCGCGAGGATCGCCGTGATTTGGGCGGGTCGGCCCACGGGGTGGTTCGGGGCGCTCCTATTCCAAGACGGCCTCCGAGCCGCTATATTCAGTGTGGCGCGACGGGCGCCTGGGGACGAGCCGAAACAGTGATGACAGCCGAATATGCGCATCTGCGGGTAAAGATGGTGGATGGCCAGTTGCGCACCACCGGCATAACCGACGCGCGTATTCTCACGGCCATGGGCTCTATTCCGCGCGAGGCGTTCCTCCCCGCCATACGCCGCCCGCTCGCCTATCTCGACGAGGATATCTATATCCCCACGGCCTCCGGCCACCCGCGCTATCTGATGGAGCCGGCGCCATTCGCCAAGCTCGTGCAGCTTGCCGCCATCGGCCCTGCGGATCGGGTGCTCGATGTCGGTTGTGGCACCGGATACTCATCCGCCGTGCTTTCCCAGCTTGCTGCATCGGTCGACGGGCTCGAATGCGAAGCCGATCTTGCCGAGTCGGCGCGCGCGTCGCTTGCGAAGCTCGGAATCGGCAATGTAACGATCGTGGAGGGGGCGCTTGAGCGTGGTTATCCACAAAATGGTCCTTACGACGTAATCGTGGTCGGCGGAGCGGTGGACGAGGTGCCGGAGGCGCTTTTCGGGCAATTGGACGAGGGCGGACGGCTGGTTGCCGTCACCGGCGAGGGCAATGCCGGCATTGCACGCATTTGCGTGAAGGAGGGCGGTGTGGTTTCGTGCCGCCGCGCTTTCAACGCCGCGATCCGGCCACTTCCCGGATTCCGGCGCATACCGGTGTTCGAGTTCTGAGCGTGGGGGAGTTGGAAGCGTCGAGTATCGAGTAGGGAGCTTCGACAGGGGAACCGGGACGGCAGCGGCCACAATACAGACAGGTCGTCGTCGGCATTCAGTAGGAATTCGGCCGGGGCATCCGCGCCAAACGGACGTGAGGTAGGTTGTGTCGCTTGTTCGCTACAGTATAGCCGCCGCTCTTCTTCTTTCGGTCGGCGGAACCGGGATTTCGGCCGCTTCGGCCGAAACGATTTTCGGCGCGTTGACGAAGGCCTATCAATACAATTCTACCCTCAATGCGGGCCGTGCTGGTGTCCGCGTTACGGATGAGGGCGTGGCGATCGCGAAGTCCGGTTGGCGTCCCACCGTTACGGGCTCGAGCGACATCAATTATGCTTCGCGAAGTGGCATTGGCATACAGTCGGGCACTCGCCTGACGACTGGCGGCTTCGGCGTCACCATCCAGCAGACGCTTTTCGACGGCTTCCAGACATTGAACAATGTCCGCGGCGCGGAGGCGCAGGTCCGGGCGCAGCGCGAGAATTTGCGCAATACGCAGGAAACGACCCTCTTCGACGCGGCCAGTGCCTATATGAACGTGATTCTGAGCCGCCAGATCGCGAGCTTCAGGGAACGCAACCTCGCCTTCCTGAACGAGCAGGTGCGGGCGGCAAAATCGAGGCTGGACGTCGGCGAGGGCACGCGCACCGACGTGGCGCAGGCGCAGGCGAGCCAGGCGCTTGCTATCGCGCAGTTGAGCGCTGCGCGCGCGCAAGTGCTTTCCGACGCCGCCACTTATCATCAGATCATCGGCGACGAGCCGGGCAAGTTGCAGCCGGCACGACCGGTCACGAAACTGCTTCCATCAAGCCTTGCATCCGCCTTCGCGGTCGCGGCGACGGAGCACCCAGCCATTCGTGCTACCGAGGCGCTGGTTGACGCCTCTGAGTTCTCCGTGAAATCGGCCGAAGGCACGCTTTTGCCGAGCATCGCCGCGCAGGCCGGACTGAGCCGCGATTACAATCACCTGTCTCCAGCCAGTTCCGTCAACCCGAACGGGTGGAATAACTCCGCCAGCGTAGGCCTGTCGCTGACCGTGCCGATCTATCAGGGCGGCCGGGCATCGGCCCAGGTCCGCCAGGCGAAGGAATCTCTGGGGCAGGCGCGTATCCAGGTGGACGTCAGTCGCGACCAGGTCCGCGCTGCCGTCGCCGCCGCGTGGTCGCAATACGAGGCCGCGAAAGAATCGACGCGCGCCAATGCGGAGGCCGTGAAGGCGGCGCAGCTTGCGCTGGATGGCGTCATCGAGGAACGCAATGTGGGGCAGCGGACCACGCTCGACGTCTTGAACTCGCAAGCCGATCTCATCTCCGCGCAGATCAACCAGGTCAGCGCCGAACGCGATCTGGTGGTGGCGAGTTATGCCATCCTGTCGGCGACAGGCAGGCTTTCGGCCGGTCGACTCGGGTTGCAGGTCGCCGAGTACCACCCCGAAGAGCACTACAACGCCGTCAAGGACAAGTGGTACGGCCTGCGCACGCCGGACGGGCGTTGAGTTCATCGATCTCCGTCGTGCGCTCATAGCGCTCCGCGATAGAAGCTATTCCCTGTGACAAAGGCACTCCTGCCAAAAGCGGGGGATTCTCACGCGCGCATCGGTCGGTTACGCTGTTATCGGTGATTCGGCGCTGCGACCCGTGGCGCAGCATCGCTGGAAACGGTCACAAGGGGCGGCTAAGGTGACGATGGCTCAAGCGAACAACAGCGCACAGCGCGAACCTTCGATGGAAGAGATCCTCGCGTCGATCCGCAGGATCATCGAGGACAGCGATACCCAGCGGCAGCAGACGGACGAAACCGCGACAGCAGTGGCGGAAGAAGCGGCGCCTGCTCGAACGGGGAGCGTCATCGAGGTAGAAAGCTTCCGCGCCGACCTCAGAGCAAGCGCCGAGGCGCATGAGGCCGAGAAGGTAAGATCGGTATCGCCGGTTTCCCTTGCCGATATCCAGGCCGAAGTCAGGGCGACAACGCCCTCCCTTGGCGGGGGCACAAAGGCTGAAGCCGCTGAACCGGTTTTTCCAAAGGCGGAACTGTCCGCCGTAGAGGAGGCGCTGGCAAGCGCCGCGGATGAGAGTGGTCTCGACCAGGAAGAGATGATCGCGGAATTGAGCGAGCAACTCGGCACCTTGAAGACTTCCGAGCCGAAGCAGGAAAAGACGCTCGAGGCAAAGCCCACCATCCTTTCCGAGCAGGCCGGGCGGCAGGTTGCGGCTGCGTTTGGGGAACTGACCGAAGCCTTTTCCACAAATCGTCGCCGCAGCTTCGAGGAAATCGCTGAGGAGATGATGCGGCCCATGTTGCAGGACTGGCTGGACAACAACCTGCCGGTGCTGGTCGAGCGTCTGGTGCGCGAGGAGATCGAGCGGGTCGCTCGCGGTTAGACAATAACGGCCTGTCCTCTATTTCCCCTCGAAAGGGAAAGCTGATGAGGAAATTTGCTTTCACGGCGCTTGCTTTCGCGATGATGGTCGGCCTGCCGACAGCCGCTTCGGCCATGGGCCTCAGCTTTGCCTGGGGGCCGACGAAAAAGTGCTTCGACCCGAAATCCCCGCCTATGACGATTTCGGCCGCCCCGTCCGGCACGAAGAATCTGCGTATCCATATGACCGATCTCGATGCGCCGGATTATCCGCATGGCGGCGGCACCGTCGCCTATGCGGGCAATGGCAAGCTTCCTTATGGCGCCTTCCGCTACCGCGGCCCGTGCCCGCCTTCGCCGCATACTTATCGCATGACCGTCGAGGCGCTTGACGGCGCCGGCAAGGTGCTTGCCACTGCGACCGCCAAGAGGCGCTTTCCTTAGAGGCACTGCGCGTCGGCATTCAGTGGACGAAGCCGCCGCAGTTGACTTGCGGCGGTGCATCCGGTTTACACCCAGCCTTGAATATCCGGAAAATCTGGAACTCTCCCGATGCTTGAGAAGAATTACGACGCGGCCGGCGTGGAGCCGAAGATCGCGGCCCGCTGGGAAGAGGCCGGCGCATTTCGCGCAGGCGCAGGGGCGGAAGAAGGCGCCGAACCCTTCACGATCGTCATCCCGCCGCCGAATGTCACCGGTTCGCTCCATATGGGGCACGCGCTCAACAATACGCTGCAGGACATTATGGTCCGCTTCGAGCGTATGCGCGGCAGGAACGTGCTGTGGCAACCGGGCATGGATCATGCCGGCATCGCAACCCAGATGGTCGTCGAACGGCGCCTGATGGAACAGCAGATCCATCGCCGCGAACTCGGCCGCGAGGCCTTCATCGAGAAGGTCTGGGAATGGAAGGCCGAATCCGGCGGCCAGATCGTCAATCAGTTGAAGCGGCTCGGTGCGTCCTGCGACTGGTCGCGCGAACGCTTCACCATGGACCAAGGGCTTTCGAAGGCCGTCGTCGAGGTCTTCGTCACGCTCTATCGCGAAGGCCTGATCTATCGCGGCAAGCGGCTGGTCAACTGGGACCCGAAATTCGAGACGGCCATCTCCGACCTCGAGGTGGAGAACCGCGAAGTCGACGGCCATATGTGGCACTTCAAGTACCCGCTGGCGGGCGGCGAGACCTACACCTATGTGGAGAAGGATGCCGACGGCAACGTCACCTTCCAGGAAGAGCGCGATTATATCTCCATCGCGACGACCCGCCCCGAGACCATGCTGGGCGATGGTGCCGTGGCGGTTCACCCCTCGGACGAGCGTTATGCGCCGATCGTCGGCAAGCTCTGCGAAATCCCGGTCGGTCCGAAGGAGCATCGGCGGCTGATCCCGATCATCACCGACGAATATCCCGACCCGGATTTCGGCTCGGGTGCGGTCAAGATCACTGGCGCGCACGACTTCAACGATTATCAGGTCGCCCGACGCAACCGGATCCCGCTCTACCGCCTGATGAACGGCGTGGCCGCCATGCGCGACGACGGCGAGCCCTACGCCGACTGTGCCGCCCAGGCCGCCGAGATCGTCCGTACCGGCGAATTGCCGGGCGAGGCGGAAGTGGATGCGATCAACCTCGTGCCGGACGAATATCGGGGTCTCGACCGCTACGAGGCGCGCAAGCGCATCGTCGAGGCCATCAACGCCGAAGGCCTGGCGGTGACAGTCAAGGATGCCGACGGCAACGCCGCCCCTTATGTCGAGGCAAAGAAGATCATGCAGCCCTTCGGCGACCGCTCGGGCGTGGTGATCGAGCCGATGCTGACCGACCAGTGGTTCGCCGACGCGGAGACGCTTGCAAAGCCGGCGATCGCCTCGGTGCGCGAAGGCCGTACCAGTTTCGTGCCGAAGAATTGGGAAAAGACCTATTTCGACTGGATGGAGAATATCCAGCCCTGGTGTATTTCGCGCCAGCTCTGGTGGGGCCATCAGATTCCGGCCTGGTATGGCCCGGACGGGCATATCTTTGTGGCGAAATCGGAGGAAGAGGCGCTCGACGCGGCCGTGGAGCACTATCTTGCTCTTGAAGGGCCATGGAAGGCCTGGGTGCAGGATCGGCTCGAGAATTTTGCGCCGGGCGAAATCCTGACACGCGACGAGGACGTGCTGGATACCTGGTTCTCGTCGGCGCTCTGGCCGTTCTCGACCCTCGGCTGGCCCGATAAAACGCCGGAGCTTGCGACCTATTATCCGACCTCGGTGCTCGTCACCGGCTTCGACATCATCTTCTTCTGGGTCGCCCGCATGATGATGATGGGGCTCCATTTCACCGACGAGGAGCCGTTCCACACTGTCTATGTCCACGCGCTGGTCCGCGACAAGAACGGCGCAAAGATGTCGAAGTCGAAGGGCAACGTCATCGACCCGCTCGGCCTGATCGACGAATACGGAGCGGACGCGCTTCGCTTCACGCTCGCCATCATGGCCGCGCAGGGGCGCGACGTGAAGCTCGATCCGGCCCGCATCGCCGGCTACCGCAATTTCGGTACCAAGCTCTGGAACGCGACCCGCTTTGCTCGGATGAACGGGGTGGCGCGCAACGATGATTTCGTGCTGCACGAGGCGAAACTCACGGTCAATCGCTGGATACTGACCGAGCTTTCGGACACCGCGCGGCAGATCACCGACGCCGTAACCTCTTACCGCTTCAACGACGCGGCGAGTGCCGCCTATCGCTTCGTGTGGAATACGTTCTGTGATTGGTATCTCGAACTCCTGAAACCGGTCTTCATGGGCGACGACGAGGCCGCGAAGGCCGAGAGCCAGGCGGTCGCGGCCTTCGCGCTGGACGAGATCTACAAGCTTCTCCACCCCTTCATGCCGTTCATGACGGAGGAGCTTTGGGCCGAGACCGGGAATGGCGAGCGGAGGTCGCTTCTCTGCCATGCGGCATGGCCTGCCCCCGAGTTCGAGGACAAGGCCGCCGCCGACGAGATGAACTGGCTCGTCGAACTCATCTCCGGCATCCGCTCTGTGCGCGCCGAGATGAACGTGCCGCCTTCGGCCATGGCGCCGCTCGTCGTGGTCGGGGCAGGGGAGATGACCAGCGAAAGGCTCTCGCGCCACGAGGCCGCGATCGGGCGGCTGGCGCGCATTTCCGATATTTCCTTTGCCGATGCGGCGCCAAAGGCCTCGGCGCAGCTCGTCATTGGCGAGGCGACCGCCTGCCTGCCCCTCGGTGAACTGATCGACCTTGCCGCCGAGGCTGCGAGGCTGCGCAAGGAGATCGCCAAGGCGTCCGACGAGATCGCTCGCATCGAAAAGAAGCTGTCGAACGAGAAATTCGTCGCCAACGCGCCGGAGGAAATCGTCGCGGCCGAGCGCGAGAAGCTGGACGAATACCGCGCCACGAGCGAGCGGTTGGAAACGGCGTTGTCGCGTGTATCGGGGGACTGATCCTTAGCCCGGCTCACGCTGCGGCTTCAGGCTCCGCCCGGCGCGCCCTCGGCCGCCACCGCCTGCTCGGCAAGTGCGAGATGGCCCTGGCGATCCTGCGCCTCGATATAGACGCGGCGGATGTCGGGAAAGCGCATGCGGATTTTCCGTTCGAGATCGCTGACCGTCGTCTCGATCCGTTCCGAGGGGATGCCGTTTGTGAAATCGAGGCTGACGACGGCGAGAATCTCGTGCGGTCCGAGATGTAAAGTCCTCAATTCGTTGACCGTTTCCACGTCCGGATGGTCCTGAAGCATCCGTCGGATCTCCGCAGAAAGCTCCGGATTGGCCGCTTCGCCGATCAGAAGGTCCTTCGTCTCGTAGGCAAGCACATAGGCGGTCACGCCAAGCACGATCCCGATCGCGATCGAGCCCGCCGCATCGTAGCGCGTGTCGCCGGTCCAAAGGCTGAGCGCGAGGCTTGTCGCGGCGATCAGGACGCCGATGCAGGCGGCGCTGTCTTCCATCAGGACGATGAAGACGGCCGGATCCTTGTGCGCCCGGAAATGCTGGAAAAAGCCCCGCTCGCCGCGCGTCGTGTTGAATTCGCGATAGGCGACCGTCCATGACATGCCCTCGAAGACGAAGGCGGCGGCGAGCACGACGAAGGCCACGATGGGCGATCCTACCTTATGGCCGGCTCCGAACGCCAGTACGCCCTCGTAGATCGAGACACCGGAGCCGAGCGCGAAGATCAGCATCGCCACGACGAAGGACCAGAAATAGAGTTCGATGCCGTAGCCAAACGGGTGGCGCTTGTCCGGGGGCCGGTTGGAGCGACTGATGCCGAGAAGAAGCAGCGCCTCGTTCGCCGTATCGACAAGCGAGTGGACGCCTTCCGAGAGCATGGACGACGAACCGGTGAAGAAGGCGGCGATGAATTTGACCGCCGCGATCGCGCCGTTGGCGCCGATGGCCGCGATCACCGTGAAGCGGCTGCCTTTTGCGTGGTGGCGCGTTGTGGCCATCGGATCGAGCTCCGGGTAACGGTTCACCCGTCACTATAGTGCCAGGATGCGGAATTGCGACATGTGGACAACCGTCAAGCGGCGATCAGTGCCTTCACGCCGTCGGCCACGAACTGCACGGCGAGCGCCGCCAGGATGACGCCGAGTAGACGGGTCAGGATAGAACGTCCTGTCTGGCCGAGAAAGCGGTCGATCCGCTCCGCAAGGTTGAAGACCAGCCAAGCGATGAACAGGCAAAGGAAGATGATCGCCGCGAGGGCAAGCTGCGCCGCCCAGCCGTGGAAACCGCCGGAGAGCAGCACGGTCGCCGATATGGCGCCGGGGCCGGCGATCAGCGGTATGGCGAGCGGAAAGGCGGCGATGTTGTGGATCAGATCCCTGGTGATCGCCACCTCCGCGCTTTTCTCCTTTCGGTCCTGCCGTTGCTCGAAGATCATCTCGAAGGAAATGAAGAAGAGAAGCAGCCCGCCGGCGACACGGAAAGCCGGCAGCGTGATCCCGAACATGTCGAGGATCGCGGTTCCGGCGACGGCGAAAAGCACGAGTACGGCAAAGCCTATGATGCTCGCCCGAAGCGCGACCTGCCCGCGCTGCGAGCGATCCATTCCTGTGGTGAGCGCAAGGAAAAGCGGCGCCAGCCCGGGCGGGTCGATGGTCACCAGGATGGTGACGAAAGCGTTGAACAGACTGTCGTAGTTCGGCACGGATGTCCCCGTGATATGTCCGGAGGCTTCCGGGACCGCATCTCGCCCGCCTCTGACCCTGCTGTCATAGACCATGGCGGGCCGGTGCGGTAGCCAAGGCCTGAAGGCGGCGCCCAACCCGCTACATTCTTCCCGATTTCAGGATGGTCCGCTGCGACGCTGGTGTTTTGGGTCAGGAAAGCAAAAGCCGGTCACTACGCCTTATTTGGCACTGAGAGCCGTGGCATCCCGGGCCGATCGGTAGTAGGAACTTAGGAACGGCTTGTAAGAGGGGTGGTGGGAGCCTGGGTCTGGCGGGGATTTGCGTTCGATGTGTCGCGCGACCTTTATTTTGGCTTAATGTCTCGGGATGCGACGAGCGCGCTTCGGCCGTAAGCGCGCGTGCGGATTGCCTCCGCCTGAAAAAGATTGTGGTTCGACATTGATGGCTTATGCCATAGGTTCTACCGGAAGCCGCCGGGGACCTCCGGCTGATCGGATACGCCTGTTTCATGAATGTAGAGAACAAGACAGCCCTGCTGCCCGAGAGCCTTCATCCGATGCCGCCGGACGCGGATTTGCCGATCCGCTCCACCTATCTCCACGAGGAAGCGCTTCGGGAACTGGGGGCGCGCCTTGCCGGCGGCGGCCCGGTCATCGACTCCGAGCTTGATGGGCTCGATTTTCACGCGCGCATCGATGCCATCGCCGATACGATCCTCAAAGTATACCGTATCACCGACGCGGCGCAGAGCGCGGGCGAAACCGTTACGCCCGCGGCGCAATGGCTGCTGGACAACCACTATCTGATCGAGGAGGCGATCTACCAGGTCAAGCGCAACCTGCCGCCGCGCTTCTATCGGCAATTGCCGACAGTGAGAACGCCAGGCGGTCGGAGCATACCGCGCGTACTTGCCATCGCCTGGGCCTACGTATCCCATACCGACAGCACCGTCATGCTCCAGAGCCTGCGCACCATGGTGCAAGGCTTTCAGTCGGTCGAGCCGCTCAGGATCGGCGAGCTATGGGCGCTACCGACGCTTCTGCGCTTCGTGCTGACGGAAAATCTCCGCCGGCTGGCGCTGCGTGTGAACCGTTCGCGCGAACTGCGCCAGATGGCGAACGAGGTGGCCGACCGCGTGCTTGCCACGGATGACGAGGCCGCGCGCGAGCGCTTTCTAGCGGCCTATACGCGCCATGCACGCGACACCACCTTCGCCACCCAGCTTCTCTATCGGTTGCGCGACGGCTCGCAGAATTCCGGCCGGGCATTGAGCTGGTTGGAAGCGGAGCTGGAAAAACACGGCACCGACGCTGAGGAATCGATCGTCGCCGAACACCGGACGCTCTCCAGCGGCAACGTGACGATGGGCAACATCGTCCGCGGCCTGAGGATGGTCAATGACACCGACTGGACGACCTGGTTCGAGGGTGTCAGCCAGATCGATTCGCTGCTTCGCGACAATACCAACTTCTCCGATCTCGATTTCCAGTCGCGCGACCAGTATCGCAACACCATCGAAAAGCTGGCCCGCCGCTCCGACCAGAGCGAATATGTCGTGGCCAAGAAGGCCATCGAGCTTGCTGCTGGCGCAGGCGAAGGAGGCGCGCCGCTCGATATCGGTTTCTTCCTCACCGGGCCGCGCCGGCCCGAACTGGAAAAGGCCATCGGCTACCGGCTGCCCTTCGGCCAGCGTTTCCTGCGTTTCTATCGGAAGACGGGATGGCTGGGACTTGCGGTCCCGGTCGTCGTACTGACCGCCTTCTTCCTGTGGCTGGCGGCGGTCGCGCTTTCCGATGCCGGCCTTTCGGACGCCTCGCTCGCCCTGCTGCTCGTTATCCTCGCCATTCCGGCGGCGGACGGCGCGGTGGGGCTCTTCAACACGATCGCGCTTCTCTTCCTCAAGCCGTCCACGCTGGTCGGCTATGATTTCAAGGACGGACTGCCGGTCGATGCAAAGACCCTCGTCGTCATCCCGTCCCTCATTGGTTCACGCGAGGATGTGGAGGAGATCGTCCGCAATCTCGAAGTGCACTATCTCGCCAATGTGCGAGGCGAGATCTATTTCGCCGTGCTCTCCGACTGGCCCGACAGCCAGATGGAACAGAGCGAGGCGGACCTCGAGATCCTCGCCCATGCCAGCAAGAAGATCGCCGAACTCAACGCCCGCCACCCGAAGGAAGGCGTGCCGCGCTTCCACCTCCTGCATCGCCGCCGGCTCTACAATGAAGGCGAGCACTGCTGGATGGGCTGGGAGCGCAAGCGCGGCAAGCTGCATGAGTTGAATCTGCTCCTGCGCGGCGATGCCGACACGACCTTCTTCACGCCGGAAGCACCGCTGCCGGAAGACGTCGTCTATGTCATGACGCTCGACGTCGACACGCGCACGACGCGCGACGTGGTGAAGCGGCTCGCCGGCAAGCTCGCGCATCCGCTGAACCGCCCGGTCTTCGACGCGGCGCGCCGTATCGTAAGCTCCGGTTACGGGATTCTGCAGCCGCGCGTCACGGCCTCGCTGACGACCGGCGACGAGGCGTCCTTCTTCCAGCGCGTGTTTTCGGCGAACCGTGGCATGGACCCTTACGTGTTCGCAGTCTCGGACGTCTATCAGGACATCTATGGCGAGGGCACGTTCACCGGCAAGGGCCTCTACCATATCGACGCGATGGAGGCCGCGCTCGCCGGGCGCATAGGTGAAAATTCGGTTCTCAGCCACGATCTGCTCGAAGGCTCGCTCGCCCGCGCGGCTCTCGTCAGCGACGTGGAAGTCGTCGAGGACTATCCGACGCGCTATTCCGTCGACGCCTCGCGCCATCACCGCTGGGCGAGGGGAGACTGGCAACTCCTGCCGTTCATCCTCGGCGCCGCCAGCGGCGTGCCGGCGGTCTCGCGCTGGAAGATGATCGACAATCTGCGTCGCACGCTGACGCCGATCTTCTGGGTCGCTTCCTCGATCACCGCATGGACGCTTCTGCCTTTCGCGCTTGCCGCGCAATGGCAGCTCTTCTTGATCCTTATCCTCTTCGTTGCGCCGACCTTCGACATCGTCGCCGGCATCCTTCCTGAACGCGCCAACGTCACCTTGCGCGGCCATTTCCATACATTCGGCAACGATGTCGCCTCAGGAACGGCGCAGGTCGCGCTCCGTATGGTGCTGATCGCGCACTCGGCCTGGCTGATGGGCGATGCGATCGTCCGTACGTTCTACAGGCTTTTCGTCAGCCACGAGCATCTTCTGGAATGGCGCACGGCGCTTCAGGCGCAGCGCGGCAACAACGATCTGCCCTCCTATTACCGACTGATGTCGGGCGCGCTCGTCATCGCGCTGATCGGCTTTGCCATTCCCTTCGCGGCAGGTTCGAGCGGCATGCTGGTGGCGCTGATCTTCTCCATCTTCTGGTTCGTCTCGCCGGCCTTCGCATGGCTGGTCAGCCGCTCGGCGGAGACGGAAGACCGGCTTGTCGTCGCCCCGGAAGACCGGCAGGCGCTCAGGGTGGCGGCGCGGCGTACATGGCTGTTCTTCGAGACCTTCGTGACGGAAGGCGATCATTGGCTGCCGCCGGACAATTTCCAGGAAACGCCGAACCCGGTGGTCGCGCATCGGACCTCGCCGACCAATATCAGCGTCTATCTGCTCTCGACCGTCGCGGCGCGTGACTTCGGCTGGATCGGCATGGGCGAGGCGATTTCACGGATCGAACATACGCTCGATACCATCGACAAGCTCGACACGTTCCGTGGTCACATCTTCAACTGGTACGATACGCAAACGCTGCAACCGCTTCACCCGAGATATATTTCCGCCGTCGACAACGGCAATTTCGCCGGCCATCTCGTCGCGATCGCAGCGGCATGCGACGAATGGGCGACGGCGCCCGCCGCCTACATGGAAGGCGATTTCGACGGCCTGATCGATGTCGTAACCGTCCTCGACGAGTCGCTCGACGCGCTGCCCGACGACCGTCGTCCGCTGCGTCCGCTCCGCCAGCGGCTGCGCGACCGCATAGGCGGCATGCGCCGCGCGGTCGAGGCGATCAAGCGCGAGCCGGAAATGGCCGCCGTCCGGACGATCAACCTGGCCGTCATGGCGGCCGAAATCCGCAAGCTCGCCGCCGCCATCAACCAGGAGACGGAATCCGCCGCGAGTGGCGACCTGGCGCTTTGGGCGGACAAGCTCGCCGCCGCCTGCGATGCCCATGTGGATGACGCCCATACCGACGAAGCCAGGATCGAGGATTTCCGCGCGCGGTTGAAGGCGCTGGCCAAGCGCTGCCGCACGATTGCCTTCGGCATGGATTTCTCATTCCTCCTGCGCGAGGACCGCAAGCTGCTCTCAATCGGCTACCGTATGGCCGACCACCAGCTCGACGAGGCCTGCTACGATCTGCTTGCCTCGGAGGCGCGGCTTGCCAGCCTCTTCGCGATCGCCAAGGGAGATATCCCGACCGACCACTGGTTCCATCTCGGCCGCCCGATCGTGGAGATCGGTTTCCGCGGTGCGCTGATGTCATGGTCTGGCTCGATGTTCGAGTACCTGATGCCGCCGCTGGTGATGAAGGAGCCGCAGGGCGGCCTCCTCAACCAGACCCATCATCTCATCATCAAGCGACAGATGCAGTACGGCCACGAGAAGCGTATCCCGTGGGGCATCTCGGAAGCGGCCTTCAACGCCCGCGACCGGGACATGAACTACCAGTACACCAATTTCGGCGTGCCGGGACTCGGCCTGAAACGCGGGCTGGCGCTCAACACGGTGATCGCGCCTTATGCGACGCTGCTCGCCAGCCAGTTCATGCCGCGCGAGGCGGTGCAGAACCTGAAGCGGCTGAACGGGCTGGGCGCGCTTGGGCGCTACGGCTATCACGATGCCGTCGATTTCACGCCGCAGCGCGTGCCGGAAGGCACCGATCACGCCGTCGTCTACAATTATTTCGCCCACCATTCGGGCATGTCGATCGCGGCGGTCGCCAATGTCGTCTTCGAAGGACGCATGCGCGACCGCTTCCACAGCGACCCGGTCATCGAATCGGCCGAGCTCCTCCTTCAGGAAAAGGCGCCCCGGAACATCCCGACCGCGACGCTCAAGACCGAGGCGGCGG
>JBDZVC010000274.1:0-5958 GCA_040255475.1 Phyllobacteriaceae bacterium | reverse complement strand
GCTGAAGGCCGGAGGAAATGGCGAAGTCGAACCAGTCATTGTCGGCTGGAACCGCGTCGAACACGGGCTGTAGTTCCTGCGCCAGCAACTCGAGCCTTACGCGGCTCGCTTCGCGGATTTCCACGACGACGTCGTCGCGGTCGGCGGCCGCGTTCTTCGCCTCGCGTACGGCGTCTGAAAGCCTTCTCGCCTGATCGATGGGCGTTACTCTGGCCTCAGCATCAGCCATGGGGAAACTCCGCAGTGCACAGTTAATAGATCATTAACACAGCCCCGCGGCGTTTGCCACGATGTTCACGTTCCTTTCTCCCGGTTGAAGCAGGATAATCGCGTATGTCGGATACCCCCACCCCTAGCCCCTCCCATAAAGGGGAGGGGGAAGAAAGCAATGTCAACCCTACTGGCCGCGCGAAAGGATGCGGTTGACGGCCGAGACCACAGCCTCCAGGGAGGCGGCGGAAATATTGGTGTTGATGCCGGCTCCGAAGATGCGGCCGTCCGGATATTCCACCTCCATGTAGGAGATTGCGGCTGCGTTGGAGCCCCGCTGCATGGAATGTTCCGAATAATCGAGGATCGAGAACGGGATGCCGACATGGCGTGAAAGCGCGTCGACGAAACCGTCGATCGGCCCAGTGCCGGTACCGGAGATCGTCACTTCCTTGCCATTGTCGATGACGGTCGCCTCGACGATCCTCTGGCCCCTGATCTGGGTCGGGAAGGTGCGATGCTCGACGAATTTGAGCCGGGCGTCGGGCTGGTCGACATATTGCTTCAGGAACTCCTCGTGGATGCGTTTCGAGGGCAGTTCCTTGCCTTCCGCGTCGGTGATGGCCTGGATTGCCTGGCTGAACTCGACCTGCAGCCCGCGCGGCAGGTTCAACCCGTAATCCGCCTGCAGGATATAGGCGATCCCACCCTTGCCCGACTGCGAATTGATGCGGATGATCGCCTCATAGCTGCGGCCGACATCCTTCGGGTCGATCGGGAGATAAGGCACCTCCCACAGCGTGTTGTTGGCCTTCTGCGCAGCCTTCATGCCCTTGTTGATCGCGTCCTGGTGCGAGCCGGAGAAGGCAGTGTAGACCAGTTCCCCGACGTAAGGATGCCGTTCCGGGATGCGGAGCTGGTTCGAATATTCGTAGATGTCCTTCATCCGGGTGATGTCGGAGCAATCCAGCATCGGATCGACGCCCTGCGTGTACATGTTGAGCGCCAGCGTCACGATATCGACGTTGCCGGTGCGCTCGCCATTGCCGAACAAGGTGCCCTCGACGCGGTCGGCGCCGGCCATCAGGCCGAGCTCGGTGGTGGCGATGCCGGTGCCGCGGTCGTTGTGCGGGTGTAGCGAGATGATCAGGTTCTCGCGATTGTCGAGGTTGCGGCACATCCACTCGATGCGGTCGGCATAGGTGTTGGGCGTCGCCATCTCGACGGTCGAGGGCAGGTTGATGATGAGCTTGTTTTCAGGCGTTGGCTGCACGATCTCCGCCACAGCGTTGCAGATTTCCAGCGCGACCTCGACTTCGGTGCCGGTGAAGCTCTCGGGCGAATACTGGAAACGGTAACCGCCGCCGGTTTTCGTGGCCATGTCGGTGATCATCTTCGCCGCGTCGGTGGCGATCTTCTTGATACCGGCGACATCTTTCTCGAAGACAACGCGGCGCTGCAACTCACTGGTCGAATTATAGAAATGCACGATCGGTGTTTTCGCGCCCTGCAGCGCTTCGAAGGTGCGCGTGATCAGTTCCGGCCGGCACTGGACGAGCACCTGCAGATCGACATCGTCAGGGACGTCGCCTTCCTCGATGCACCAGCGGGCGAAGTCGAAATCCGTTTGCGAGGCCGAAGGGAAGCCGATCTCTATCTCCTTGAAGCCCATATCCAGCAGGAGCTGGAACATGCGCGCCTTGCGGTCGTGGCCCATCGGGTCGATGAGCGCCTGGTTGCCGTCGCGCAGATCGACCGAGCACCAGACGGGTGCGTGATCGATGATCTTGTCCGGCCATGTGCGGTCCGGGAGCGATATGGTGGGGTAGGGGTGATATTTGCGGGCGGCGTCCGGCATGCCCTTGGCGCGGACGATCTTTTCGTGCTGGTTCATCTTGTTCCTCCGGCGCGCGGGCTCCAAAGCCTCAGCTTGCCTTATGCTCTTCCTTGGACGGATTTGTGAAGGAGCGTCGGCGTCGCATCGACCGCCGGGTGCTCCTGTTCAACGAGCCCGACGGTCGCCGGTAAGGCCGAGAAGAAGAAGGGTAGAGGAAAGCGCGCGAACGGTCGCCGTCGCGAAGGCGACGGACGAAACAGGCATGGCGCGGCGCGTGTTCATGGCGGGTTCAATAGACAAGGCTAAAACGCCTTGCAAGGAAAAAGGTGGATGGAGCCGGTGGTCGCCACTCATATATCGATTCATATGGGCGGCGGAACTCGTTGAAACAAAGACGTTTCCGGTCGGCTGCCTCCCCTACGCCGCCTTCCTGAAGCGGTCGCGGTTGTGTGGGGCCGTGTAGTCGAGCGCCGGACCTTTCGGCACGATACGGGTCGGGTTTATCGTCGGATGGCTTCCGTAATAGTGATGCTTGATGTGGTGGAGGTTCACCGTCTCCGCCACGCCCGGCGTCTGGTAGAGATCGCGCAGATAGTTCGACAGGTTCGGATAGTCGGCGATGCGTTGCCGATTGCACTTGAAATGACCGACATAGACCGGGTCGAAGCGCACCAGCGTCGTGAACAACCGCCAGTCGGCTTCGGTGAGGCGGTCGCCGACCAGATAGCGTTGCCGCGACAGGCGTTCCTCCATCTTGTCGAGCGCCGCGAAAAGGGTGTCGAACGCCTCCTCATAGGCTTCCTGCGTGGTCGCGAAGCCGGCCCGGTAAACGCCGTTGTTGATCGCCGGATAGACGAAAGCGTTGACGGCATCGATCTCGGCGCGGAGCGGGGCCGGATAGAAATCGAGTGAACGGTCGCCCCATTCGTCGAAGGCCGAGTTCAGCATACGGATGATCTCGGAGGATTCGTTGTTGACGATCGTTTCCTCCTTCTTGTCCCACAGCACCGGCACAGTGACGCGGCCGGAATAATGCGGGTCGGCCTTTGTGTAGATCTGGTGCAGAAAATCGAGGTCGTAGAGCGTGTCGCCCGTCGCGCCTTCTTCGCGTTCGAAGGTCCAGCCGTTCTCGCCCATGAAGGGATGCACGACGGAGACCGAGATGACGTCCTCCAGTTTCTTCAGCTTGCGGAAAATGAGCGTGCGGTGCGCCCAGGGGCAGGCGAGCGAAACATAGAGATGATAGCGGCCGGGCTCCGCCTTGAGGCCACGCGTCCTGCCGGGTGCCGGACTGCCGTCCACGGTGACGAAATCGCGCCAGGGAGCCTCGGACCGCTCGAAGCGGCCGCCGGTCGATTTCGTATCGTACCATTTATCCGTCCAGACACCGTCGACCAGAAGTCCCATGACACCATCCTTCATTGCTCTCCTGTCCATTTAGGCCGTCGGTGCGGCGGGCCCAACCCTTTGGTTCCTGAACAGTCCGTCATCCGCTGCGGCGTGAGGTGCCCGATTTCATCCGAATGGCGATTGCGCGCCGGGGTAAAATCGTCTAGCGGAGGGTTTCCCTGGAGGAAGAGCCTTGGCCAGCATCCGTTTCGAGCGACGAAGAATCCGCGCCTGACCCGGCGCCGGCGCGTGACGCGCCGAACACATTCTGCACCTCGTTCTCGAACCGGAACCGATTGACCATGAAGGCAAACGACTTCGCCTACCTGCAGGAGCAGGCGGCACACGATCTGCAAATCGACGAAATCAACGAAGAGGCGTTCGGCCCCGGCCGCTACACTCGCGCGGCCTATCGCATTCGCGAGGGCGGGCCTCATGAGCGCGCGCTTTCCTTTGTCGCCATGCAGGGCGAGACCGTGATCGGATCGGTGCGCATGACGCGGGTGGCGGCCGGAAAGGGCAGGGCGCTGCTTCTCGGCCCGCTCGCGGTTCGGCCGGAATGGAAGAATATCGGCGTCGGGCGGCGGCTGGTGACGCTTTCGCTCGAAGCGGCCGCGAAGGCCGGCATCGGCGCCGTCATACTGGTCGGCGACGAGCCCTATTACGGGCCGCTCGGCTTCCAGCGCGTGCCGCGCGGGCAACTGTCGATGCCTGGTCCGGTCGATCTCAACCGCGTGCTGGCGCACGAGATCACGCCGGGCGCGGTTGCGAACCTGTCCGGCATGCTTGACCACGAGAACCGGGCACGGGCCGTGGTGTAGGTCGGTCCGTCTATCGCCCTTCGCGATACCACATGGCGCCCATGGCGAAGAGCAGCAGCGCCAGGCCGAGGAAGCCGCCGAAGAGCGGGACGCGGTCGACGGCTTTCAGGACACTATCACCGGTGGTCCTCAAGCCGATCCAGTCGCGGCCGGAGGCATCACCGGAACTGCGCACCGGCACGATGCCGGGGAGGCTCATATTGCCGGATGCGTCGGCGATCCGCCTCACGCTGCCGCCCGTCGCTTCGGCGAAGGGGCGGAGTTTCTCGGTCGTGGAAACCGGATCGGCGAATTCAGGCGCGTTGACCGGGCCGACATGGGCGAGCGCGGTCAGGTCGCCATTGCCGATCTGGTAGAGGCCGATCTCGTTGGTGTCCACGCTGCCGGTGAAAACGCCCGGCTCGGATTTGGAAAGCTTTACCGTCAGCTTCTTGCCCGAAGGCGTGATGACACGCGCATCGCCCGGATCGTCTTTCATAGTCTGGCGGCGGATAGTGAGGGTCATGCCGGAGCCGTCGGCGGTCAGGCGTTCCTCCTCGAGGTCCGGTTCCTTCATGAGCCAGTGCGCCACGCGCCGGTAGAGCGCGACGTCCGGACCGCCGCCCTCGTAGCCGCGCGACCACAGCCAGCCCTGGTCCGACAGAAGCATGCCAACCCGGCCCTTGCCCTTGCGGTCGAGGATGAGAAGCGGCTGGTTGTCGGGACCCTTCATCACCACCTCGCCCTGGGGACGATCGACCACGATATCGCGGAACCAGCGGCCCCAATGCGGCGGTTCGGAGCCGGAGCCCTCCAGCCCGCGCGTAACGGGGTGGCGTTTGCCGGTTTCGGTCAGCCGCGGGTAGAAACCCTTTTCGATGATGTCGCCGGTCGGCAAGGCCGGGAGGGCCGAAATCAACGGCGTTTTCGCGATCGAATTCTCGCCGGCATATTCAGGGCCGGCGGCGATCAGGAGGGCCCCCCCGTTTTCCACATATTGGGCGATGTAATCGTAATAGAGGATCGGCAGCACGTCGCGATGCTGATAGCGGTCGAAGATGATCAGGTCGAAATCCTCGATCTTCTCGACGAAAAGCTCGCGTGTCGGGAAAGCAATCAGCGACAATTCGTTGATCGGCGTGCCGTCCTGCTTTTCCGGCGGCCGCAGGATGGTGAAGTGGACAAGGTCGACCGAGGCATCCGATTTCAGGAGGTTGCGCCAGGTGCGCTCTCCCGCATGCGGCTCGCCCGAGACAAGGAGCACGCGGAGGTTTTCGCGGATGCCATCGACCAGCGCGATGGTGTGGTTGTTGATCGTGCTGATCTCGCCCGGGACGGCGTCGATCGACAATTCGATGATGTTGCGGCCGGCATTCGGCACTTCAATCGAGATCGGGGTTTCCTGGCCGAGCCGTGCCTGGTCGAACGATTTGGTCTCCCCGTTCACCGACACACGGACATTGACGGTGCCGTCGCCGCCGGCCGTATCGGTTATCTTGTAGGTCAGTTCTAGCGGCTTGCCGACGATGCCGAAGCGCGGCGCCTTCTGGAAGAAGATGCGCCGGTCGCGCTCGTCAGCACGGCCGGTTATCAGCGCGTGGAGCGGCGCCGGGAAGGAACCCGTCTTCGCCGGTATGTCGTGGACCTCGCCGTCGGTCACCATGATGGCGCCGCCGATGCGCGAGGGCGGCACGTCGCGGAAGGTGCTGTCGAGCGCGGCGA
>JBDZVC010000273.1:0-5989 GCA_040255475.1 Phyllobacteriaceae bacterium | reverse complement strand
TCATCATTGCGAACGATGCGCTCTCCCAACTGAGCTACAGCCCCGTTCCACCGGTCGCGCGCATTTACCGGCGGCCGCCCGGACCTGTCAAGCGAGACGAAGCGATGCTTCCGTCACGGCTGACAAGGCGCCTGTCCATTATTTCGGTCATGCTGCAATCCACCAGCTCGATGGTGAAGATCAGTTGCTATCCGCCTTCCCGGTATCGCCGCTCGGGAAACGATTGCGGGTCGGGCGGGATGGCCGCGCCGCCGTTGAGCGTGAGCTGCATGAAGGCCGTGTCCAGCCAGCGCCCGTGCTTGTAGCCGGTTCCTTCGAGCCTGCCCGAATGGTGGAAGCCGAGTTTCTCGTGGAGGCGAACGGAGGCGCTTTCCGGCGTGCCGTCGCCGATGACGGCGATAATCTGGCGGAAACCGAGCCGCCTCACCTCTTCGATGAGGGCTTCGAGCAGCAGCCTGCCTATTCCGCGGCCTTTGGCCTCCGGCGCGACATAGATCGAATCCTCGACGATGAAGCGATAGGCAGGGCGCGGACGGAAGGGGCCGGCATAGGCGTAGCCGAGGATGCCGCTGTCTTCCTCCGCCACGATGTAGGGAAAGCCGTTGCCGGCGAGCGTGGCGAATCTCGCCTCCATGTCGGCCCGGCCCGGGGGTTCCAGCTCGTAACTCGCCGTGCCGTGCCGGACGGCGTCGGCGTAGATGTCGGTTATGCGGTCGAGGTCGGCCGCCCCTGCTTTGCGTATCTGTGCCATGCCTGCCTCGGGAAACCGGTTTTTATAAGCAACGTCCCGCACAAAAGAAAAGGGCGGTCCGAAGACCGCCCGATCGTCCTTCCTGCATGCAGCTTTATCAGCGACGGTCGCCAAGGAACTGCACGAGGAACATGAACAGGTTGATGAAGTCGAGATAGAGCCTCAGCGCTCCCATGATGGCCTTGCGGCCGGCCACGACCTCGGCGTCGCCTTCGTAATACATCTCCTTGATCTGCTGCGTGTCGTAGGCGGTGAGGCCGGCGAACACGAGGACGCCGATCACCGAGATGGCGAATTGCAGCGCCGAGGAAGCAAGGAAAAGATTGACCAGCGAGGCGATGATGATGCCGAACACGCCCATGATCAGGAACGAGCCCATCGCCGAGAGATCGCGCTTCGTCGTGTAGCCGTAGAGGGACAAGGCGCCGAAGGCGGTGGCGGTGATGAAGAACGTCCTGACGATGCTGGTCTGCGTATAGACCAGGAAGAGCACCGACAGCGACAGGCCGACAAGGGCCGCGTAGATCCAGAACGTGGTCTGCGCCGCCGAAACGCTCATCGAGTTGATCCTGAAACTCAGGAAGAAGACCAGCGCCAACGGCGCGAAGATCACTACCCAGCGCAGGGCGCTCTGGAACATCAGGGCACCGAACTGCGTAAGCTGGCCGTCTGGCGTTACAGCGAAGCTGAAAGCACCCCATGCCGCGAGGCCGGTGATGGCAAGGCCGAGCGCCATGAGATTGTAGACCCGGAGCATGTACGAACGAAGGCCCTGGTCGATATAGGCCTCGCTGCGGCCCTGGGCGGTCGCCGTACGGGACTGATAGTTGCGAAGATCAGCCATGTTTTCCTCTGTTGCTTCTGCCCCGTCCGGTGTCGGGCGCTACGTCCCAGGCGCCGCTGGCGGGGCTCCAGCATGCCTCGGAGAAATATGATGATTCTTTTCGTGAAGGACAAGGGCCGAACCTATGTCAATCCGCCGCGCTCGCCCTTATCGTCATTAACCTTACTTCGCAGGATGGAAAACGATGCGGCGGGCACCTGCCTTTCCAGCCATTTTCTTTGAAAATCTCGCCTATTTTATGTAGTCAAGGTCAAAAAAGTATCAGCTTGACCCTGGAATCGTGGTGGCGCGAGATAGGGCAAGCCGCTACCGTCGATATTACAGTCAGAGCCGAAGCAAAATTCGGCCGACCGGGAGCAGGGCGGATTGCTTCGGCCATGCCGCCCCGGAGGAAACGAAATGAAACCGGACCTGGAGGTCGTCCAGATACGGCGCGGCGAATCCTTCAAGGCTTGGTCGCACGGCTATCCGTTCCACACGGTCCGCTGGCATTTCCATCCCGAATACGAGATCCATCAGGTCGCCGCCACCAACGGCCGCTATTTCGTCGGCGACTTCATCGGCGAGTTCGAGCCCGGCAATCTCGTTCTCACCGGTCCCAACCTGCCGCATAATTGGGTGAGCGACCTGCCGGATGGCGTCACCATTCCGTTGCGTGGCCGCATCATCCAGTTCAGCGAGGAATTCGTCGGCGGGGCCATCAGGGCGCTGCCGGAATTGTCCGGCATCGGTCCGCTGCTCGAATCCTCCCGGCGGGGCATGCTGTTCGCCAATCGCACGAGCAGGGAACTGGCGCCCCTTATGGAAGAGATGATGGAGGCGAAGGGGGTGCGCCGCATCGAGCTTTTCATGGCAATCATGGGGATATTGAGCCGCGATCGCGATGCGCGGCCGCTCTCCAGCCCAAGCTACCTGCCCGATCCCTCGGGCTACATGTCGGCGGGCATGAACAAGGCGCTGGCCTTCATCCGTGAGAATCTGACCCGCCCCTTCGGCGAGTCCGAACTGGCGGCGATCGCCGGTCAGTCGCAGAGCGCCTTCTCGCGCTCCTTCCGCCGCCATACGGGCATGTCGCTGGTGCAGTACGTCAAGCGGCTGCGCATCAACCTCGCCTGCCAGATCCTGATGAGCGACAGCCGAGCGACCGTCACCGACATCTGCTTCGAGGTCGGCTTCAACAATCTGTCCAATTTCAACCGCCAGTTCCTGGCCGAGAAGGGCATGTCGCCTTCGCGTTTCAGGCGCCTTCTGGCGGGCAACATCAACGCGGCGCGCGCCGCCTGAGGAAGGAGCAAGGGAGGCAAACCAGCACTGGAAGAACGATGCAGGTCCGCCACCAGCGGCCTGTCGATGCGGCAGGTCTTCTCAAGGAAGGGAAGACTTGTCTTGACGATGACGAACAACATCATTCCTGTAATCCGTTGCGGAAAGGGAGAAGTCCGAATGAAAAAGCTCTCGTTCAAATCTGCCGGCGTTGCCGCGCTGGCGCTGTCGTTCCTCGGTGCGACAGCCATGTTCTCGCAGGCCGCGGAAGTGAAGGACGCGACGGTCGCCTTCCTTATGCCTGACCAGGCCTCGACGCGTTATGAGCAGCACGATTATCCCGGCTTCGCTGCCGCGATGAAGAAGCTGTGCGAGACCTGCAAGGTGATCTACCAGAACGCCGACGCCGATGCGGCGCGCCAGCAGCAGCAGTTCAACTCGGTCATTTCGCAGGGCGCCAAGGTCATCGTGCTCGACCCGGTCGACTCGACCGCGGCCACCTCGCTGGTGAAGATGGCACAGGGCCAAGGCATCAAGGTCATCGCCTATGACCGGCCGATCCCCGAGGCCAAGGCCGATTTCTACGTATCCTTCGACAATCAGGGCATCGGCAAGGCCATCGCCGAATCGCTGGTCAAGCACCTGAAGGACAAGGGCGTCACCGCCAAGGAAGGCCAGGGCGTGCTGGAGATCAATGGCTCGCCGACAGACGCCGCCGCCGGGCTCATCAAGAAGGGCATCCATGAGGGGCTCGACAATAGCGGCTATCCGATCCTCGCCGAATACGACACGCCGGAATGGGCGCCGCCGAAGGCGCAGCAATGGGCAAGCGGTCAGATCACGCGGTTCGGCGACAAGATCCTCGGCGTGGTGGCTGCCAATGACGGCACGGGCGGCGGCGCCATCGCGGCCTTCAAGGCGGCCGGCGTCAATCCGGTGCCGCCCGTGACGGGCAACGACGCGACGATCGCCGCGCTGCAGCTCATCATCGCCGGCGACCAGTACAACACCATCTCCAAGCCGAGCGAGATCGTCGCGGCGGCCGCGGCCGAAGCGGCGATGGACTTCCTGTCCGGCAGCGAGCCCAAGGCGGAGACGACGCTCTACGATACGCCCTCGAAGCTGTTCGTGCCTGCGGTCGTGACACAGGAAAACCTGAAGGCGGAGATCATCGACAAGAAGATCCAGACCGCCGCGGAACTCTGCACCGGCCGCTATGCCGAAGGCTGCAAGAAGCTCGGCATAACGCAGTAATCGCAAAGGGTTGCGGCCGCCTTTGCGGCGGCCGCGACCGTTCATCGGATACGTTGGGAGGAACCATCATGCCAGACAGTGACGGCCGGAACGATGGGCCGCTGGCGCCCGTGCTCAGCCTGCGTGGTGTTTCCAAGAATTTCGGCGCCGTCTCAGCGCTTACCGATGTCGATCTCGACGTCCGTGCAGGTGAGGTCGTGGCGCTTGTCGGCGATAATGGCGCGGGGAAGTCCACGCTGGTGAAGATCCTCGCCGGCGTGCATCAGCCCTCCGCCGGCGCGATCACTTTCGGTGGCAAGGAGGTCGTACTCGCCGATCCGGCGACCGCACTCGGGCTAGGCATCGCGACCGTCTTCCAGGACCTGGCGCTCTGCGAAAACCTCGACGTGGTCGCCAACATCTTCCTCGGGCGAGAACTCAATCCGCCTCGCCTCGACGAAGTCTCCATGGAGATCCGGGCCTGGACGCTGCTCAACGAACTTTCCGCACGGATCCCGAGCGTGCGCGAGCCCGTCGCTTCGCTCTCCGGCGGCCAGCGTCAGACCGTCGCCATCGCCCGCTCGCTCCTGACCGAACCGAAACTCATCCTGCTCGACGAGCCGACCGCGGCGCTCGGTGTCGCGCAGACGGCGGAAGTGCTCGACCTGATCGAGCGCGTACGCGCCCGCGGCCTCGGCGTCATCATGATCAGCCACAACATGGAGGACGTGCGCGCTGTCGCCGACCGCATCGTCGTGCTGAGGCTCGGCCGCAACAATGGCGAGTTCGGACCCGATGCCTCCAACCAGGAGCTCGTCACCGCCATCACCGGCGCCGACGAGAATTCGGTTTCCCGGCGGGCCAACCGACGCCGCGCACAACAGGCTCCGGAGGCCCGGCCATGACCGACGACACACAGCAGGGTTCGACCGGTCCGCTGCTCGACCGCAGCGACACGCGCGTCAAACACGACGACACGATCGGCGGCGCCGTCAGCGCTTTCATCGACAAGGTGCGCTCGGGCGATCTGGGCTCGCTGCCGGTGGTCGTCGGCCTCATCATCATATGCACGGTGTTCCAGAGTCTCAATCCGGTCTTCCTAGCGCCGAACAATCTGGTCAACCTCCTCTTCGACTGCTCGACGGTCGGCGTCATCGCGCTCGGCATCGTCTGCATCCTGATGGTCGGCGAGATCGATCTTTCGGTCGGGTCGGTGAGCGGCTTTTCCTCCGCGCTGCTCGGCGTCATGTGGGTCAACAGCGGATGGCCGGTGGCGGTCGCCATCATCACGGCGCTGGTGCTGGGCGCGGCGATCGGCGTGTTTTATTCCTTCCTCTTCAACCGCTTCGGCATGCCGAGCTTCGTCTCGACGCTTGCCGGCCTTCTGGCGTGGCTCGGGTTGCAGCTCTATCTGCTCGGCTCGACCGGCTCCATCAACCTCCCCTATGGTTCGCCGCTGGTCAATTTCGGCCAGACGCTGGTGATGCCGGATGTCGTTTCCTACGGACTTGCGGCGCTTGCCGGCATCATCGTTTTCGTCACCGGTTACAGGACGGCCATGCGCCGCCGGGAAGCGGGGCTGTCGGCCAGTTCGCTGGGGCGTTTGATGTTCAAGGCGGCCGTGGTCATCGTCGTTCTGGAATTCATCGTCTACTATCTCAATCAGGGTCGCGGCATTCCATGGATGTTCGGCCTTTTCGTCGGTCTCTGCGTGGTGATGAACTACGCGCTGACCCGGACCAAATGGGGCCGCTCGATGATGGCGGTCGGCGGCAACCGCGAGGCCGCGCGCCGCGCCGGCATCAATGTCCGTCGCATCTATCTCAGCGCCTTCATGATCTGTTCGACGCTCGCGGCCGCCGGCGGCATCATGGCGGCGGCGCGGCTCGCCTCCTCCA
>JBDZVC010000272.1:0-6022 GCA_040255475.1 Phyllobacteriaceae bacterium | reverse complement strand
GGGGTGCGCCTCGTTGGAAAAATCGTTCGGGCTGACCTTTTGGATCAGCTTCCGAGCGTTCGGTCCCATCAAGCAGAGCACGGCTTCGGCCGCGCTGATATCGGTGATGACGGCAAATTCGTCGCAGAGGTGCTTCCTCAGCCATGCCAGGTCGCGCTGGAGGGTCGCGCCCGGCACGATGAGGAGGAAGGCGGTTTCCGACAGCCGCGTGACGGTCAGGTCGCTCTCGATGCCGCCGCGCTCGTTCAGCATCTGGGTGTAGACGATGCGGCCGGCGGGCACATCGAGATCATTGGCGCAAAGGCGCTGCAGGAAGGCAAGCGCATCGCGGCCTTCGACGCGGATCTTGCCGAATGAGGTCATGTCGAAGAGGCCGACACCGTTCCTCACGGCCAGATGCTCCTCGCGGTTGTTTTCGAACCAGTTCTGCCGGTTCCACGAATAGCGGTATTCGCGCTCCTGTCCTTCGCGCGCGAACCAGTTGGCGCGCTCCCAGCCGGCGACTTCGCCGAAGACCGCGCCGCGCGCCTTCAGGTGCTCGTGCAGGGGAGAGCGACGGATGTTCCGCGCGGACGCCATCTGCCGGTAGGGGAAATGGTCGGCATAGAGCAGGCCGAGCGTTTCGGAGACGCGCTCCCTGAGATAGCGGCGGTTCCTCTCGAACGGCTCGACGCGGCGGATATCGACTTCCCAGAGATCGAAGGGCGGCTCGCCGTCGTTGATCCATTGCGCCAGCGCCATGCCGGCGCCGCCCGACGAGACGATGCCGATCGAATTGTAGCCGGCAGCCACCCAGTAGCCGGAAAGCTCCGGCGCCTCGCCGAGATAGTAGCGGTCATCGGGCGTAAAGCTCTCCGGGCCGCAGAAGAAGGTGTGGATGCCGGCTGTGCCGAGCATCGGCATGCGGTTAACACCCATTTCAAGAATGGGCTCGAAATGGGCGAAATCCTCCGGCAACTGGTCGAAGCAGAAATCCTCCGGGATGCCGTCCATGCCCCAAGGCTTCGCTTTCGGTTCGAATGCGCCGAGCATCATCTTGCCGGCGTCTTCCTTGTAGTAGGCGCACTCGTCGGGCACGCGCAGGACCGGCAGGCGGCCAAGGCCCTCGATCGGCTCGGTGATGAGGTAAAAATGCTCGCAGGCGTGGAGCGGGATCGACACGCCGGATTTCGCGCCGAACTCGCGCGCCCACATGCCCGCGCAATTGACCACGATGTCGGTTGCGATTTCGCCGCGCTCGCCGTCCTTTTCCCATGAGACGCCGGCGACGCGGCCGTTCTTCACCAGAATGTCGCTGACCTTGACACCCTCGACGATTTTCGCGCCGCGCTGCCTCGCGCCCTTCGCCAGCGCCATGGCGATGTTCGCCGGGTCGCACTGGCCGTCGAGCGGCAGATGCACCGCGCCCACCACGCCATCGGTGTTGAGATGCGGGTACATCTCCTTGACCTCGGAAGGCGAAATCTCGCGCACATCGACGTCGAAGGCGCGGGCGACGGTCGCTTGCCGGTAAAGTTCGTGCTTGCGCTCTTCGGTGAGTGCGACGCTGATCGAGCCGACCTGGCGCATGCCAGTGGCGATGCCGGTCTCGGCCTCGAGCCTGACGTAGAGGTCGGCCGAGTATTTGGCGAGCCGCGTCATGTTCTTGGAGCCGCGCAACTGGCCGACGAGCCCCGCCGCGTGCCATGTGGTGCCGCAGGTGAGTTGCTTGCGCTCCAGAAGCACCACGTCCTTCCAGCCGAGCCTGGTCAGGTGATAGGCGACGGAGCAGCCGGAAACGCCCCCGCCGATGATGACAACACGGGCGTTGGCGGGAAGATCGCTCATGAGGCAGCCCTTGCCTTGTTCTCATTGGGATAGGCGGAAATGAAGCGGCGCAGCCGTTTCGCCGCCTCCCTGAGCAGTTCGTCCGGCTGGCAGAGGCTGATGCGGATATGGCCTGCCGCTGCCTCGCCGAAGCTGGAGCCGGGCATGACCCCCACCTTCTCGGCCTCAAGCAGCGCCCAGGCGAAGCGCTCGCAATCGGGCTCGACCGCGCGGATGTCGAGCATGACATACATGCCGCCTTCCGATCCGCGCACCGTCACCGCATTGAAGCCGCGCATCTCGGCAAGGAAGATCTCGCGGCGCGCGGCGTAGCGGGCGGCGATCTCCTCGACGCCGTAGCGGTTCTCCAGGGCCTCGATCGCGGCGCGGCTGACGAAGTCGTTCAGCCCATAGGTCGAGACGAGATTGAGGCCGATGGCAAGGCGGATCAGTTCGGCCGGGCCGGTCAGCCAGCCGATACGCCAGCCCGTCATGCCGTGGCTCTTCGACAGCGAGTTGATGACCAGCGTCCGCTCCTTCATGCCGGGCAGCGCGCGCGGCGACAGGTGCGGCTCCGCCCCGGCGAGCGTCCAGTAGACCTCGTCTGAGAAGAGCCAGAGATCGTGCTTGCGGCAGATCTCCGCGATCCCCTCCAGCGTACCGCGCGTATAGACAGCGCCGGTCGGGTTGTTCGGGGTATTGATGAGGATGGCACGTGTATTAGGCAGCACGGCCGCCTCGACGGCCTTCGCGTCCGGCTGGAAGCCGTCTTCGGCGCGCGCCTCGACGACGGTGAAGCTCGCGCCGGCAGCGCGGAACGTACCGGGATAGGTCGCGTAATAGGGGGCTACGACGACCGCATGGTCGCCCGGATCGAGCGTTGCCTGCACGGCGGCGTAGAGCGCGGACTGGCCGCCGGGGGTGGCCAACACCTCGTCGGCCGTCGTCGGCACGCCGGTCGCCTCGCTGGCGATCTTCGCCATGGCTTCGCGCAGGCGCGGCAGGCCGGGAAGCTGGGTGTAATGATGATGGCCCGAGCGGACGGCCGTTACGCAGGCCTCGACCGTTTCCGACGGCGTGTCGAAATCATGGTCCCCGACCGACAGCATCAGTATCTCCTCGCCGTTCTGATAGCGGGCGAGCGCGGCGAAATGCACCTCCCAGCCGTCCTTGCCGGAAGGGCTTATGCCGGAAATGCGGGATGAGGGTTTTGGCATGTTGTCAGGCTCTTATTCTTTCGTTCGTCGGGTCCCAGACGGCCTGGCCGGGCTGTACGGTGGCGGCGAAGCGCTCGCCGAATATCTCGACCTCCACCCGCGTTCCGGGCGCCGTCAGGTCGGAGCGCAGCATGCCAAGTGCGAGCGCCTTGTCCACCCTGTGGCCCCAGCCTCCTGACAGCGTCTCGCCAACAATCTTTCCGTCATGCCAGAGCGTCGACATATAGGGTGCGTCGTATTCGCCGGGATCGTTGAAAACCAGCGTCGCGAAACGCTTTGTCACGCCCTTCTGCTTTTCCTTCAGGAGCGCGGCCTTGCCCTTGAAATCGGGCTTGTCCCATTTGACGAAGCGATCGAGCCCGCCCTGAAGGATCGTGTAGTCGGTGGAAAGGTCCTGTTTCCACGCGCGGTAGCCTTTTTCGAGCCTGAGCGAATCGAGCGCGAACATCCCGAAGGGTTTCAGGCCGTGATCTTGGCCGGCTTCCCATATCGCGTCGAAGATGACGGGCGTATCGGCCGTATGCGTATGGATTTCCCACCCGAGTTCCCCGGCGAAGGAAACGCGCACGAGCTGAAGCCAGCGATCCGCGATCTTGCAGGATTGATGCGACAGCCACGGCAACGACAGATCGCCGTCGCAGATGCCGGCAAGGATTTTCCGCGAATTGGGGCCGCTGAGGATCTGGCAGGAAAAGGCTTCCGTCATGTTCTTGAGCGATAGGTCCGGGTTCTCCGGCAAGTGCTTCCGGAGCCATTCGAAATCGTGAAGTTCTGCGGCGGCTGCGGTGATGAGAAAGAAGAAGTCTTCCTCCAGCGCCATGATCGACATTTCGGTGACGATGCGGCCGTCATCGTCGGCGAAATAGCCGAGACCGATGCGGCCGGGCTTCGGCACCGCGCCGGTGATCATGGATGAAAGCCACTCACGCGCGCCGGGTCCCTGCAGGCGGAAGCGCGAGAAACCGGGCAGGTCGAGGAGGCCGGCGGCGTCGCGGACGGCGAGGCATTCCTCGCGGATGCGCGCCTGCCAGGGGCCATCGCGACGGAAGGTCTGGGTCGATCCCTCCGAGACGTCGTCGCCCGGCGCCGCGTACCAGTTGGCGCGCTCCCAGCCATTATAGGCGCCGAATTGCGCGCCGAGCGCGGCGATCCGGTCATGGACGGGAGAGAGTTTCCTGTTCCGCGCGGCGGGCCATGTATGGCGCGGGAAGTGGATGGCGTATTCGTGGCCATAGACTTCCATGCCCTTGGCGACGGCGTAGTCCGGCGCGGAGGCGAAGGCGGTGAAGCGGCGCGGATCGCAGGACCACATGTCCCATTCGGTCCGGCCCTCGGTCACCCATTCGGCCAGCACCTTGCCGGCGCCGCCGGCCTGCGCGATGCCGAAGGTGAAGACGCAGGCCTCGAAGGCGTTCGGCACGCCGGGCATCGGCCCGATCAGCGGATTGCCGTCCGGCGCATAGGGGATCGGGCCGTTGATGACCTTGGAGACGCCGGCCGTGCCGAGGACAGGAACGCGTTCGGCCGCGTCGTTCAGATACCATTCCAGCCGGTCGAGATCGTCAGGGAAGAGCTGGAAGGAGAAATCGTCCGGCATCGGGTCGTCGGGCGAGGCCCAGTGCGCGCGGCAGCCCCGCTCGTAGGGGCCGAGATTCATGCCGTATTTCTCCTGCCGCAGGTACCATGACGTATCGACGTCGCGCAGAAGCGGCAGCTTGTGGCCGGCCTCTTCCGACCATGCTTTCAATTCCGGTATTTCCTCGAACAATATGTATTGGTGGCTCATCACCATGATCGGCACGTCGCGGCCGAACATCCGCCCGACTTCGCCCGCGCGATAGCCGGCGGCGCTGACGACGTATTCCGAGCGGATTTCGCCGTCCGGCGTCGTCACCACCCATTCGCCCTTGTCACGCCGCACGCCGGTGACGGGGCAGAAGCGGACGATCGTCGCGCCCATGTCGCGCGCGCCCTTGGCCAGCGCCTGCGTCAGCTGCGCCGGGTCGATATCGCCGTCGCTCGGGTCGTAGAGCGCGCCGGTGAGGCCACGCGTTTCAATGAACGGATAGCGGCCTTTGATCTCGTCCGCGCCGACGATCTCGATATCCATGCCCTGATAGCGCCCCATGCCCTTGACGCGCTGGAATTCGCGCATGCGTTCTTCGGTGTGGGCAAGGCGCAGCGAGCCGGTGACGTGGTAGTTCATCGGATAGCCGGTTTCAGCGGCGAGGCCCCGATAAAGCTCGGTGGAATAGCGCTGCATGTTCATGACCGACCATGAGGCGGAGAATGTCGGCACGTTGCCGGCGGCATGCCAGGTGGAGCCCGAGGTCAGCTCGTTCCGCTCGAGAAGCACGCAATCGGTCCAGCCGGCTTTTGCCAGATGGTAGAGCGAGGAAACGCCGACCGCACCGCCGCCGATAATCACCACGCGCGCGGTGGAAGGGATTTTTGCCATTTTTTCTCCTCCTTTGGTCATGATATCCGCGCGGGCCGAAATTACGAATACGCCTTCCCACATGCGGCTTTTCAAGCGATCTTTGACCTTGGCAGAGGCGAATCGCCGGCTCTGGCATTGCTTCGCGGGCGCGAAGGCGGCAAAAGTCGGCATGATTCCGGCCTTCGGCTTGGATCGTGGACGGCACGAAGGAAGATGAGATGCTGGCGCCGGACAACAGGAACCTGACGCAGGACGAGGAAGCGGCGATCGTCGACGAGGCGATCACCTCGCGACGGTCGGTGCGGGCGTTCCTGCCGGACCCAGTGGACGAGAAGATCATCCGCGAAATCCTGGAAGTAGCGGCGCGCGCGCCGTCCGGCACCAACATGCAGCCCTGGAAAGGCTATGTCGCGACCGGCGAAACCAAGAAGCGCATCACCGACGCTGTCATGAATTCTGGCATCCGTGCCGAAAAGGCGAAGTGGGACGAGTACAAATATTATCCCGACAAGTTCTTCGAGCCCTATTACGCAAGGCGCCGGGCAGTTGGCTATGCGCT
>JBDZVC010000271.1:0-6042 GCA_040255475.1 Phyllobacteriaceae bacterium | reverse complement strand
GGAAATCGCGGCGATCAGCAATGCGCCGCTATTTGGCGATTTCGCGTGCAAGAGAGAACGCATCCTGGAAATCGAGAGTGACCGTCTTTTCGGATTCGATCATTCTTCTGAAGAGACCCGACTCCACCTTATACTTGACATTGCCGATTGCCAGCGGGCCGATGCCGACAGCGTTCGTCGCTTCGAGCGGGTCGCCGTTTGCCTGGACGTCCAGCCCCTCGATGCCGGCCGGCGGGACGGCATTGACGTCGGCGGCGATGAGGAGACCGCTGCCCGCCATCTGCTCCTTCGAGAGCACCTGGACGCCTGCTCGGGCGCAGGCAAGCGCCACCTCGCTGGCGCCGACGAGGGCTTTCTTGGCCGCATTGGTCGAGCCGTCGACGGCCTCGACATCGACCTTGAAGCGGTCTTTCATCGTGGCCGCGATCTTCTTCACCCTTTCAGCGCCGTCATAGCCCGCGAGCGTGACATGGGCGCCTTCAGCGGCGGCGATGACTGCGGTGCAGAAACCGACCACGCCGGTCGCGCCGAAGACTGTGATGCGCGTGCCCTTCAGGGTGCGCTGGAACTTGTTCTCCAGCGCCTTTTCCACCTTGGCGACCATGGCCGCGGCCGTGGTGAAGGAGCCGGCCGGGTCGGCGAATACCGAGATTTTGAATGGCGGAACCATCGCTTTCTTTGCCGTATCGAACATGTCGAGCGCCAGCAAGGCATCCTTGCCGGCGATGAAGATGCCCGTATCCACGCCGGCGTCGGGCGGGCGCGAGAAGATGGCGTCCTGCACCAGTCCCGTCACCTCCCTGAGGTCGACGCCGACATAGGGCACGACGGCATCGAAGCCGGCATCGAGCGCCATGTTCACGTCGAACGGACTCATCTGCTTCAGCGGTGTCAGCATGTGCAATATGTGCTTGCGGGCCATGTTTCCCTTTCCATTTGGCTCTGATCGGCGCCCTGCCTCGGATCAACTGCCGACGAGGTTCAATTCCGTCGAATCGATCGTCGCGCCCGCATTCCGGCCACGGACGATCCTGATTTCGATCCCTTCGGGCGCCGAATCTCGAACGGCGCCCGCCATCTCAGCCGCCGCTTCGGAAGGCGCGAAGGCAAAGCCGGTTGGCCCCCAGGAACTCTGGCCGATGCCGACCGCCCCGGCATCGGCCAGTCTCCGCGCAAGGGCCTCGACCCGCTTGGAGGTGAACACGCCGCCCTGTGCCGGCGCGAAATGGGTACCGATCATCAACTGGATCGCGGAGACGGCGGCTCCGAAGGCGGGAAGGTCGTGCTCGACCAGCGCCGGCATGACCCCCATCAAGACACGCCGGCATATCTCGCCGGCTTCCTCCGCTGGAAAGCGCGGCAGGGAACGGAAAGCGGCGATTTCCTTCTCGCCGTGCAGGCCGTGTCCGGTGTGATCGAGGATGAGGACGATGCGCCAATCGTCAGGGAAGGGAAGCCGCGCGATGACGGGCGGCGGCGCGTTGCTGTCGTCCTTGCCGGCATCGATGATGACGCCGCCGGCCTCGAAGCTGGCGATGCCGATGCCCGAACGAGCGCCGCGCTCGAGCAGCGTCGCGTCGCCGGAAGGATCGAGCGGCAGGCCGTGCAGCGTGCGCAATGCGGCCGACACCGCAAGGGCGATCTGGGTGCCGGAACCGAGGCCGGCATGCGGCGGGATCGCCTCTTCGATCGTCAGGCGATGGTTGGCCCGGATGCCGAGATGCCGGCAGAGCGCCGGCAAATGCCGGCCGGCGCGGTCGGCCTCGGGTCCCTCGACGACCGTCTCGGCTGATCTGGACAGGGTGACAACCGTCTCCGGCTCGCTGAGCGGCAGGCCGATACTGCCGAAACGGCGGCCGGCGTCGCCATTCAGGTCGAGGAAACCGAGATGCAGGCGGGCGGGCACCCTTATGGTCACACAATTCGACATCTGCCCCCCGTTGGGTGCATGATAAGCGCTCACGGAAGTTCAGGTGCCCGCTCGCATGATAGCTGTTTTCACCGAGCGGGCAAGTCGGGCAGGCATTTTCGGCACCCGCTACTTTGGTGCCGTAGCCTCCATCTCGCGGAGTTCGACGATGAGTGACGCTGGCAAGGAGAAGGTTTATTCGGAAGCCGAAATCGTGGAGCGGCTGCAAAAGGAACTGCCGAAATGGCACTACGAGAACGGCTGGATCCGGCGGAAATACAAGACCCATAGCTGGAAATCGACGCTGATGGTCATCAATACGGTCGGCCATCTTGCAGAGGCCGCCTGGCACCATCCCGACATCACCGCCTCCTATGCCTGGGTCGAGGTGCGGCTGAAGAACCACGCCGCGAAAGGCATCACCGACAAGGATTTTCAACTGGCGAAGAAGATCGAGGAAGTCGTCCAGTGGCAGCCGGGCGCGGAAGGCGGGGCGTTGGAGGGAACGCCGCCGACCGACCAGCGCTTCGCTTATATCAAATATGATTGAAGCTTCATCCGCCACCACGAAGAGCTTCCCGCAATCGCGGCCGGATGGGACACAATGTCCGCTGGCAATCATTGTTGAGCGCTGAAATCATCTGGCAGGGAATTGTGGGGGTTCACGGCCAATCCTGTTTCATCTAGGATCGGGCGGGCACCAGAAAGTAGCGCAGTGAATGGCGGTTGCATGGATCGGCAACCGGGAGACGCTGGTCGAGCACGCGGTTGCGCATGCCGCGGCGCTTTTGGGGTCGAGCCGGTGCCCGGTTTTCACTTTCGATACGGATGTTCATGGAACGCGCGCGGTAATCGCGCTCGCTGAACGGGTCGGTGCGGCATACGACCATGTCTCGGGCGCGGCGCTGGCGCGTGATACGGCGCTTATCACCGACAAGGGAGCGATGACGATAGCACCCGGCGAAGCGCGCCGCCGGGCGGACATGGTGGTGATCGTCGGTGACGTGCCTGAAACCTATCACGGCTTCCTGACCGACCTCGCCGAATCCGCTCCCGATCTTTCGGAAAAGAACGCGCGTGAATTCTTCCTCGTCGGCCCGAGCCGCGCGATGCCATCGCTCCTGAACGGCGCGAAAGTAACCCGGCTTTCGGCAGGGAAAGAAGGCCTTCCGGCTACGCTGGCGGCGCTGAGGGCGCAATGCGCCGGGCGAAAGGTGTCCACGCCGGTTTCGAAATTCGACGATTTCGCCGCCGCGCTCGCGGGCGCGAAATTCCCGGTCTTCCTGTTCTCCGGACAATCCTCCGACGCGCTCGCGCTCGAAATGCTGCAGGGGCTGGTCGCCGACCTGAACCGGAAGAAACGCGCATCGAGCCTCCATCTGCCGGCGAGCGAAAGCGGCTGGGGCAGTACGCTTGCCTCCGTCTGGATGACCGGCTTTGCGTCGCGCACCGGCTTCGGGCGCGGCTTTCCGGAGTTCGATCCGTGGCGCTTCGACATCGAGCGTATGATCGCGGAAGGCGAGGCCGACCTTCACCTCAGGGTTTCATCCGGGAAGTCGGGGCTGACTCCGAAAGGCAAGGGCGTTCCCCTTATCGTGCTCGCGAAGACGCAGAAGCCGGTTGCAGGGGCAGCGGTGACCATCGCCATCGGAGAGGCCGGCGTCGATCACGACGCGGTCGTCTATAGCGCCCGCACGGGGACGCTCCGTTCCGCTGCGGCGACCGCCTCCTCGGCCCTGCCGTCTGCGGCGGAGATCATCCGCTCGATCAGTGTGCGGGTCGGCCCCGAAGCGGGGTGGCCATGCTGACGCGGATTTCCGGCGGGGAGATCATCGATCCGGCCAATCACCGCGCCGGCAAGGGCGATCTGTGGATTGAGGACGAGAGGATCGTCGAGGCGCCGGAGGGCGGCGTGGCCGACCGCGTCATCGATGCCACAGGCTGCATCGTCATGGCCGGTGCCATCGACATCCACTCCCATATCGGCGGGGGCAATGTGAATACGGCGCGACTGCTCCTGCCCGAACAGCACGCCGCGCATCTGCCGAGGCCGGCGGCGACGCCGCTCTCCAATGCCGGCTGGTCGACCTTCGAGACCGGCTGTCTCTACGCCAAGATGGGCTTTACCACCGTGGTCGAGCCGGCGATGTCGCCGGGCGCGGCACTGCACACCCATCTGGAACTTGCCGATATCCCCATCATCGACAAGGCGACGCTCGCCATTCTCGGCAATGACGATTTCATCCTGTCGATGATACGCGACAACGCCTCGCCGGCCATGATCGAGGATTACGTGGCCTGGACCATCGGTGCGACGCGGGCGCTCGGCATCAAGGTCATCAATGCCGGGGCGGCCGCCGCCTTCAAGGAGGATGTGCGCACCTTCTCCTTCGACGATGTGGTGCCGTCCTACGGCGTCAGCTCCCGCAAGATCGTCAAGACATTGCAGGCCGCGGTCGACCGGCTTGGCGTCCCGCATCCGCTGCATGTCCATTGCAACAATCTGGGCGTGGCCGGAGCGGCCGACACGGCGGCCGAGACGATCTCGGCGGCGGAAGGGCTGCCGCTGCATCTCGCCCATCTCCAGTTCTACAGCTACGGCACGGAGGGAAAGCGCAAGTTCTCCTCCGCCGCGGCGCGGCTTGCCGAACTGGTCAACGGAACGTCGGAAGTGACCATCGATATCGGCCAGGTCATGTTCGGCCAGACGGTGACCATTTCCTCGGACGTGCTAAGGCAATTCTCCGCGCGCGGCACCGCCAGCCCGAAGAAGACCGTCATCCATGACGGCGACGGCAATGGCGGTGGAGTGGTGCCATATAATTATCGCAATAATTTCTACGGCTCGATGCAGTGGGCGATCGGGCTCGAACTTTTCCTGCTCATCACCGATCCGTGGCGGGTGTTCTTCACCACCGACCATCCGAACGGCGCGCCTTTCACCACTTATCCGGCATTGTTCAAGCTTTTGATGAGCCGCGCGGCACGCGAAGAGGCCGCGGCGGAACTGCCGAAGGCGGCGTTGGCGCTGTCGACGCTTTCCTCCATCGGGCGCGAATATACCTTCGAGGAGATCGCCATCATGACCCGAGCAGCCCCGGCAAAACTGCTCGGGCTCTCCGACCGCGGTCATCTCGGCGCGGGCGCCATCGCCGATGTCGCGATCTACCGGCGCGGCCATGATATCGCGAAGATGCTGGGCGCGGCTGCCTTCGTTTTCAAGAACGGTGATCTGGTGGTGAAGGACGGCCAGATAATCCATTATCGCTGGGGCAGGGCGCTGAGGCTCAACCCGCCGCCCGACAAGGCGATGGTGCGGCGCCTGGAAAACTACCATCAGCAGCGCTACGGCCTGTCGCTCGGCTGGTTCACCTTTCCCGATTCCGCGATCGCGCGCGAAAAACCCTTCCGCGAGGTGCCATGCCGAAGCTGAAACGCGTCCTGCAGGTCAACGGCGTGAAGATCGACGACACCTTCGCGGAAGCCTTCGGCATGCGTGCCACCGCGCTTCTCATCACCGGTCCCAACCGCAAATGGGCACGGCAGGCGGCGATTTCGATGACGGGCTACGCCACCTCGGTGATCGGCTGCGGCTGCGAGGCGGCCATCGATGTCGATGTGCCGCCTTCCGCGACCCCCGACGGTCGTCCCGGCTGCCGGGTGATGGTCTTTGCGGTCTCGACGGACGAATTGGCGAAGCAGGTGCTGAACCGCGTCGGCCAGTGCGTGCTGACCTCTCCCGGCAGCGCCTGTTTCGCCGATCTTGCGGGCGTCGCCGAACTCAAGCTCGGCGCGTCGCTTCGCTATTTCGGCGACGGGTGGCAGATCTCGAAGAAGTTCGGGGGGCGGCACTTCTGGCGGGTGCCTGTCATGGACGGCGAGTTCCTGTGCGAAGCGACGGCCGGCCTGACCAAAGACGCGGTCGGCGGCGGCAACATGCTCCTTCTCGCTGCGAACAATGCAAACGCGCTTGCAGCCGCCGAAGCGGCCGTTGCGGCGATCGGCAAGGTTCGGGGCGCGATCACACCGTTTCCCGGCGGGATCGTCCGCTCCGGCTCCAAGGTGGGCAGCAAGTACAAGGGCATGACGGCCTCCACCAACGACGCCTTTTCGCCGACGCTGCGCGGCGTGAC
>JBDZVC010000270.1:0-6078 GCA_040255475.1 Phyllobacteriaceae bacterium | reverse complement strand
TCCAGCCAGCCGTTCTGCCCGGCGGCCTTGATCATCGAATATTCGCCCGACACCTGATAGGCGAAGGTCGGCACGGCGAATTCGTCCTTCAGCCGGCGGACGATGTCGAGATAGGGAAGGCCGGGTTTCACCATCAGCATGTCGGCGCCCTCGGCGAGGTCCTGTTCGGCCTCGCGCACCGCCTCGTCCGAATTGGCCGGGTCGATATAGTAGGTGTTCTTGTCGCCCTTCAGGACGCCCTTGGTGCCGATCGCCTCCCGATAGGGACCGTAGAAGGCGGAGGAGAATTTGGTGGCGTAGGCCATGATCGCCACGTCCTGGAAGCCGTTCGCGTCGAGCGCGTCGCGCATGGCGCCGATGCGGCCGTCCATCATGTCCGACGGGGCAACGATGTCGGCGCCGGCGGCAGCCTGCAGGACGGCGGCGGCCGTCACCTGCGCCACGCTCTCGTCGTTGACGATGACGCCGTCTCTCAGGATGCCGTCATGGCCATGGCTGGTGAAGGGGTCGAGCGCAGCATCGGTGATGACACCGATCTCGGGCACGGCGTCCTTGATCGCGCGGGTAGCGCGATTGATGAGATTGTCTGGGTCGAGGATCGCCGAGCCGGTTTCGTCGCGCAGCGCCATGTCCACGTTCGGGAAGGTGGCGATCGCCGGGATGCCGAGCTTCGCCGCTCGCTCCGCCTCGCGCACGGCGACATCGACGCTGAGGCGGAACACGCCCGGCATTGCCCCGATCGGTTCACGTCGGTTCTCGCCGTCGACAAGGAAAAGCGGCCAGATCAGGTCGTCGACGGTCAACCGGTTCTCGCGCACCAGCCGGCGCGACCAGTCGGCCTTGCGCATGCGCCGCAGGCGACGTCCCCCGGTGATCTCGTCGACGCTTCTTGCGCCTGCCGGCAATTCGCGGCTGAACTTGTTCATGGGCTGGGTCCTGATCCTGGCTGCTCGGGCTGCTTCTAGCATGCCCGACGCCGAGGTACCAATGCGACGGTTTGCGGCGGAAAGGCTTTGCTTATTTCGGAGCCGGATCGCCGTTGCCGGACAGGATCTGCGCCACACCGCGCATTCCGCCCTGAAAGGCCTTGTCGAAGCTTGGGGCACGGACCTGCCATATCGCGGTGTCCGTACCATTGAAAAAACGCCACTCGGCTATCCAGCCGAGGTCCCGGTTGCTCCAGACGATCAGGCCGGCCAGCGCCCGGCTGCCACCGATCTCGCCGGCAAACGCGTCGAGCAACGGCATGCCGGTCCGGGGCAGCGTGCCCGCGTCGAGGCCGACCTGCTTCAGGTCCTGCTTCTTCGGAAACAGGATCGGGATCGCCAGTGCGCTGGCCGCGTCCGCGAAGGCTTCGCGCATGGTCACGCCCTGCTTCCGGTCATCGGCGGCGAGCACGAAGGCCGCCGGTTCGTTGCGCACCGAAACGAAAATCGCGATCCGCGGCCTGGGCGTGAGCCAAGGCTTCAGGCCGAGCGAGGCAAGGGCTGCATCGACCTTGTCGCGCGAGAAATCGCAGGTGAGATCGAAAGACCGGTCGCGCGTGCCTTGTTCGTCATGGGTGGGGATGCCCGACATGCGATCACGGTACTGATGGGCCGCCACATAGTCGGAAGCTTTCGCAAGAATAGGAGCGAGGCCGGGCGCATCGAGGACGCGCTGGTCGCCCGAGACCTTCAGAATTACTGAACGCAGGCAATCCTCGAAGCCTTCCAGCCTGGTCTCTTCACGCATTCCGGTGACGATCGTCCTCGCCTTGTAAAGTTCTGCGATATCGGGTTCCGCCGCCCGGCCGGCCAGGGACCAGGTCAAGGCGACGAGGACGAGGGCCATGCCGTACAGTCGCTTCATGGGGGACAGAGCCTTTTAAACCTCAATCCAAATCGCAGATGAACCCGCTTGGCAAGGTTCCCGCGGCATTGACGATAGGGCGCGCCGTGCGTAGCACTCGGGCGAGGGCGATGAAGAAGGGATTCTCCTGACGATGGATTTTGGCGGCGGCGACGATATCCGCTTCGAACGCATCGGCAAGGCGGGCGTCGTGACGCTGACGCGGCCGAAAGCCCTCAACGCCGTCAATCATCGCATGGTCAAGGCGCTTTCCGCCGCGCTTTCCGCATGGGAGAAGGACCGCGCGGTCGAACTCGTCGTCATCAAGGGCGAGGGCCGCGCCTTCTCGGCCGGAGGAGATATCCTCGACGTATATGAAGCGGGCAGGGCAGGGCAGCCGAAGTACGAATTCTTCGCTGACGAATACCGCCTGAATGCGCAGATCGAACGCTATCCGAAGCCCTATGTGGCGCTGATTAACGGCATCGTGATGGGCGGAGGCGTCGGCGTTTCCGTCCACGGTTCGCACCGCGTGATGACCGAGAACGCCGTGTTCGCCATGCCGGAAGTGGGGATCGGCTTCTTCCCCGATGTCGGCGGGAGCCATGTCCTGCCCGATCTCGGCGGCCATTTCGGTTTCTATCTCGGCCTCACGGGAAACCGCATCCGCTATGGCGACGCCCTCTGGTCCGGCCTCGCGACCCATACGATGGCGTCGGAATACCTCGACGGTCTTCTGGAACATCTCTGCGACACGGGCGATGCGGGCTCCGCGCTGCGGGAGGTTTTCCGCGCCGCCCCGCGCGAGACGCCGACCGACACGGTCCACGCGATCGCGCGGCATTTCTCGAAGCCCAGCCTGCAGGAAATCCTTGCGAGCCTCGAACAGGCCGCGCCCGACGAACCGTTCGCCGCCGAGACGCTCGCCACGATCACGAAACGCTCGCCGACCAGCCTTGCCGTCACTTTCCGGCAGATCGCCGCCGGCCATACGCTTTCCATGGACGAATGCATGAGGATGGAGTTTCGTATCCTGAACCGCATGCTGACCGGCCATGATTTCTACGAGGGCATCCGCGCCGCGCTCATCGACAAGGGCTCGACGCCGCAATGGTCTCCGGCCACGCTCGACGCGGTCAGGCCCGGGGACATCGACGCCTATTTCGCACCGCTCGGAGACCGGGAACTGGCATTGTGACCTACGACCCGCACGAGAACCGCTTCGCCGGCCCGTCCATGACGGCGGTGGCGTTCGAATGGTTCCAGCGGGCGGTGGCACTCTATTGCCTGCTCTTCGGCATCTACTACTGGGTCCGGCTTGTCGGCATCTATCCGGGTTCGCTATGGCGGTTCGACCTGATGCCGGGCCAATGGCAGATCGCCACGGCGACGCTGGCCGTCTTTTTTCCCGTCGCCGCCATCGGGCTGTGGATGCTCTCGTCCTGGGGGCCGGTCATTTGGTTCATCTGCGCGGCGACCGAAGCCATCATGTATGGCGGACTGCCGGAACGCTTCGGCCGGCTGGATCCGGTGCTCGTCGTGCACCTAGCCGTCGCGTTCGTCTATACGGGCTTCCGTATAACGCTCTTCCTTCAAAGGCGACGCGCCGCGTTAACCGCACATTAGTCCTCTTTCAAGACGATCCCCAGTAAGCACCTGTTAAGCTTGGCGTTTAAGTCGAATTTTAGATGTATTCGATAGGGTGCGGCCAAGGTGAAAAAAACAAAAATCACCGGGCGTTAACAGAGAGGCTAAGTAAGATGATCAATTCGCGTCAGGCGGCGAAGCCCGCTTTGGAAAATGACGATCGGCGTCAGGCGATCCGTTCCCTTTATCTTGAATCGCTGCAGCTCGTCGAGCGTCTGCATCGCCGTCTGCTCGACGTGGTCAAGGACGAATTCGACCGCAACGGCCGTTCCGACATCAATGCCATCCAGGCATTGCTGCTTTTCAACATCGGTAATTCGGAGCTGACCGCCGGCGAACTGCGCTCGCGCGGCTACTATCTCGGCTCGAACGTGTCGTACAATCTGAAGAAGCTGGTCGATCTCGGCTTCATCAATCACCAGCGCTCGCGCATCGACCGCCGTTCGGTCCGCGTCAGCCTGACGCCGAAGGGCCAGGAGGTCGCCGAGGTCGTCGGTGCGCTGTACGAGCGCCATGTCGGCTCGATCGAGCAGGTGGGCGGCATCAACTCCGAAGAGTTCCAGCAGATGAACCGCGTCCTCCAGCGCCTCGACCGCTTCTGGAACGACACGATTGCCTATCGGATGTAATCGGGGCACGTCACCGCTGGCTGTTGCGCTTTCGCAACGCCGCCCGCCAAACCGACGGCAGCCGGCCGCTGAAGCGCGCCGGCTGCCGTCGTTTCGTTCACATAAAGTACAATGGCCCGGCGATGGCCCCATTGCCGCCATATTGCGATGAGAGCGGAAATCCAAGGCTTGGATACCTTCCCGACCGCCGACTGGTTCCCAGGGTGAAAAATGGGGAACCTGAAAATCGGAGGGGCGTTGAGGGGAGCTTGGGCGGTGGCAGCTTATTAACGTTACCAGCCTATGTCTGTGTGTCGGTCTTGCGGGTCGTGCTTCTGGATAGCGATTGCGGTACCCGCTGGCCCCAAGCGCCAGTCCGGAATGGAAGTGTGTCGGGAAAAACCATGAAAACGAATCGCCGTCATTTTCTCGCGAGCGCGGGCGCGCTCATGGCAGGGGCATGGTCGAGCGCTGCTTTCGCGCAGAACGCAATCGACGAGGTGCTCGGCGCGCAGCGGCGGGGTACGTGGTCGACGCAGTTCGATGCGCGCGGTGCCGCGAGCAGCGCCGCAGTGGCGACGAACATGCCGATCTTCAGCCCGCAGACGCTGACTTTTGTCGAGATGGCGATCCAGCAATATCAGCAGATCGTGGCGAGCGGCGGCTGGCCGGAAGTGCCCGACGACAAGAAGCTCCAGATCGGTGTATCCGATCCGGCGGTGGTGGTGCTGCGCAAGCGCCTCATGGTTTCCGGCGACCTGCCGGAGCAGGCTGGTATTTCGCCGGCCTTCGACAGCTATGTCGACGCGGCCGCGAGGCGCTTCCAGCTTCGTCACGGTCTGCCCGGCGACGGCGTTTTGGGCAAATATTCATTCCTGGCGATGAACGTGTCGGCCGATGTCCGTCTCGGCCAGTTGCAGACCAATCTCGTGCGGCTCCGCTCCATGTCGGGCGACCTCGGCCCGCGCTACGTCGTGGTCAATATCCCGGCCGCGCAGATCGAGGCGGTCGAGAACGGCAGGGTGGTTTCCCGCCACACGGCCATCGTCGGCAAGATCGACCGTCAGACCCCGCTTCTGAATTCCAAGATCAACGAGATCATCGTCAATCCGTACTGGAACGCACCGGTCTCGATCGTACGTCGGGATATCATTCCGATCATGCGCAAGAACCCGCACTATCTGACCGACAACAACATCCATCTTCTGGGGCCGGACGGCAAGGAAGTGGATCCGACCACCATCGACTGGTCGACCGACGAGGCCACCAAATACCGGTTCCGGCAGGATCCGGGCAAGATCAACGCCATGGCGTCGGTCAAGATCAATTTCCCGAGCCCCGACGGCGTCTATATGCACGACACGCCGGAGCAGAGCTTGTTCAGCCAGCTCATGCGCTTCGATTCGTCCGGCTGCGTGCGCGTGCAGAACGTTCGCGACCTCGTCGTGTGGCTGATGCGCGGCACCTCTGGCTGGGATCGCCAGCGGCTGGAAGATACCATCAAGAGCGGCGTGAACACGCCTGTGGAACTGACCGACCCGACGCCGGTCCATTTCGTCTACATCACCGCGTGGTCGACCGGCCCGGGCGTCGTGCAGTTCCGCGACGACATCTACGGCCGCGACGGGGCGCAGGAACTGAAGATGTCGAGCGCGACCTGAGCGCTCGAACAGGGCTGTTCCGCGCCTTTCGGGCGCCGCGCTTCATTGCCGCAATCCGGCCAGCGAATTTCGCCCCTCGAACCGTGGCGGGGTGCCGTCAGGTATGTTAATGGCGGCCGGCACCCCCACCCAGCCCCCCCACGTTGCGAGGAATCGGCCATGGCTACCGCGACCGCCGTCTCAAGCCAGATCGACGGCTTTTTCACCACACCTCTCGAAGAGCGCGACCCGGAGATTTTCGGCGCCATCCGCGACGAACTTGGTCGCCAGCGCCATGAGATCGAGCTGATCGCCTCGGAAAACATCGTCAGCCGCGCCGTGCTCGAGGCGCA
>JBDZVC010000269.1:3467-6089 GCA_040255475.1 Phyllobacteriaceae bacterium | reverse complement strand
TTGGGATTGGCCCAGTTTCCGAGGCCGCGCATGAGCGCTTCGCGCGCCGGAGTGATGATCGGCGTGGTCGCCGCGTGGTCGAGATAGATTCGCTGTGTCATTTTGGGCGGATATCTGCCGATTGCCAGTTGAACGTCCACCCCTATATAGAACCCGCCGCCGCGGTGCACCCGGCGGCATCCGATCACCCGTTACGCGAGCAGCCGAACCCCAAATGCCCGAAGTCATTTTCCCTGGCCCCGAAGGCCGCCTCGAAGGCCGTTTCAACCCCGGACCTCGCCCTCGGGCGCCAGTCGCAATGATCCTGCACTCGCATCCCCAGGCCGGGGGGACGATGAACAACAAGATCGTCCAATTGCTTTACCAGACGTTCGTCAAGCGCGGTTTCGCGACCCTCCGCTTCAATTTCCGCGGAGTAGGCAAAAGCCAGGGCACGTTCGACAACGGGATTGGCGAGCTGTCGGACGCTGCAAGCGCGCTCGATTGGGTTCAGCAGATTCACCCGGAAGCGGAGACAACGTGGGTCGCGGGCGTGAGCTTCGGCGCCTGGATCGGCATGCAGCTTCTAATGCGCCGGCCGGAGATCCGCGGATTCATCTCGATCGCGCCGCCCGCCAACATGTATGATTTCAGCTTCCTCGCGCCCTGCCCTTCATCCGGGATCATCATCCAGGGTGAGGATGACGAGGTCGTCACCCCGAGCGCGGTCCAGAAGCTGGTCGACAAGCTTCGCACCCAGAAGCACATCACGATCACCCATGACGTGATTCCGGGAGCCAACCACTTCTTCGCGAACGAGCTCGACCTTCTGATGAAGAGCGTCGACGATTATCTCGACATGAGGCTTGCGACCGACCCGAAGCGCCCGGCTATATTGTCCAAATCAGGACGTTAGCGATCAGCACGGCGGCGGCCGCGATCATCAGGGCGCCCCGCGCCCGGTCAGCCTTCCCCGTGAGGATTCGAAAGCCGGCAAAACCAAGCATGAACGCGCAGATGACCGCGAGCGCCATGGCCGTCGATGCGAAGGTTCCCAAACCCATGATTCCTTTCACCAAGGCTTAACTCGTCTCGTTCACTATCGCCAAGGTGAACGCCGACCAACAGCAAGCTCGCCTCGAAGAAGCCTTCGAGCGAATCGAGGAGACGATTCTGCCCTGCATCGCAATGATGCTGGAGACGCTTCTCGATGCGTCCGCGGGCGTCGCCGATTCAAATCCCAAGGCACTCGCTGCAGAGCTGCAGACTCTCGCCGCCGAACTTGAGGAGCTTACGCAGGCGGTCGAGCGGTCGAGCCCTGTGCACGTCGAGCCCGGCGAATACAAAGCCAACACCGCCGCCTGAGCGCGATGGCGCAGCGCACACGCCTTCCGGCCGGGCTGCATGGGCCGATCGCGGTCGTCATCCTAATCGCCATCTACGTCCTGCTGGACGCCGCGTTGCTCAGGATTGTCGATCCGGGTAGCGACTGGGGCCCGCTCTGGTCCGGAGGACGGATGATTCTGAGCGATCCAGCGCGAATCTACGATTTCAGCGCCATCACCCTGATGCAGGAGCCGCTGCTCGCGCCCGGGACAGCGAGGCCCTTCATTTATCCGCCGACGACGCTGATCCTCCTCGTTCCGCTGGGGCTCCTTCCTTTTCGCCTCTCTTTCGCGCTGTTCGTTGCCGCATCCGCCCTTTTGTTCGAGCGTGCATCGGCCAAACTCTCGGCTCGCCCAGCAATGCTTCTCGTGGCGCCGCCGGTCGTCCTTGCAGCGCTCGCGGGCCAGCCGACCTTGCTGGTGATCGCATTGGCGCTGGCAGCACTCTGCCTTCTCCCTAATGACGAGCGCCTGGCGGGCGCTCTTTTCGGGGTAGCAGCTGCAATCAAGCCTCCGCTCCTGTTCCTTGTCCCGCTTGCGCTCATTGCCGGGGGTCATCGGCGCGCCTTGCTAAGCGCCGCGGCCGCCGCAAGCCTTCTCGTCCTCCTTTCGGTCGCTCTTTTCGGACTTCAACCCTGGCATGACTGGTTTCGCGCACTCCCGGGCTTCCAGGCTGTCGTCGCGGGCTTCGAGCCCCTCCTTCGAAAGACTGTCACGCCTTACGGGACCGCAATCCGGCTTGGTCTCAACGGGGCGGCGGTCCTCGTAGCAACTGCCCCGGCGGCGCTCCTCCTGGTGTTCCTTGCCTTCAGGAAAAGCAGCGACATCGCCGTTCGCCTGACTGCACTGGTCGGCGGAACGCTCCTCGTGAGCCCCTATGCGATGGACTACGAGCTGGCCGCCTTCGCTCCGGCCATTGCTGCAATTCGAATCCGGGGATTGAGGGACATAATCGTCCCCACGATCTGGGCCGCCAGCCTGTTTTTCAATGTCAGCGTGCTCGGCCTGTTCGCGGTGTGCGGGTGGGCAACGGCGAAGCTGTTCACGGACTCGCGTCAGCCCGCGACGATCTCCCGGTGCAGTTCGGGATCGATATTGCCGCCCGACAGCACCGCAACCGTGGCTTCATCGGGCTGAACCTTTCCCGAGAGGAGAGCGGCAAGAGCAGCCGCTCCGCCCGGCTCGACGACCAGGTCGTGCTCGTGCCAGGCGAACCGGATCGCCTCTTTGACTTCCGCATCGCTCACCGACAGCGCCT
>JBDZVC010000269.1:0-3367 GCA_040255475.1 Phyllobacteriaceae bacterium | reverse complement strand
CCGCGATCTTGGCGGCGATCTGCTCGCGGCTCTCGGTTCGGCGGTCGTACAGGATGATCTCGGCGCCATGGCTGGCCGTCGCGTCGATCTTCACCCTGGGAGCATCGGAGGGCATGACGATGACCGCGGGAATGCCGAGGCGCTTGGCCGCGATTGCCACGCCCTGAGCATGATTCCCCGACGAAAAGGCCACGACTCCGCGCGGGCGTTCCTTGTCCGACAGCTGGAGCAGCCGGTTGGTCGCTCCCCGGAGCTTGAACGCATGGCCCGTCTGCAGGCATTCGCATTTGAGCCAGATTCGGGTCCCCCGGACCTCGCTTTCGATCAGTGGCGTTCGCTCGACGAGACCGGAGATTCGTTCCGCCGCCTCGACCACTGCATTCCGGGAGACGAGCTTCTCATTCGCTAAGCGGTTGATATTTCACCCTTTCGATTATCCGTTGCAGATCAGCGACATATCACTCGGGAATCTGCTTTTCTCACTGCAAAAATCTTTACAGCAATAAGCTGCGCACATATATCGCGCGCCGCTGCCCCATGGGACTTCCAACCGCAAGGCAGCTCAAAAATTGTCGAATGTACCTGTTGGAGGTCCCTTGAATTGCACAAGCATCATCGCCCGCTGGGGCTAGCGACTTCACCGACCGGCTCGCGCCGGGCCGCCGACATCGCCATTTCGCGGCCGGTTCAGCCGGTGACGTTGCTGCGCCCGCATGCCGCACACCGCGCCGCCAGTTTCTTCATCGAGAAGTTTCCGGGCCGGTCCCTCTATGCGGTGAAGGCAAACCCGTCTCCTGACCTCCTGAAGGTGCTGTGGGACGCTGGAATCACCCATTATGATGTCGCTTCGATGGGCGAAGTGCGGCTCGTCCACGACACTCTGCCCAATGCGGTCCTGTGCTTCATGCACCCGGTGAAGGCAGAGGAAGCCATCGCAGAGGCTTATTTCGAACATGGGGTCAAAACCTTCAGCCTCGACACGATCGAGGAACTGGAGAAGATCGTCCGCGCCACCAAGGGGGCGACCGACCTCAACCTGCTGGTGCGCTTGCGGGTCTCGTCCAAGCACGCCAAGTACAGCCTTGCTTCGAAGTTCGGGGCTGAGCCGGATGAGTTGAAGGCGCTTTTGATGGCCGCCCGCCAGGCATCCGACGCGATGGGCATCTGCTTCCACGTCGGAAGCCAGGCGATGAGCCCGCAGGCCTATGCCGACGCGATGGAGCGGGTGCGTGACGCGATCATCGAAGCTGCGATCACAGTCGACATCGTCGACGTGGGTGGAGGCTTCCCGTCGATCTATCCCGGAATGGAGCCGCCCGCACTGGAGACCTATTTCCAGGTCATCCACTCGGCATTCGAAGCGCTTCCGATCAGCTATTCGGCCGAATTGTGGTGCGAGCCGGGCCGGGCACTGTGCGCTGAATATGCGAGCCTTCTCGTTCGCGTCGAAAAGCGGCGTGGGACCGAGCTGTACATCAACGACGGAGCCTATGGCGCGCTGTTCGATGCAGCGCACGTCAGCTGGCGCTTCCCGGTGAGCCTGCTTCGCGACGAACCGTCACGAGCCAAACCGGTCGGCTTCAGCTTCTACGGCCCAACCTGCGACGATCTCGACCATATGGCAGGACCCTTCGATCTTCCGGCCGATGTCCAGGCGGGCGATTATGTCGAGATCGGAATGCTCGGCGCCTACGGCTGCGCGATGAGGACCGGCTTCAACGGCTTCGGTATCGACAGTGTCCAGGTCGTCGACGACGAGCCGATGGCGACGCTTTACGGCACAACGCGCCGATCGGCCCGTTCAAAGGTCGTGACTCTTTAGCGAATGTCTCCCGCTTCGGCGGGAATTTGGGGTGAGGCTGTCCCCTGCATTAAACGACATGCCGATTCGTCGCGGCCGCTGCTGGCGGCGCAATGGAGCATGAAATGAGCACTGACGAGCTTTTGAAGCCGGACCACGGCACCAAGGCCAACGACACCCGCAAGGCAGACCTGCTGTCGAGCCCGGTCGAGCATATCGACATCACCAAGTTCGATGCGCGGCCGATCATCGACGCCATGGGCAAGATGAGCTTCACCAGCCGCGACCTTTCGCGCGCGACCAAGATCTACAACACGATGCTCGAGGACCAGAGCTGCTCGGTCATCCTCGTCATCGCCGGCTCGACTTCGGCCGGCGGCTGCATGGACGTCTATGCCGAGCTCGTTCGCTCCAACATGGTTGACGCGGTGGTCGCAACCGGCGCCACGATCGTCGACATGGATTTCTTCGAAGCGCTTGGCCACAAACACTATCAAGCCAATGAAATCCCTGATGATGATACTTTGCGATCGCTCTATATCGACCGCATCTACGACACCTATATCGACGAGGAGCAGCTTCAGGACTGCGACCACACGATCGGCCAGATCGCCGACAGCCTGGAGCCGAAAGCCTATTCGAGCCGCGCCTTCATCCGCGAGATGGGGAAGTGGCTGAGCGAGGGCAATGCCAAGAAGCAAGGCAGCCTCGTCCAGCTCGCCTATGAAAATGACGTTCCGATCTTCTGCCCGGCCTTCACCGACAGCTCGGCGGGTTTCGGCCTCGTCAAGCATCAGGTCGATGCTATGAAGCGCGGCGGCCACTACATGACCATCGACAGCATCGCCGACTTCCGCGAGCTCACCGACATCAAGATCAAGGCAGGAACCACGGGCCTGTTGATGATTGGCGGCGGGGTGCCGAAGAACTTCACGCAGGACACGGTCGTCTGCGCCGAGATCCTTGGCCACGAGGATGTCGAGGTGCACAAATATGCGGTTCAGATCACCGTCGCCGACGTACGCGACGGCGCCTGCTCATCCTCGACGCTCCAGGAAGCAGCGAGCTGGGGCAAGGTCTCGACCGCGATGGAGCAGATGGTGTTCGCCGAGGCGACCAGCGTCGTTCCGCTGCTTGCAAGCGATGCCTGGCACCGCGGCGCTTGGCGCAACCGCGAAAAGCGCCGTTTCGCCAAGCTGTTCGACTGAATCGATTGCCAAGCGTAACGAACTGAAGCACCCTCCCCGGCAATTGCTGGGGAGGGTTTTTCATGCCGTACAGCCCAATTCTCGCGCCCGTCGTTGCACTGGTCGCCTGGTCGATCGTCATGCTCGTCTGGACCGCGATCGCGCGGCGGCGCGCCTTCGCCAAAATGGGCATCGGCTGGGGGGACATCCCGCGCGGTTCTCGGGGCGTGAACCTCGACGGCAAGGCTCCCGACGAAGCGCAATGGCCATCGCACAATTACAATCATTTGATGGAGCAGCCGACGCTGTTCTACGCGATCTGCCTGACCATCGCGCTGATGGGCTTCGGCGGCGGCATCAATTACTGGCTGGCGTGGGG
>JBDZVC010000026.1:0-31774 GCA_040255475.1 Phyllobacteriaceae bacterium | reverse complement strand
TCGACATTTCCGAAACCTGCGTAAAAACATGCCGTGAGAGGTTCTCCGCCTATCCCCACGCCAAGTTCGAACTGGGTAACGGCGCGGACCTTCAATCAATTGAAACCGCCACCATCGACGGTATTTGGTCGTTCGATGTATTTGTTCACATCAACGATACCGAATTCAATTCTTATGTTTCGGAATGTGCCCGCGTGATGAAGCCCGGTGCCGTCGGCGTGATCCATCATGGAACCATGGGCGGAAGCAGCGGCGGTTGGCGCTCGAACGTGACGGCGGAGGACGTGCTTCGATTCATGCAGGCCCATGGCCTTACGGTTGTATCTCAGTTGAAATCGTGGACCGATGCTGGTCAGGAGTTCGAAGCAGGGCTTTACGGAGACGCCATAACAGTATTCAGGAGATGATGATGTCTCCGCTACTGGAAAAGTTCTGTCGATTCGTAGCAGTCGGACTGGCTTGTGCCGTTCTGTTTTTTGCAATAAATTATTCTCTTAAGAGAGTATTTAATTTTGGCCAGTTTATATCACTGGCGGCGACATATATTATATGTTTCTGGATAGGGTATATATCTCAAAGGCAATTTGCGTTTCGTGCTAACACGTTGCATCGCCGATCCTTGCCAAGATATCTGACACTTCATTTTTTTGGAATGTTATTCGTATATTATTTCACTCAATGGATACAGTTGAGCTTTAACCTTGGTAGCATGAGTTCTTCTTTGGTCGCGACTGGCTTGGCTGGAATCGCCAGTTTCATCGTGTCGCTTACCTGGGTATTTCGCTCGCCGGACACTCCGCTTGGAGCGGAAACACGTAAATGACGAAGACTCCGAACGCGCAGTATAACGTTGCACGTCCCGAATCGTTTGCGATTCGCATCGCGAATAATTCGCGATTCGCCATGTATCGGATGTTCGAGAAAATCTTCCCGCCGACGGAGGAAAACCTTCTTCTCGACGTCGGCGTGACATCGGACGATCAATATGCATCGTCCAACTATTTCGAGCTTCTTTATCCTCATAAGCATCGGATCACAGCCGCCGGGATAGATGACGCCAGCTTTCTGGAAACCAGGTACCCTGGATTGAAGTTCGTGCACGCGAACGCCTTGACCCTGCCTTTCGAGGACGGCGCGTTCGACTATGTTCATTCCTCGGCTGTTCTTGAGCATGTGGGGAATTTCGCGAACCAGAAGCGCATGATAGCAGAATGCGTTCGTGTAGCCCGCAGGGGAGTGTTCCTGACGACGCCCAACCGCTGGTTCCCCGTCGAATTCCACACGCAGTTGCCGTTGTTGCACTGGCTTCCGAAACCGTGGTTTCGCAGCGTTCTTTCCGGCCTGGGCCAGCACGAACTGGCACGAGAGGAGAACCTCAATCTTATGACCGCCGGAGAATTGCGGCGGGCGGCTTCAGGCGCGAAAGACTGGAGCTTCCGGATCGTTCATCACCGGCTATTGGGGCTCAATTCCAACTTGATCCTGGTCGGAAGGCCGGACTCCTGAAGGCTGTCATGCGTTCTGTACGCCGCGCAGGACGGCAAAGACAGACAGGAGGCTTGCCAATACCAGGCAGAAGTTTGCTGGGGCTGTATAGAGGAGATTGGCGGCCGGAAACGAACTGGCGTCCGCAAGGGTCAGGATAGCGGCGCGGGCCGCGACGAGCGCCCATGCGGCGGCGGCGGTCAGCGTCACAGGGTCTCTCACCGCCTGCTTCGGTCGCGCCAGCAAAAACAGCACGGCGAAGAGCCCTATGACCGAAAGCGCGGGCACGCCGGCACCATATATCCTGATCATGGCCGACCGCACCGCGCGCGCTGCCTTTTCCGCCATTGTGGTGGGCGTCGCGTCGATGCGCGGGTGGTTGAGGAGACTCCACATATCGGCAGCATGGCTACCGACAACGGGATATGGTCGCGCACCGATCCGGCCGTCGGCTGGCTTCAGGAAGGCGATCCGTTCCACCACACGAAGGAGCGAAGCGGGGAGGCGATCGAGCAGGCCGGGCGTCCACGCCATCAACGGAACGGGGCTGGCGCTGCATGGTAATTTGCCTGATTCACAGGCTTGCCCAATTTCCTCCGAGATCGCCCTGAACTTCTGCGATGCGACGGCGGGGCTCTTGTAATATCCCGCCTGAGCACCGGCGCCGCGCAGGGCCCACATGAACCAGCCTCCAGCGATGTCGCCGCAGGTCGACGGGTAGATCTGGCATCCGGGCTTCGACCAGGCATTCAGCAGTGGCGACCCTGCCGCAAGCTTCTCCGCCAGGGGAGCGAAGGACGGGCTGACAGGTGCGATAGCGGCGCGCGCCTCGGTTGAGACCGGTACATAGGGACGCTTTCCGATCTGAACGCTCTGCAGCGCATCCATCGCTTCCTCGAAACTGCCCGAATTGACCTCAACGCCGATGAACGAGCCATAGGCGATGTAGTTGAATGTCCTGAAGAGTCCCAACACAGCGAGGAAGGCGAATCCGACCACCAGCATACGGCCGGCAACCGGCCTAGTCCGGGCGAGGAACAAGCCGGAAAGCATCAGTACCGCGACGCCCGGCGCCAGCCATATGCCCTCCTCGCGTGTCAGCCACGTCCATCCAAGGAAGAGGCCGGCAAGGAACGCTGTGCCGATATCCGCCGCCCGCGATCGCGATGGAGCGATGAATGTTGTCGCGAGCAGCGCGAATGTGAGCAGCGTCTGCGCCCAATAAATCTGGTCGCGGATCACCCTCTGTAGCTCAACCGAATAGCCGACGGGATGAAGGGCCAAAGCCGTGAAGGTGATGACGGCAAGTGCGGATGACCCCGTTATGCGGAGAATGGCCAGGGCCAGAACGCCCACCGCGATTAGCTGGAAAAGCGCGTGGGCAAGAGAGACCGGCAATCCCGTCAAACTGGCCAGTGCAAGGAACCACGGGTAGCCGGGACCTTTCACCAATGTCATTTGATCGTAGGAGCCAAGCCAATGGCCCGCGAGAAGGCTCGCCGCATGGCGCATGAAAAGACCGTCGTCCGCTCCCGCTTCGGGCAGGAACGAGAGAGGCAGGTTCATCGTCAGCCAGATTCGCAGGACGACGGCGAACACGATCGGCGCCCAAAGGAGAATTGTTCGCCTCTCGAACATGGGCGAGCGTTCCTTCCCCGACGGACGGATGGGGCGTGCAAGCGCTGCCCCGACGATACCGCGCTCTTCCTCCGGGGTGAGTTTCGGCCGGCGCAGGTGATCGTCGGCGAAAGTGCGAGGGTTGTCCCCGGTCACCACTTTGCCGCGCCGGGCGTCCACAGCCCGAAATAGGGGCAGCCCGGTAGGTCCATCTTGTTCCTGACCGGATCGACCATCTCAGGTCTTGTCATGCGCGCCGCTCCGCAGAGTGTCCAGTTGAACAGGATTTTGTAGTCCGTCTTGTCGGCGCGGACCAGGATACCGCTGCCGGGCGGTGCTGATCGTGGAAATTCCTTTGTCAGCGCGGGATCAAACATTCCAAGTCCGACAAATGTGCTGCTTGAGCCTTTTGCTTCCAGCGCTGCGGGATCGTTCTTCTGCATCTCGACAACCGAAGCCTCGATCTTGTGCAGGTAGGCTATCGCCGCCGGCACCAGCGGAGCAGCCGCCTTGTATTGCTGCATCAATGTCGCGGCAACCGGATTGTAAGGCTGGAACCGAAGGCCGAGGATCATCACCGCGGCTGCAGCGAGACCGCCCAGGATCGCTCCGCCCGCTAGCGCGGAAATGACAGGTGCCGCACCGCGTCGTTTTCGCGCGCCACTGTCTTCCCCGGCTGGCTTTGCAGGTGTGAGCGACGCTTCGACCTCGCTGATGACCTCGTCCACGTCGGCCAGTATTGCGGGTTCTTCGTTCGTGGCCTTGCGAACGGAGGCGCGCGCCGCGGAGTAGACCTCCGATCTTTCGCCGAGGGTCAGCGCGTTGCGATCCTCGATCACTTTCCTTACCGTCTGCGCCAGTTTTTCCCGATTCACTGCAACCCCCAGTTACTCCGGCCGCCTTACCACAAAAGTGTACGTAAAAAACCATTGAAACGTCGCGGTCTCGGCATGACGATAGAGCGATCGCCAGGAAGGGATGCTGATCAATGTTGCTACCGATTATTTTGGCGGGCGGCTCCGGCACCCGGTTGTGGCCCTTGTCGCGAGAACTTTATCCGAAGCAGTTCCACGCGCTGGCCGGCAGTCGCACGATGCTGCAGGAAACGGTGATGCGGCTTCAGGGGCTCGACTGCGAAAGCCCGCTGGTGATCTGCAATGAGGAGCACCGGTTCATCGCGGCCGAACAGCTTCGCCAGATAGGCGAGGACGGAGCCACGATCCTGCTTGAGCCTGTCGGGCGCAACACGGCGCCTGCGATTGCGCTGGCGGCGCTCTATGCGTCGCGGTCGGGAGAGGACCCGTTGCTTCTCGTCCTGGCGGCGGATCATCTGATCCGGCAGGAGGATCGGTTCCACGAGAGCATCGGAAAGGCCATTTCGCTGGCCGAAGGGGGCAAACTGGTCGCATTCGGGATCGTGCCCGACCGGCCGGAAACTGGCTATGGCTATATCCGGCGTGGTGCCTCTCTCGGCAAGGACGGCTTCGTCGTCGAAAAATTCGAGGAGAAGCCGGATCGCAAAACGGCGGAGGTCTACGTCAAGGATGGCGGCTACTATTGGAACAGTGGCATGTTTCTGTTCCGCGCCAGCGTCTTTCTGAGCGAATTGAAACGGTTCCAGCCTGCGGTTCTGGAGGCGTGCGAACGGGCGATCGGCGCGATCGAGCAGGATATGGACTTCGTACGGATCGATGCAGGCAAGTTCAGGGCCAGCCCCGCGATATCGATAGACTATGCGGTGATGGAGAAGACCGGGGCGGCGGCAATGGTCCCCCTTGACGCGGGTTGGAACGATATCGGCTCATGGTCGGCGCTATGGGACGTCCAGGAAAGAGACGGCGACGGCAATGCGCTTGCAGGCGATGTTCTGGCCCTCGACAGCAAGAACACGCTGGTACGCGCGGAGAGCCGCCTGGTCGCCACTGTCGGCGTGGAGAATATGGTGATCGTCGAAACCAAGGACGCAGTTCTGGTTGCGCACAAGGACCACGTCCAGAACGTGAAGGGTATCGTCGACCGTATCCGCAAGCTCGACCGGCAGGAACATATCAACCATCGCGAGGTCTATCGTCCCTGGGGGCACTACGACTCGATCGACTTCGGCGAGCGCGATCAGGTGAAGCGCATCACGGTAAAGCCCGGCGCCAAGCTTTCGGTTCAGATGCACCATCATCGAGCCGAACACTGGGTCGTGGTGCGCGGCACGGCCAAGGTGCAAAAGGGAAACGAGACGATCATGCTGAGCGAGAATCAGTCGACCTATATTCCGCTCGGAGAGATCCACGCCCTTGAGAATCCGGGAAAGATCCCGCTGGAACTGATCGAGGTCCAGTCAGGATCGTATCTTGGCGAGGACGATATCGTCCGCTTCGACGACCGTTACGGACGCAAATAGCTTATCCACGGAAACTGCGGACGAGATCGAGCGCCTCGGTGATGAGCGCGTCGGCGCGGGCGGAGGTCGCCGCCTCCGTATAGCAGCGCATTTCCGGCGCATTGCCCGACGGCCGCAGATGCACGATCTCGCCGGACGAAAACGTTGCCCGCAGTCCGTCGGTGCGGTCGACCGAGACGGTGTCGCCGAGCGGCGAGAGGAATTGCTTCAGCCCGTTCTTTTGCTCGGCCAGATGCGCCATCAGCGCCTGCGACCGCTCGACAGGGAAATTCTCCAGCCGGTCGCTGGCCGAGACCGGCAATGCCCATCGCGCAGCCAGCCCGGACAAGGCGATCTTCTCTTTCCGCGCCGATTGCAGAACGGCGAGGATGGGGAGCATGGCGTCGCGCGTCGGCAGCGCCGTTCCTCTCATTCCGTCATGCTCGAAGGAGGAGCCGAGAATGAAGCCGCCATTGGCCTCGAATCCGACGACGGTCCTGCCGTTGCCCGCTCTCTTCTCCATTGCATCGAGCACGAAGGGCGATCCGACCTTCGTGCGCACGACTTCGAAACCGAGGCCGGCATTGATGCCGGAGTTGGACGTGACAGGTGTGACGACGATATCCGCGTCCACCATTCGGGCAGTCACCAGGCCGATGATGTCGCCACGCAATTGCGCGCCGGTTTCATCGGCGATCAGCGGCCGGTCGCCATCGCCATCGGTCGAGACGATGGCGTCCAGCCCGTGCTCTTCGGTCCATGCGGCAAAGGTGCGGATCGTTTCCGGCGGGACCGCCTCCGTATCGACCGCGACGAAATGCGAAGTACGCCCCAGCGGCGCGACCGCCGCTCCGGCGGATTTCAGGAGATCGATCAGGAAATCCCTAGCCACCGAACTATGTTGGTAGACCCCGATCCTCATGCCCGAAAGCGCGCCTGAGGCTGCCATTGCCATGCCGCGCTCGCGGTACCATGCCAGCGCATCGGCTTCCCTGCGAACAACGGCACCGGAATCGTTCGACGATCCTGCGAAGGGGCCTGCCGCTTCGACCATGGCCGTGATGACTGCTTCGTCCGATTTGCCGATTTCGGCGCCGGGCAGGAAGAACTTGATGCCGTTGCGGTCGGCCGGGATATGGGAACCCGTGATCATCAGGGCGGCCGATTTGTTGGCCCAGGCGAAACCGGCCAGCGCTGGCGTCGGCAATTCACCGCAATCCACGATGTTCAAGCCCGTCCCGGACAGGACATCCGCGCACATGGCGGAGATCGCCAGGCTGCTGTCGCGGAGGTCACGGCCGATGAATATCCGGTCACCCGGTCGCGCCGCGTCGGTTTCGGACAGGTGCCGGGCAAAGGCTCTTGCGTAGTCGGCCGTTTTCGGACCCAGAAGATCCGTCGCCAGTCCACGCAGGCCGCTCGTCCCGAATTTCATACGGATTCCTTGTTCAATTCATCGACATCGGCAGAATAGCAAACTTCTCCTGGCCTACGTATGGCGGAAAAGGCGAAGACCTTAGGCTTTCCGGATGAGAGAACGGGGGAGGGCCGCTCACATCACGTTTCTGCGCGAAAGCATGTCTTCCCATCGCAACGCATCGCGAACGATCAGGTCGAGTTCATTGCGGGCCGGTACCCAGCCCAGTTCGCGTTGCGCCAGTTCCGAATTGGCGACGATGGAGGGAGGGTCCCCCGGCCGTCGCCCGGCCATTTCGACGTTCAGGTCGGCACCGTGGACCCGACGCACGCTGTCGACGACCTCGAGCACCGAATAACCGTGTCCATAGCCGCAATTCGCCACCAGGCTTCCGCCGCCGGCGCGAAGGCGCTCGAGCGCGAGGCGGTGGGCCGCCGCAAGGTCGCTGACATGGATGTAGTCGCGCACGCAGGTGCCGTCCGGCGTCGGATAGTCCGTTCCGAAGACCTGCAGTTTCTCCCGCTTTCCAAGCGCCGTCTCGCACGCGACCTTGATGAGATGGGTCGCCCCTTTGGTCGATTGACCGGTGCGCCCCTTCGGGTCGGCTCCGGCGACGTTGAAATAGCGCAGCGCCGTATAGCGGAAATCGGACGATGCTGCGGCAGCGTCGCTAAGCATCCACTCTGTCATCAGCTTGGAACGACCATAGGGCGATTCCGGTGCCAGCTCAGCCTCCTCGCGTACCGGCTCCAGCCCGGCCGCTCCATAGACGGCGGCCGTCGAGGAGAAGATGAAATGGCTGACGCCGCCGTGGATCGCGGCCTCGATCAACGACCGGCTCTTGCAGGTGTTGTTCTCGTAATAGCCGAGAGGATCGGCAACCGACTCGGGCACCACGATCGATCCGGCGAAATGGATGATGGAATCGACCCCATGCTCGCGAATGACTGATTCAAGAAGTCCGCGATCGCCGATGTCGCCGACGACCAGATGTGCCTCGGGGGCGATGGCCCAGTCGAAGCCGGTCGACAGGCGGTCGATCACCACCACCTCTTCACCGGCGTCGCACAGTTCCCACACCATATGGCTGCCAATATATCCGGCGCCGCCCGTTACGAGCACACTCATGAATGACCCCTCGTTCCGTCTCTCGCCGCGCTGTTTGCTTGAGATTTGGGGGGAAAACAAGGCGAACCTCTGCTTCCATCCGGGTGCGCTCAGGGCAGCCCGCCGCCTTCGGCCGGGGCGATTGAAGTCGGCAATGCATGCGGCGACACGGTGTTCTGCAATTATTTGCACTAAAGCAGACTCAAGGATAATCATTGGGTTGTGAGGAGGGCGGGCCCGGTATTCCGGAGCATGCCCGGCTTCAGCGACATATCAATCAGTGCGTGCGGCAGCTCGATCGCTCCGGGACCGCCGCCGTAAAGAGGCATCGATGATGAAGAATGGAATGGCGCGTCGGCGGTTGCGTTCGCAGGAATGGTTTGACAACCCCGACGATCCGGGAATGACCGCGCTCTATATAGAGCGCTATCTGAATTACGGCCTCACCCGCGCGGAACTCCAGTCCGGCAAGCCGATCATCGGCATCGCCCAGACGGGTTCCGACCTTTCTCCCTGCAACCGGCACCATCTGGAGCTGGCCAAGCGCGTGCGCGAGGGTATCGCCTCTGCGGGAGGGATCACCTTCGAGTTCCCCTGTCATCCCATCCAGGAGACCGGCAAGCGCCCGACGGCCGCGCTCGACCGCAACCTGGCTTATCTGTCGCTGGTGGAGGTGCTTTACGGCTATCCGCTCGACGGGGTGGTCCTCATGATCGGCTGCGACAAGACCACGCCGGCACTTTTGATGGCGGCCGCGACAGTGAATATTCCCGCGATCGCGCTGTCGGTGGGACCGATGCTGAACGGCTGGCACCGGGGCGAGCGGACGGGCTCGGGAACGGTCGTATGGAAATCGCGCGAGCGGCTCGCCGCCGGCGAGATCGGCTATGACGAATTCATGGACATCGTTGCCTCGTCCGCGCCCTCGACCGGTTACTGCAACACGATGGGCACCGCGACCACGATGAACTCGCTTGCCGAGGCACTCGGCATGCAACTGCCCGGTTCCGCGGCGATCCCCGCTCCTTACCGTGAACGCGGCCAGATGGCGTATGAGACGGGGAGGCGCGCGGTAGCCATGGTCGAGGAGGACCTGAAGCCTTCCGACATCATGACGCGCGAGGCGTTCGAGAACGCCATCGTCGTCAATTCCGCTATTGGCGGCTCCACCAATGCACCGATCCACCTGAACGCGATCGCGCGCCATCTCGGAGTGCCGCTCGACAATGACGATTGGCAGGCGGTCGGTCACAAGATACCGCTGCTGGTCAATCTGCAGCCGGCAGGCGAGTATCTTGGCGAGGATTATTGCCATGCCGGCGGCGTGCCGGCCGTCGTCATGGAACTGATGAAGGCGGGACTCCTGCCGCATCCCGGCGCGGTGACGGCCAACGGCAAGACGATCGGCGAGAATTGCGCGAATGTCGAGAATCTCGACCACAAGGTCATCCGCACCGTTGCCGACCCGCTGGTGAAAAATGCCGGGTTCCTCAACCTCAAGGGTAACCTCTTTGACAGCGCTATCATGAAGACGAGCGTGATCTCGGAGGAGTTCCGCAACCGCTATCTGTCGAACCCGGACGATCCCGAGGCGTTCGAAGCCAAGGCAGTCGTCTTCGACGGGCCCGAGGACTACCACAAGCGCATCGAGGACCCGTCGCTCGGCATCGACGAGCATACGGTCCTGTTCATGCGCGGCGCCGGGCCGGTAGGTTATCCAGGCGGCGCGGAGGTGGTGAACATGCAGCCGCCTGCCAGCCTCATCAGGAAGGGCATCCACGCACTTCCATGCATCGGCGACGGGCGGCAGTCGGGCACTTCGGGTTCGCCTTCGATCCTGAACGCGTCGCCCGAAGCCGCGACCGGGGGTGGATTGGCGCTCCTGAAATCCGGGGATCGTGTTCGTATCGACCTGCGCAAGGGCACGGCCAATATCCTGATCGACGATGCCGAGCTTGCCCGCCGTCGCGAGGAGTTACAGAAGGCGGGAGGGTACCACTATCCGGCTCACCAGACGCCCTGGCAGGAAATCCAGCGCGGCATGGTCGATGAACTCGCGGCCGGCATGATCCTCAAGCCAGCGGCCAAATACCGGCATATCGCTCAGGAAAAGGGCATTCCGCGAAACAACCACTGAACATGGCCGCGCCAGCTTTGATCCCCGTCGCGATTCGCCGGCTTGCGAATTACGGGGGATGCGAGCGCGCGCCTGTTCGCTCGCTTGATGGGGAGGGAACTTTCACGCCAGCAGCCCACGGTGAAGAACCATTCAATCGGGTCTTCTATTCGCTAAGGTTTCCGTCTATTGAGGACTGGGGATTGGTAGGACCGAGGGCAAGGGGTGCACAGGAACCATTAGTCTCATAAATGCACTCGTACGTAGCTTTTCTCTCCAGCCTCCAGCCCCGACTACGTCGATCGGTTATCATGATCATGGACATTGTCATGATCATGGTGTCGATACCGCTCAGCCTGCTGCTTTCCAATTCCTACCTGTCGTTCGATCCCCTGTCCTGGTATGGAACGGTCTCGTGGTTCTTAGTCGGTATTGCGGGCCATTTTCTCTTCAGGTTGAGCGGTCTTTACCGCATGATGTGGCGGTTCGCATCAACCCCGGACTTCTATAATATTGTAAAAAATTGCGCTATACTGACGATTGGGCTGTATTTTGTAACGCTTATAGTCCGCTCCATACAACCCGTAACCGGATTGAACGAGCGCGAGTTCATTATATTCTTTTTTGTCACATTTACGTTCATCTCCATCCCTCGGTTGCTCTATCGCTACCTTAGGGAGGGTTCGAGCTGGATCTATGGGAAGGATACCGCTTCCGGAAGGGAGTGGAAACGGGCCCTGTTTTTGGGTTCGCTGGAAGAAGCGGATGTCATCATCAGCTATACCCGTGCCAACCTCCATGATTTCACGCGCATCATCGGCATCATAACAAGTGACCCCCGGGCGACTGTCGGCACGAATATCCAGGGCGTGCCGATCGTAAGCCTGGCCTATCGTGCGTCGCAGACCCTTGACGAATATTTCAAGGACACCGAGGGCCTGAACATCGTTATTTTCGGCCATGAGGCCGACAAGACTTTTCCCTACTTTCCGGAACTGGTCCGCATCGCCCGCCGGGGCGGGGCATCCGTTGAGCAATTTGCCGGCCTTTCCAATCTGCGGCGCAGCGGCAAGCTCACCATGGAAAGGGTGGAGATGGAGACCATCCTGCGCCGCTCGACCGTTCCGTCGGATCACGACCGCCTCGCCGCATTCATGAAGCACAAAAGAGTGCTCGTCACAGGCGGCGCGGGATCGATCGGCCGGGTCCTCGTCCGGCGCGCGCTGAATCTGGGCGCGGAAGCGGTCATGGTCGCAGACATCTCCGAATTCAATATATTCAGCCTGCAGACCGGCTATCTGGACAAAAAGGATTTGCCACGTGTAGCGCTGCGCATTCTCGATATCCGCGACGAGCGCCAGCTTTCATCCGCTGTGAAGCAATTCCGGCCGGACATCATTTTCCACGCGGCGGCGTTGAAGCATGTACCGCTGCTTGAGGAGAATTGGGATGCCGCCGTCAAGACGAATGTCTTCGGCACGCTGAATTGCGTCAAGGCCGCGGTGGAGTGCGCCGTTTCTCAATTCGTTCTGATTTCGAGCGACAAGGCTGCCGATCCCCGGTCGATCCTCGGCCTCACGAAATTGATGGCCGAGCACGTCACCAGCGCCATGCGTTCCCGGCTTGCCGCCGACGCTTCCGCTCGCTCGCCGACGAATTTGATCGGCGTGCGGTTCGGCAACGTGTTCGGAAGCGACGGTTCCGTATCGACCATATTCCAGAACCAGATCGATGCCGGCGGGCCGGTTACCGTCACCGATCCGTTGATGACGCGCTATCTGATGACGATTGGCGAAGCCGTAGATCTCGTCATAGTGGCGGCCACCACATCCGCGATGAAGCGCGACGATGTGAGCCATGGCATCTACATGCTGGACATGGGGGAGCCGGTTTCGATCCTGACCGTGGCGGAAAACATGATCAGGCTTTCGGGCAAGAGGCCCTATCAGGACATCGAAATCGTCATAACGGGGAAGCGTCCCGGCGAGAAACTGCATGAATCGCTTTGCGCGCCCGGCGAACAGATGATCGACGTAGGCGCGCCCAATGTTTTCGGGCTACGCACTTCCGTCTTCGGCTGGGAGGAAATCCAGACTGTTCTCGATGCGCTGGGCGAGGCCCTCCGCAACGGTGACAAGCGGCAGGCGCGAACGATCATGGAGGAATTTTGCAGCCCGGAAAGTCAGCTTCGTTCCATGGAACCGAAGGACGTCGAGACGCAACAGCAAGCCGTCAACGGCCATTCCGCGCCTAATGTCGTCGGTATCGCGGACGTCCCCGACAGCCCCCCGTCCGCTCCGGACACCCTTGGCACCCGCCCGGTCCCGTCGTCGGCGAATGAGAGTTCCCCATACGAATCGTCCATCGTCAACCTCAAGCGGTCGCATCCATCGATCACGACGGAACGGCAGGGCGAGGCGCCTCCTCCCCCAGCCCGCGCTATCGGTGAAGCCGGTTCCTGACGAACGTTCGGGAAAGCGCGCGCCGGTTTCGGGATCAAGGCACGTATAGAACCAGGGGCCTAAAGCGCAGGGAGTGAATCTGTAAGATCGCGACGCGCTTCGCTCGAGGTGCGGAGATCGGTGGCGGGCGTTGCGCCGAACACCAGATAGGCCCCTGTTATCGCAGAGATCATGAATAGGGCATCCATGATGTCCTGGCCGAACATGATGCCGATGGCCCCCGAGAGGAGGAACGCGATTTCCATTCCGGCCAGGAAGGCGAAGCCGTAGGTTCCGAGTTCATCCCTTGGGTACCGCGCTGCCAGGATCAACGGAGCGAGGATCATTGCCAGCACGACAAGGACGCCGAGAATGCCGTCGCGGACGGCAAAGTTCAGGAACACATCGTGGTAATGTGTGTATTCGAGCTCTGTTCCGGTAAGTTTGAGACTCCGTTCAGCAAGCAGGTGCTTGGCGTTTCCCGGGCCTTGGCCGAAGATGGGCGCTTCCTCGAAAAGCTCCGCACCGATACGCCAGATCACGAGACGCCGTCCGAAGGATCCGGAGTAGTTGTCGTCATCGAGAGCGGTGCTTACGTCCTGCACCGCCAGTTCTATCCGCGTTTCGATGAAGTTCGCGGTCAGCACGCCTATGCATACCGTCAGTACCAACAGCGTGGCGACCGCGCGGCCGAACCCTCGTGACAAGAAGTGCTTTCGATAGATCAGGCCGACAACGATCGGCACGATAAACAAGGCCGGCCAGAGAGCGCGTGTGCCGGAAAGGATGATGCACGCTCCCGACGCGCAGATGGCTGCGACCAGGAGCAAACGGCGTCCCCCGCTTGCGCGCAGGCAGCCGAGCCAGAGAATGGTGTATCCGACCGCGACTGCGACTGCGAACGGCACGGCGTTTCCGGCGCCGCCTTCGGCGCGCTCGTGAAGGACGAGCATCTGAAAAAGAGAGAAGAGCAGGGCGGCAAACGCGCCTACGATGGCGCCGGTCTCCAGTGCGTTCCGCATATCTTCCCTCGAAGTGATCGACAGGCGGGAATAAATCGGCAGGAACGACAGGAACACGAAATTCTCGATGATCTCCTTCAGGGTCGGCATGCCGTTATAGGAGATGAAGCCGCAAAGTGCCTCGACCACGAAGAAAAGGGCCATGACCAGGGCCAGCATACGGGCTTGCGGAACACGCGACAGCGGGAAGTCGTGGCGGACAAGGCGGATGACGGCCCACAGGAAAGCCAGTGTCACGAGGAAACTCGTTCCGCTGCCGATGACGGCCGAGCACGTCACTGTCCCGCCTATGGCGATCCTGTTCATGACGTCCATGGAGGGAAGGGGCAATCTTTTCAGGGCTTTGCTCCGTCTACCGGTGGGCGTGCCAAGGCCACGAGTCCGCTGACGCTGTTTTCTGTAGCGATCCAGCCCGTATCTTCAAGTGCGGAGGGGTCGCAGATCTCCTCGGCGAAAATCCCCTGCAGAGCCTGCCGCTGTCCCGAAAGCGAGGCGATGCCCTCAAGTAATGGTCGCGGCAGGTGAAAAAGGCCGGGCCGCCGCCCCATCCCGCTGCGGAAGGCGGCCACGATTTGAGGAATCGTAACCGGCTCCCTGTCGCTGACGACGTAGGCGCCGCCGATTGGCGTCGCCGCGGAAACCGCATGGACGATGGCCCGGGCGAGCGCCTCGACATCAAGCAGGGAGCGGCGGTTGGCAAAGTCCGCAAGCGGAAGGGGGTAGGGGGTCCTGGCGAGTCGCAGGAGCCTGCCCAGGTTCCCTTTCATTCCGGGCCCATAGACAGGCGCGGGCCGCAATATGGTCAACCGGTGCGCAGAACTGGCGAATATCTCGGAGGCGGCTATTTCCCCGGCTCGTTTCGAGCGGCCGTAGGGGCAGGATGGAGCAGGCGTCGTCGATGCTCTGATCGGGCCTCCGGAACCTTGGCCGGCAACGGCACGGATGGATGACACGAAAACGAAGCGGCCGGGAATGATCCGCTCCGCTATTGTCGCCAGCCTTCCGGTGAGCCGCGCATTGGCGTTCATGAAGTCGGCTTCGATTGCCGTTGCATCCGCATTCGTCAGCGCGGCCGCGTGGACGACATGGGCCGCGCCGGCTAGAGCTTCCTCGAAGCCTTTGTCCGGCGCGTTGAAAGCGGGAAGGATCGCCGAGGGTAACCCGCACTCCGGAAGCCGGCTTCTCGACAGGCGGCGCACCAGAAAACCGGCCATCTCCAGTTGACGCACGACCGCCTGACCCACAAGTCCGCGCGCGCCCGTTACTGCGACAATTGGATGATGGTCGTCAGCCATACGGGCTTGCCGGATCACACCGGATAGGCGGGCGGGCCAAAACGGGGTTCATGCCTCTCACCGGCGTTTCTCTCCCCGTCAACCTAACAGTGACCACACCTCCGGTCGAGCCTCGCAGGTCCGATGAGCGATTTTGCGTAAGGGGGAAAAAGATTGCGCGAGCGACCGGTTTCGAGCAAAAGCCCTTCCATGGGGGGTATGTTGGCCGTCTTCGCCTCCTTGCCACGGAAAGGGTGAAATGGGAGGTTGCGCCCGATTTATGACCGGATTTGGCCGGAGAAATTGGAATCCTCACGATGCCGCAAAGCTCGACCCGTCCGCATCCGCTGACCCATCTGGATCGTCTCGAAGCGGAATCCGTTCATATCTTCCGTGAGGTAGCCGCTAATTTCTCTAAGCCGGTGATGCTCTATTCCATCGGCAAGGATTCTTCCGTCCTCCTGCATCTTGCGATGAAAGCCTTCTATCCGGCAAAGCCGCCATTTCCGCTGCTGCATGTCGATACCACATGGAAATTCCGAGAGATGATCGCTTTTCGCGATCGGATGGCGGCGGAACTGGGACTCGATCTTCTCGTTCACATCAACGAGGAAGGCGCTCGCGACGGCGTCAATCCGTTTGACCACGGCTCGAATTTCCACACCCATGTGATGAAGACGGTGGCGCTTCGCCAGGCGCTGGACAAATACGGTTTCGACGCCGCCTTCGGCGGAGCCCGCCGCGACGAGGAAAAATCGCGCGCCAAGGAGCGGATATTCTCCTTTCGCAATTCCGCGCATGCCTGGGACCCCAAGAACCAGCGGCCGGAGATGTGGCGAATCTACAATACGCGGATTTCTCCGGGCGAATCGATCAGAGTGTTTCCCCTATCGAACTGGACCGAACTCGACATCTGGCAGTACATCCTGCGCGAGGAAATCCCGATCGTCCCGCTCTATTTCGCGAAGAAACGGCCCATCGTGGAACGCGACGGCATGCTCATCATGGTCGATGACGATCGGATGAAACTGCGCGATGGCGAAAGGATCGAGGAGCGGATGGTCCGCTTCCGAACGCTGGGGTGCTATCCTCTGACGGGCGCGATCGAATCGGAGGCCGACAGCCTGGAAGCCATCGTGGAGGAGATGTTGACTGCGCAGACATCGGAGCGGCAGGGACGACTCATCGACAAGGACGAATCCGGGTCGATGGAGAAGAAGAAGCGCGAAGGGTATTTTTGACATTGCAACAGCATCTGACGATCGATCCGGCTGAAGACGTAGCCGGCGTGCGCGACTATCTCGCCGACCAGGAACAAAAGACGCTCCTTCGCTTCCTCACCTGCGGCTCGGTGGATGACGGAAAATCGACTCTGATCGGCCGGCTGCTCTACGACACGAAGCTGATCTTCGAGGACCAGTTGTCGGCGCTCGAACGCGATTCGAAGAAGCACGGCACGACGGGCGACGACATCGATTTCGCGCTGCTCGTCGACGGGCTGGAAGCCGAGCGCGAGCAGGGGATCACCATCGACGTCGCTTACCGTTTCTTCGCAACGCCCAGGCGCAAATTCATCGTCGCGGATACGCCGGGCCACGAGCAATATACGCGAAACATGGCGACCGGCGCATCGACGGCGGACGCCGCGGTCGTGCTGGTGGATGCAAGGCAGGGCGTGCTTCGCCAGACCCGGCGCCACTCGATCATCGCCTCGCTGCTCGGCATCCGCCACGTCATCCTTGCGGTCAACAAGATCGACCTCGTGGATTTCGACCGTGCGATCTTTGACAGGATTGCCGCCGAATACGGGGCCTTTGCCGAGAATCTCGGCTTCCGGACAGTAGCCGCCATCCCGCTTTCGGCCCGCTACGGCGACAATGTCACGCGGTCTTCCGAACGAACGGCCTGGTACACCGGCCCGACACTTCTCGGTTGGCTGGAAAGCCTCGTTCTCGATGACGAGGTGGAAGAGCGTCCGTTCCGTTTTCCGATCCAGTATGTGAGCCGGCCGAACCTCGATTTCCGTGGCTTTGCCGGCACTGTCGCGTCCGGCAGCGTCTCGAAAGGCGATATCGTGGTCGTCGCCAAGTCGGGCAAGCCGTCGCGGGTAAGCCGTATCGTCGCCTATGATGGCGATCTTGACGAAGCCGTCGAGGGGCAGGCCGTCACCATCGTGCTGGAGGACGACATAGAGGCCTCGCGCGGCAACATGCTCGTCGCTCCCGACGCCCGGCCCGAAGTCGCGGACCAGTTCACGGCCAATATTGTCTGGTTCGACGAGCATGCGCTTCTGCCAGGACGGTCCTACCTCCTGCGCACGGAGACGGACCAGGCAAACGCGGCCATCACGGAACTCAAATACCGAATCGATATCAACAGTTTCGCCCACGAAGCGGCGAAGTCGCTGGAGATGAATGAAGTAGGCGTCTGCAATATCTCGCTGCAGTCCCCGATAGCCTTCGATACCTTCGGCGATAACCGGGCGACCGGATCGTTCATCCTGATCGACCGGCGAACCAATGCCACGGTCGGCGCCGGTATGATCGTGCACGGACTGCGCCGCGCGGCGAACATCCACTGGCAGGCGCTCGATGTCGACAGGAAAGCGCGCGCTGCGCTGAAGGCGCAGCGGCCTTCCGTGCTCTGGTTCACCGGTCTCTCCGGCTCCGGCAAGTCGACCATCGCCAATCTTCTGGAGAAGAAACTGCATGCCGCCGGACGACATACCTACATCCTCGACGGCGACAATGTCCGTCATGGCCTGAACCGTGACCTCGGCTTCACCGAGGAGGACCGTGTTGAGAACATCCGCCGGGTCGCCGAGGTCGCTCGCCTCATGGCCGATGCAGGGCTGATCGTGCTGGTTTCCTTCATCTCGCCCTTCCGCGCCGAGAGGCGGATGGCGCGGGAACTGATGGGCGAGGGCGAATTTGTCGAAGTCTTTGTCGATACACCCTTCGAGGAATGCGCCCGGCGTGATCCGAAGGGCCTCTACAAGCGGGCGCTGAACGGCGAGATCAAGAACTTCACCGGCGTCGATTCGCCCTATGAGGCGCCCGAGAATGCGGAAGTCCATCTCAGCACCGAAGGAAAACCGCCCGAGGAAATGGTCGAAGTGCTCGAAGACTGGCTTGCGCGGCACGGCCTTGCCGAAGGCGGCTGAGGTGGCGGTCTCGGAGATTGACGACGCGGCAATGCTTGCCGTCTTCCAGAAACTGGCTCTCGCCGCCGGCCGCCGGATCATGGAAATCCGTGACGCCGGCATCACTGCGGAACTGAAGTCTGATTCCTCGCCCGTGACCGAGGCGGATCGTGCCGCTGAAACGATCATCCTCGAAGGCCTCCGTCATTGCTTTCCCGGCACGCCCTGCGTGGCGGAAGAAGAGTGTGCCGGCGGCCGAACGCCGGGCGACCTTGGCGATGCCTTCTTCCTTGTCGATCCGCTCGACGGAACCAAGGAGTTTGTCCGTGGGAACACCGATTTCACGGTGAATATCGCGCTGATCCGCGATGGCGCACCGGAGTTGGGGTTGGTTTTCGCGCCAGCTACCGGCAGGATGTTCAGCGGCCGGTCGGGCAGCGCCGAGGAGATTTCCGTCGGGCAGGATTTCACGATTGCATCGCGGAAGGCCATCGCCGTTCGCTGCGACAACGATCCTCCTCTCATCGTTGCCAGCCGTTCACACCGGACCGCTGAAACGAATGCCTATATCGCCCGCTTCAAGGATGCGGAGATCGTCTCTGTGGGCTCGTCGCTGAAATTCTGTTTGCTGGCGAGCGGCAAGGCCGATCTTTACCCGCGTTTCGGCCGCACGATGGAGTGGGATACGGCGGCCGGCGATGCAGTGCTGCGGGCGGCAGGCGGCCAGACCTTCACCCTTGACGGCAACCCCCTTGCCTATGGCAAAAGGAACCAGACGGAAGACGTCGATTTCGCCAATCCGTGGTTCATTGCTGGCTGCGGCAGCCCTGCGACTGATTGTCTTCACGAAATGAAACACTTGCAGGACTAGATTGATCGCTGCTCTCAAGACTTGCCGCCGATGAAGTTCTATCAGCCGCAAATCTTCCTCGCACACCAGCCCATCCGGAGTCCCCATGCAATTCATCGATCTCGGCGCGCAGCGCGAAAGGCTGAGGGATCGCCTGCAACGCGCGATCGACGGGGTCGTTGCCGGCGGCAAGTACATTCTCGGCCCTGAGGTCGCGGAGTTCGAGAAAAAGATGGCCGCCTATATCGGCGTCGAGCACGTCGTGGCCTGCGCCAACGGCACGGATGCGCTCCTCATGCCGCTGATGGCATACGGCGTCGGGCCGGGTGACGCGGTCTTCGTGCCGAGTTTCACCTTCGCGGCGACCGCCGAGGTCGTGGCGTTGGCCGGCGCTTCGCCCGTCTTTGTTGATGTCGATCCCGACACTTACAATATCGATGCCGCCCAGCTCGAAGCTGCCATCGGGGAAATCCGCAAGGAGGGCCGCCTCACGCCGAAGGCGATCATACCCGTCGACCTGTTCGGCCTTGCCGCCGACTATTCGGCCATCGCGTCGCTGGCTGTCAGGGAAGGGCTGCTCGTCATCGAGGACGCGGCGCAGGCTATCGGCGGCGAGCGCGAGAATGTGCGCTGCGGCGCGTTCGGCGATGTTGCCGCGACCAGTTTCTATCCGGCGAAGCCCCTCGGTTGCTACGGCGACGGCGGCGCCATGTTCACCAACGATGCCGACCTCGCCGAAAAGCTGCGCTCGATCGCCTTCCATGGAAAGGGAGAAAGCCAGTACGACAATGTCCGTATCGGTCTGAACTCACGCCTCGACACGCTTCAGGCGGCGATCCTGATCGAGAAGCTCGCCATCCTTTCCGACGAGATGGAGGAGCGCCAGAAGGTGGCGCGCCGCTACTCGGAGGGACTGGGCGACGTCGTCAAGGTTCCGTCCATCCCACGCGGCTACCGCTCGGCATGGGCGCAATATGCGATCGAGACAGAGCGCCGGAACGCGGTGCGTGCCGCGCTGAAGGAAGCCGGCATCCCCTCGGTGGTCTACTACGAGAAGTCGCTGCATCTGCAGAAGGCCTATGAGCACTATCCGCGTGCGTCGGCCGGCCTGCCTGTGTCGGAGACTTTGCCCAACCGTATCCTCTGCTTGCCGATGCACCCTTACCTGTCCGAAGCGGATCAGGACAGGATCATCGCGACGATCCGCAAGGCGTTATAAGGCTGGCCTGTCAGACCCTGTAATACCCCCGGTACCATTCCACGAACCGGGCAACCCCGTCCTCGATCGGCGTCGAAGGCGAGAAGCCGACCGCGTCCCGCAGCGCGTCGATATCGGCATAGGTCGCCTCGACATCGCCTATCTGCATCGGCAGCATGTTCATTTTCGCCTTCCTTCCGACGGCCTTTTCGATCGCCGCGATGAAGTCGAGCAGGCCGACCGGCTGGTTGTTGCCGATATTATAGAGCCGGTAGGGCGCCGAAGAGATGGCTGGATCCGGCGCCTGCGGGTTCCACAGGTTGGACGGCGTCGCGATCCGGTCTGCCGCTCGGACCACGCCTTCGACGATATCGTCGATATAGGTGAAGTCCCGTCTGTGGTGGCCGTGGTTGAAGACGTCGATCGGCTCTCCGGCGAGGATGTTGCGCGTGAATTTGAAGAGCGCCATGTCCGGACGCCCCCATGGGCCATAGACCGTGAAGAAGCGCAGGCCGGTGACCGGAAGGCGATAGAGGTGCGCATAGGAGTGCGCCATGAGTTCATTCGCCTTCTTGGTGGCGGCGTAGAAACTGACGGGATGGTCGACATTGTCGGAGACGGAGAAGGGAAGCTTCTCGTTCGCGCCATAGACCGAGCTCGACGAGGCATAGACCAGATGCTTCACGCCGGAATGGCGGCAGCCCTCGAGGATGTTCAGGAAGCCGACGAGGTTCGACTGGGCATAGGAGTCGGGATTCTCGATGGAGTAGCGAACGCCGGCCTGGGCGGCGAGATGGATCACGGTAGCGAAGCGCCCTTTCGCGAAGAGCTTCCTCATCTCGTCCGTCGCGGAGATATCCTGCCGAAGGAAAGAAAAACCTTTCCGCTCTTCGAGGCGGGCGAGACGGGCAAGCTTCAGCTTCGGGTCGTAATAGTCGCTGATATTGTCGAGCCCGACCACATCCTCGTCACGGTCGAGCAGCCGATGCGCGACGGCGGCGCCGATAAAGCCCGCAGCCCCGGTGACGAGTACGGTCATTTTCTGGCCCTCCGTGCGCGCCTTGATCCCATTGGGGCATCTCTGATCCATATTCCTTTCGAAATCAAAGGCATCCGACAGAAATGTGAATCAATTCGCTATCCGGCAGGCTCAAAGCCTGAGATCGCTCTCCCCGACCGGGAAAACGCTTTTCACGTCGAAGAAGATGCCGCCGGGCGCAAGATACCGGCGCAGCACCTCGGCGCCCTGCGCGCGGAAGCGCTGGTGCGCGACGGCGAGGATCACGCCCTCATACGCACCTTTCGCCGGTTCCTCGACAAGGCGGATGTCGTATTGCCGCTCCGCCTCGCTAGCGCTCGCCCATGGATCGTGGATATCCACCGCCATGCCGTAAGCGGCGAGTTGGCGCGCGACGTCGATGACGCGCGTGTTGCGGATGTCCGGGCAGTCTTCCTTGAAGGCGAAGCCCAGGACGAGCACTCGCGCGCCGGAACGGTTCATGCCACGCGAGGCAAGCTGCCGCACGAAGCGTCCGGCGACCGCTTCGCCCATGGCGTCATTGATGCGCCGCCCCGCGAGGATGATTTCGGGATGATGGCCGACTTCCTGCGCCTTGTGCGTCAGATAATAGGGATCGACGCCGATGCAGTGCCCGCCGACAAGCCCCGGCCGGAACGGCAGAAAATTCCATTTCGTGCCGGCAGCATCGAGCACGGCGGCCGTGTCGATGCCGAGCTTGTCGAACAGCGTGGAGAATTCGTTGACCAGCGCGATATTTACGTCGCGCTGCGTGTTTTCGATAACCTTGGCGGCTTCCGCGACGCGGATGGAGGGCGCGCGGTAGGTGCCCGCCTTCACGACGGCGCCATAGACCGCCTCGATCGTTTCCAGCGTCTCGGGCGAGGACCCGGAAACCACCTTTACGATCCTGTCGATCGTATGTTGCTTGTCACCCGGATTGACACGTTCCGGGCTGTAGCCGGCGAAGAAATCCTCGTTGAAGCGGAGGCCGGAAACGCGTTCGATCACCGGTACGCAGTCCTCTTCGGTAGCGCCGGGATAGACGGTCGATTCGAACACCACGATATCGCCCTTGCCGAGGACTTTGCCGACCGTTTCGCAGGCGGCCATCAAGAGGCGCATGTCCGGCCGCTTGGCAGCGTCGATCGGGGTCGGGACGGTCACGACGTAGAAATTGCAGCCGGCGAGATCTGTCTGCGAGGCGGTGAAATGTACCGTCGTGCGCGCCAGCGCCTCCGCCTCGACCTCCAGCGTCCGGTCGGCGCCGTTGCGCAGTTCCTCGATGCGCCCGGCATCATGGTCGAATCCGGCGACCGGAAAGCGCTCGGCGAACAGGACGGCGAGCGGCAGCCCGACATAGCCGAGCCCGATAATGCCGATGCGGATGTCGTCCAGTTTTGCCACGTCCGCTGGTTCCATTTATGCCCGGCTGCTCATAGGCGATTTTGTGGAACGGACTCAAACGGATTCGGAAGCTCGGCCGTGCCTGCTACGCCGCAGCTGCCGATTATCCTGCAAGCTCGTGCCGCCAGGGCGGGTTGGCGCCGGCGCGGGAAACGGTGACGGCGGCGGCCTTTGCGGCGAAATCCAGCGCCTGCCAGATGGCCTCTTCGGGAAGCGCCGCTAGCGCTTCTTTCGAGAGCAGTCCGGAATTTTCAAGCGAGGCGAGGATACCCGCATTGAACGTGTCGCCGGCGCCCACAGTGTCCACGACGTCTACCTTGTGGGCCGACACGCTCATTTTGCCGTGGCGCGAATAGGCGTTGGCGCCGCGTGCGCCATGCGTGACCACGATCAGCTTCGGCCCCCGCTTCAGCCATCCAGCCGCCACTTCGTCCTGAGGTCCCGTCTCGCCGAACCAGTCGAGGTCCTCGTCCGACAGCTTGACGATGTCGGCCATTGCGATCATGCGCGTAAGCCGTGCCATGTGGGCGGCCTTATCCGGAATGAAGTCGCGCCGGATGTTCGGGTCGAGCATCATGGCCCGTTTCTTGTGCTCGCGTCGCATCAGCGCTTCGTAGGTCGATCCGCAGGGCTCGGCGATCAGGGTCATGCAGCCGAAGAGCATCGCCTCGATGCGCGGATCGAGCACCGGCAGGTCGGATTCCAGCAGCATGCGCCCGGCGCTGTTCTCGTCGAAGAAGGTGTAGCTCGCCTGCCCACGCACGAGCCGGACGAAGGCAAGCGTAGTGTGGCGATCCGAGATATGGGCATAGCGCGTATCGACACGGCTTTCAGCAAGCGCGGCGCCGAGCATCTTGCCGAAAAAATCGCTGGAAAGGCCGGTGAGAAGCCCGGCCGTCGCGCCGAGCCGCCCGAGCGCGATGGCGCTGTTGAACAGGGCGCCCCCAACATAGGGCGCGAATGCCGGTTCGCCCGCCACCGTCAGCCGCGGCAACATGTCGATCAGCGTGTCACCACAACAGAGAATCATAGAGGCCCGCCCTTCGATGATGGAGCGCATATCCCGTTGTCCGAGGATTTCGGCAAGGGCAGGGGATGTTCGTAGGTTTTCGCGGACATTGCCGTGCTCACGATGTCGTGCCGGACAAGGATGCTGCCCCGATCAGGAAGCGCTCCGACAGCGGCAGGCTGGCTCCGCCCAGCGCGCGGGCGTGATGCCCGACTGTCCCCTCGCGGATTTCAGGAAGGCCGAGGCCTTCCGCGTCGAGTTTCACGATTTTCTGGCGGATCGCATTCACGAGCCGGGAGCGGACATCGAGCGGCATCCAGCCATCCACCACCGCCGCCTCGAAGTCGATCACCGACGAAGCCGCGAGCGTGGCATAGGCGAGCGCGCCTGCCGCTGCCTCGATCCATCGATCGAGCGCATTGCCCAGATCACCCCAGTCCTCCGGCGAGGTCCACAGATGCGAGGCGTCCCGTCCGCTTGCGTTCAAGGCGCGCTCGAGCAGGGCGATGGAAGCAACGTCGATCAATTGCACCGGCATGCCCGATTCTCCCGGGACCGGCATCGAACCGAGCGCGCCGGCATTACCGGTCCGGCCGGCGAAAACGCTTCGGTTGATGGCGATGCCTCCGCCGACGAAGGCGCCGATATAGTAGTAGATGAAATCGCTGAGATCGCCGGCTTTTCCGAAGACGAGTTCGGCATTGCAGGCCGCCGTGGCGTCGTTCTGGAGATAGACCGGAAAGGGGAGTTCGGCGGCGAGGTCCGCGCGGATGTCGGTCTTGCGCCAGGCGTCCATCACATCGCGGGGCGCGCCGGCCGCATCTGCCCAGTTCCACAATTCGAAGGGTATGGCGATGCCGAGCCCGCCGATGCGCCGGTCCTGTTCGCTGCTCAGCCCGGCGCGCATCTCGGCAATGCCCTTGCGGACGAAGGCGATGGTCTCTTCCGGGCGCGGATAGGAATAGGGATGATGCAGCATCGCCCGCACCCGGCCGAGGAAATCGATCAGCACGAGGTCAGCGCTGCGCCGACCGAGCTTCAGCCCGAGGAAACAGGCACCGTCCGGGTTGAGCGACATCGGGATCGACGGCTGACCGACCTTGCCTCGCACCGGTGCGCCACGCACCAGGAGTCCGTCTTCCTCGAGCCCACGCATGATGACGGAGATGGTCTGCGCGGAAAGGCCGGTGACGCGCGCGATCTCCGTCTTGGCGAGGCTGCCATGCTGGCGCACGAGGGTAAGCACCAGCCGCTCATTGTAGTCGCGCATGCCGCTCTGGTTGGTGCCGCGATGGACGCGGCTGTCGCCGGACGGGCGTCCGGCATGTGTGACGCTCTCGCTGCCCAAATGATCTCCCCGGCGGGCCTGACGGATGGCTGTCGATCGCCGCCTGCCTTCATAAAGCCCTATCTACGCAAAGCCCGATCTTGGCAAAGCCCAATCTTGGCAAAGCCCAATCTTGGCAAGCATTGTCTCCAAACACTCGCCTGTCAATAATAATTCATTTTGATTTATATATTGACAGGAGCAAGGGGCTGGTATTTGCTTCCCTTCATCCGGCGCCGAGGCGGCCGGGTGCCGGCTGGCTGCGCCCGCGGGCGGGGCTTCCGCTCACATTCACTGGGAGGTTTGAGATGAGTAGGTTCACGTTTACGAAACTTGCCGTTGCGGGCGCCGTAGCGCTCGGAGTGATGGCCGCCAGCCCCGCATGGGCGGCCGATATCGTCGGTCTGATCACCAAGACCGAAGGCAATCCCTTCTTCGTCAAGATGCGCGAGGGCGCGCAGGCGAAGGCGAAGGAACTCGGCCTCGATCTGCGCACCTTCGCCGGCAAGTATGACGGCGACAATGACAGCCAGGTGGCCGCGATCGAGAACCTGATCGCCGCGGGCGCCAAGGGTTTCGCGATCGTGCCCTCCGATTCCACGGCCATCGTGCCGACGATCAAGAAGGCGAGGGACGCCGGCTTGCTGGTCATCGACCTCGATACGCCGACCGATCCGATCGATGCTGTTGACGCCACCTTCGCGACCGACAATTTCAAGGCCGGTCAGCTTATCGGCGAATGGGCGAAAGGTACGCTCGGCGACAAGGCGAAGGACGCCAAGATCGCCTTCCTCGACCTTGCCACCAACCAGCCGACGGTCGACTATCTGCGCGACCAGGGCTTCATGCAGGGCTTCGGCATCGACATCAAGGATCCCAAGCATTACGGCGACGAGAATGACCCGCGCATCTGCGGTCATGAGATGACCGGCGGCGCCGAGGACGGTGGCCGCACGGCCATGGAAACGCTGCTGCAGAAGTGCCCCGACGTGAACGTGATGTACACGATCAACGAACCGGCAGCGGCGGGCGGCTATCAGGCACTCAAGGCAGCCGGCAAGGATGACGGCTCGGTGCTGGTCGTTTCCATCGACGGCGGCTGCCCGGGCGTCAAGAACGTCAAGGCCGGCGTCATCGGTGCCACCTCGCAGCAATACCCGCTGAAGATGGCTGCTCTCGCCATGGAGGCGATCGAGAAATTCGCCAAGTCGGGCGAGAAGCCGAAGCCGACCGAAGGCAAGGATTTCACCGACACCGGCGCGCAACTCGTCACCGACAAGCCTGTGAAAGGCGTCCCCTCGATCAGCACCGAGGAAGGCCTGAAGCTCTGCTGGGGATGAGGAGTGGTCCGTGTAGCGGATGAAAAGCCCCGAAATGGGCTTTTCAAGCGACGAACGCCCGAGGCCATAGCCGAGGGCAGGCCCGCTTCCTCGGGCTCTCCTTTCGGGCTAGATTGATACCAAAGACGGGCGGTCTGTGCTGCCGCCCGCCGCCAGACGGGCGCATCGGAAAAGGATCCCGTAGGGCCGGGACGCTCAGGAGGAACGGGGAATGGACGAGGACCCGCGCGGCTCCGCGCTTGCCGAAAGCGGACTTCAGGGTGCGGACCAGTCCGTGGCCAGCTTCGACGAAGAGGCTGTCACGCTCATAAAGCGGCTCCAGCATTTCCTCCACGAATTTCCGACCGCCGTTCCCTTCATCGTTCTCGTCATCGGCGTCCTGATCTTTTCCTTCACCGCCGGCGGCAAGTTCTTCGCGCCGTTCAACCTTTCGCTGGTCCTCCAGCAGGTGACGATCATCGGCATATTGGGCATCGCCCAGACGCTGGTGATCCTCACCGCCGGCATCGACCTTTCGGTCGGCGCCATCATGGTGCTTTCCTCCATCGTCATGGGCCGGCTGGCGGTCGTGTGGGGCTGGCCGCCTGAAATCGCCTTCACGCTCGGCTTCGTTACCGGCATCGTCTGCGGTTTCATCAACGGCGTGCTGGTGGCGATCCTGAAACTGCCGCCCTTCATCGTCACGCTCGGCACATGGAGCATCTTCGGCTCGATGGTCATCTATGTCTCGCATTCCGAGACCATCCGCGCCCAGGACATCGATCAGATGGCGCCGATCCTGCACTGGACCGGCAACCGCATCATCTTCGGCCACGGTGCACTCATCACCTATGGCTCGATCCTGATGATCCTGATCGCCGTCGCCGTCTGGTACATCCTGAACCGCACCGCATTCGGCCGCCATGTGTATGCCACCGGCGACGATCCGGAGGCGGCGCGGCTGACCGGCATCAACACCGCCGCGACCCTGGTCGGCGTCTATACGCTGGCCGGCTTCATCTGCGCCATCGCCGCATGGGTGCTGATCGGCCGCATCGGAGCGGCGAGCCCGCTCGGCAACCAGACCGCCAACCTCGACGCCATCACCGCCGTGGTCATCGGCGGCACCTCGCTCTTCGGCGGGCGTGGCTCACTGGTAGGCACGCTTTTCGGCGCGCTAATCGTCGGCGTCTTCCGTAACGGTCTGGCGCTCTCCGGCGTCGAGGTCCTCTGGCAGGAATTCGCCGTCGGCATCTTGATCATCATCGCCGTTACCATCGATCAATGGATAAGGAAGATTTCCGTATGAACGCCGTGACGCCTGTCCTGGCGGCCAAGGGCCTCGTGAAGCGATACGGCCGCGTCGTCGCGCTGGACAACGCCGATTTCGACCTGATGCCCGGCGAAATCCTCGGGGTAATCGGCGACAACGGCGCTGGGAAATCAACGCTCATCAAGGCGCTGTGCGGCGCGGTCAATCCCGACAGCGGCACGATCGAACTGAACGGCAAGCCGGTCCATTTCCGCTCGCCGATCGAGGCGCGGCACGCCGGCATCGAGACGGTCTACCAAAATCTCGCGCTTTCGCCGGCCCTTTCGATAGCCGACAATATGTTCCTCGGCCGTGAAATCCGACGGGAAGGCTTCGTCGGGAAATTCCTGCGCCGACTCGACCGCTCGAAGATGCAGAAGATAGCCCGCGCCAAGCTTTCCGAACTTGGCCTGATGACGATCCAGAACATCAACCAGTCGGTCGAGACGCTGTCCGGCGGCCAGCGGCAGGGCGTGGCGGTGGCACGTGCCGCCGCTTTCGGTTCGAAAGTGGTCATCATGGACGAGCCGACCGCGGCGCTCGGCGTCAAGGAATCGCGCCGTGTGCTGGAACTCATCCTCGACGTGAAGAAGCGCGGCCTGCCGATCGTGCTCATCTCGCACAACATGCCGCACGTCTTCGAGGTGGCGGACCGCATCCACATCCACCGGCTCGGCAGGCGGCTCTGCGTCATCGACCCGAAACAATACACCATGTCGGACGCGGTCGCCTTCATGACCGGCGCCAAGGTCCCGCCCGAAGCCGCCCTCGCTGCTTGACCTGGCGTCTTGGTCGGTGCGTTTCTGATAGGCATGGCGGGATGTTCCGGTCCGGAACAATTCCAGGAAAAGTGGGAACCGGTTTTTCGTCCGGAATTGCGTAGAAACATGACGATAGAGCGTTTCTGCGATTCGAAGAAAAGCAGAAATGCTTTATTAAGACGAACATGACCATCGCGATGAAGCCTGCCCTTCCTGAAGCCGCACCCGACGCCAAAACATTGGCCGCCGAGATCCTTTCCTGCCTGACCTATCGGATCGGCAAGGACCCGACGGTCGCGACCCAGTACGATTGGCTTTCCGCCACCATCAAGGTCGTGCGCGACAGGTTGATCGAGAAATGGATCGCCTCGACCAAGAAGGCCTACGAGGAGCAGTCGAAGCGCGTCTATTACCTGTCGCTCGAATTCCTGATCGGCCGGCTGATGCGCGATGCCATCTCGAACCTGCGCCTTATGGACGAGGTCAGGAACGCGCTGTCTTCGCTCGGCGTCGATTTCGACATCATCGCGGCGCTCGAGCCGGACGCCGCCCTCGGCAATGGCGGGCTCGGCCGGCTTGCCGCCTGCTTCATGGAATCGATGGCGACCGTGGACGTTCCGGCGCATGGCTACGGCATCCGTTATGCCAACGGCATGTTCCGGCAGGAAATCTCCGACGGATGGCAGGTCGAATTGCCCGAGACATGGCTCGACCACGGCAACCCCTGGGAATTCGAACGGCGCGAACGTTCGATCGAGATCGGCTTCGGCGGCATGGTCGAGGCCGTGCCGGGGACGGACGGGCGGCGCATGGTCTGGAAGCCGCAGGAGCGCGTGCTGGCTGTCGCCTACGACACGCCGGTTGCCGGCTGGCGGGCGAAGCGCGTCAACACGCTGCGCCTCTGGACCGCCATGCCCGTCGATCCGATCCTGCTCGACAGGTTCAATGCTGGCGACCATATCGGCGCCTTGAGCGAGAGCACTCAAGCCGAGACGCTGACCCGCGTTCTTTATCCGGCGGATGCGACGCCGGCCGGCCAGGAGCTCAGGCTGAGGCAGGAATATTTCTTCTCGGCGGCCTCGCTGCGCGACATTCTCGACCGCCACTTGCACGAATATCCCGACCTCACCTCGCTCCCCGATAAGGCGGCGATCCAGTTGAACGATACGCATCCGGCCGTGGCCGTGCTGGAACTGATGCGGCTTCTGGTCGATGTCCACGATTTCGAATTCGACGCGGCGTGGGACATCGTCCGTCGGACCTTCTGCTACACCAACCACACGCTCCTGCCCGAAGCGCTGGAAAGCTGGCCGGTACCACTTTTCGAGCGCCTGCTGCCCCGGCACATGCAGCTTGTCTATGCCATCAACGCCAAGCTTCTCCTCGAAGCTCGCCGCGAGCATGGCTTCGACGACGGCCAGATCAGCGCCATCTCGCTCATCGACGAGAACGGCGAGCGCCGGGTGCGCATGGGCAATCTCGCCTTCATCGGCTCGCATTCGGTGAATGGCGTTTCGGCGCTCCACACTGAGCTGATGAAGAAGACGGTCTTTGCCGACCTGCACCGCCTCTATCCTCACCGGATCAACAACAAGACAAACGGCATTACGCCGCGCCGCTGGCTGCAGCAGTGCGACCCGGGCCTTTTCTCGCTGATCCGGCGGACGGTCGGCGACCGGGTGCTGGACGACATCGATGCGCTTTCCGACCTGAACGCCCATGCCGACGATCCCGGCTTTCAGGAGGCGTTTGCCGAGGTCAAGCGCGCCAACAAGGAGCATCTGGCGAAGCTCGTGCGCGAGCGGATGGGGATCGGCCTCGATCCGTCAGCCCTGTTCGACATCCAGGTGAAGCGTATCCACGAATATAAGCGCCAGCTTATGAATATCGTCGGCACCGTCGCGCTTTACGACCAGATGCGCTCGCATCCGGAAAAGGACTGGGTGCCGCGCGTAAAGCTTCTCGCCGGCAAGGCGGCACCGACCTATCACAATGCCAAGCTGATCATAAAGCTCGCCAACGACGTGGCCCGGACGATCAACAACGATCCGTCGGTGCGAGGCCTCCTCAAGCTCGTCTTCGTGCCGAACTACAATGTCAGCCTGGCCGAGATGCTGGTGCCGGCCGCTGACCTGTCCGAGCAGATTTCGACCGCGGGCATGGAGGCGTCTGGCACCGGCAACATGAAATTCGCGCTGAACGGCGCGCTCACCATCGGCACGCTCGACGGCGCCAATGTCGAAATCCGCGATCATGTCGGCGCCGACAATATCGTCATCTTCGGCCTGACCGCCGAGGAGGTCGCCGAACGCCGCCGCAACGGCTACAACCCGCGCGAACTGATCGAGCGCTCGCCGGAACTTTCGCAGGCGCTTGCGGCAATCGCGTCGGGCGTCTTCTCGCCGGACGACCGCAACCGCTATGCCGGCCTCGTCGGCGGGCTCTACGAGCATGACTGGTTCATGGTCGCGGCCGATTTTGATTCCTACACCGACGCCCAGCGCAAGATCGACGAATTGTGGCGTCGGCCGCGCGATTGGTACGGCAAGGCGATCCGCAACACGGCGAATATGGGCTGGTTCTCCTCCGACCGCACCATCCGCCAATATGCATCGGAAATCTGGAAAGTGCCCTATAGTTCAGTGCAGGGAAGTTAGAAGTCGGTTAGGGAGTGCCGCCGTTTGATGCCCGGTGTTCGTAAAGGGGCCAAGGTCGAGAAGCCGCTGACCGGCGCGGCCGATATAAGGGCGATTGTCGCCGGCGAACACCGCGATCCTTTTTCCATTCTTGGCGTGCAGGAAGTGGGCCGCAAGTTCGTCGCGCGCTGCTTTATGCCGCATGCGGAGGAGATCGCGGCCTTCACGCTCAGCGGTGACCCGGCCGGCGAGCTCGCCCGCCGCGAAGAAGCCGGCTTCTTCGACGGCGTGCTTTCCATCAAGGAGCGCCAGCCGATCCGGTATCACGCCTGCAACGAAGGCGGCGACTGGTGGACCACCGACCCTTATTCCTTTGGGCCGGTGCTCGGGCCGATGGACGATTACTACATCGCCGAGGGCTCGCATCTGAGGCTCTTCGACAAGCTCGGCGCGCATCTGATCGAGCATGAGGGCGCGAGCGGCATCCATTTCGCCGTCTGGGCACCGAATGCGCGGCGCGTCTCCGTCGTCGGCCAGTTCAACGATTGGGACGGCCGCTGCCATGTCATGCGCAAGCGTGTCGATACCGGCATCTGGGAAATTTTCCTCCCCGATATCAGCGCCGGCCAGCCCTATAAATACGAGATCATCGGTGCGAAGGGCGAGAAGCTGCCGCTCAAGGCCGATCCTTTCGCTTTCCGTTCCGAGCTTCGGCCGGCGACTGCGTCGGTGACCGACCTGCCCATGCGCCACGAATGGGGCGACGGCAAGCATCGCGAATTCTGGCGAAGCGCCGATGCACGTCGCCAGCCGGTCTCCATCTATGAGGTCCATGCCGGATCGTGGCAGCGTCGCGACGACGGCTCGTTCCTCTCATGGGACGAACTGGCCGATCGCCTCATCCCCTATGTCGCCGACATGGGCTTCACCCATATCGAGTTC
>JBDZVC010000268.1:0-6185 GCA_040255475.1 Phyllobacteriaceae bacterium | reverse complement strand
CGCCGTCTGGCAGGGCAAGATCGACATCGCCTCCGACCTCAACAAGGAGGTCGTGACCAGCTTCCCCGTGGACGAGGCGCTTCCCAGCCGCAAGCCCGGCATCTACATCCTGACGGCCACGCCGACCGGCGCGCAGGAGAGCTACGACGCGCAGGCGACGCAGTGGTTCGTCGTCTCCGATATCGGGCTTTCGACTTTCGCCGGGCAAGACGGACTCAACGTCTTCGCCCGCTCGCTCGGCACGGCGAAACCGCTCGCCGATGTCGAACTGAAGCTACTCGCCAAGAACAACGAAGTGCTCGGCACGGCGAAGACCGATGCGGACGGCCACGCCGTCTTCAGCGCCGGGCTCTCGCGCGGCGAAGGCGGCATGACCCCGGCCGTACTTTCCGCGAGCAAGGGGGGCGACGATTTCGTCTTCCTCGACATGACCAAGGCCGGCTTCGACCTTTCTGATCGCGGCGTGGCCGGACGCGCCTCGCCCGGCGCGCTCGACGTCTATGCCTGGACGGAGCGCGGCATCTACCGGGCCGGCGAGACGGTCCACGCGGCGGCGCTCGCCCGGGACGATGCGGCGAAGGCCGTCGAGAACCTGCCCCTCACCTTCATTTTCAGCCGGCCTGACGGCGTTGAGGACCGGCGCATCATCAGCGACGCTGCTTCGCTTGGTGGCCGTTCTGTCGATCTGGCGCTGTCCCCGGCCGCCATGCGCGGCACCTGGACCATGCGCGTCTATACCGACCCGAAGAAGGAGCCGGTCGCGGAGAAGATGTTCCTGGTCGAGGACTTCGTGCCCGACCGTATCGAGTTCGACATGACGGCCAAGGAAACGACTCTCGTTCCCGGCGAGAAGCTTCCCGTCGATGTCGTCGGGCGCTTCCTCTACGGCGCGCCGGGGGCCGACCTTTCGGTGGCGGGCGAAGTCAACATTACGACGAAACGCGACTGGAAAGCCTTCCCCGGCTATCAGTTCGGGCTCGCCGAAGAGGAGAACACCGAAGCGACCGCCTATGATTTGAACGATCTGCCCGTCACCGACGAAGAGGGCAAATCGTCCTTCGACGTATCGCTCGACAACCTCCCCTCGACGACCCGGCTGCTCAACGCCGAGCTCGTCGTACGCATGACCGAGGGCAGCGGCCGCGCCGTCGAGCGCCGGCTCGACCTCGACGTGCAGCCGGACGGGCCGCGCATCGGCATCCGGCCCGCCAATTCGGATGGCTCGGTGCCCGAGAATTCGATCGCGAAGTTCAGCCTGATCGCGGTCGATCCTGCGGGCAAGAAAATCGATATGCAGGGGCTCAACTGGTCTCTGGTCAAGCTTGTGCGCAACTATCAATGGTACCGCGACGGCAGTTCCTGGCGCTACGAGCCGATCGACATCACGCAGAAGGTGGCGGACGGCCATGTCGATGTCTCCGCGAGCGGCGAGGCCAGCATTTCCGCGCCGGTCGGCTGGGGCCGTTACCGCATCGAGATCGAGAGCCCAAAAGCGGACGGGCCGGCTTCCAGCGTCGAGTTTGACGCCGGCTGGTACGTCGCCGCCTCGAGCACCGAGACCCCCGACGCGCTGGAAATCGCACTCGACAAGGAAAGCTATGCCGTAGGCGATACGGCGCATCTGAAGATATCGCCGCGCTTCGCCGGCGAGGTGCTGGTCACGGTCGGCGGCGACCGCCTGCTTGCCACGAAGACGGCTTCGGTTCCGGCTGACGGCGCGACCGTCGACATCCCGGTCGAGAGCGACTGGGGCGCCGGGGCCTATGTGACGGCAACGCTCTATCGCCCCGGCGAGGCGCAGGCGTCACGCATGCCGATGCGCGCCATCGGCATCAAATGGCTGAAAGTCGATCCCGGCAAGCGCAAGCTCGACGTCTCTCTGGAAACGCCCGCCAAGGTTGAGCCGCGCGGGCCGCTGACGATCCCCGTCAAGCTCGGCGGTCTTACGCCGGGCGAAGAGGCCTATGTCACGGTCGCTGCCGTCGATGTCGGCATATTGAACCTGACCCGCTACACGCCGCCCGACCCGGATGGCTGGTATTACGGCCAGCGCCAGCTCGGGCTGGAGATCCGCGACATCTACGGCAAGCTGATCGACGGTTCGGCCGGCGTGATGGGCCGCATCCGCACCGGCGGCGACGGCGCGCAGATGGCGTCCGAGGGCTCGCCGCCGACGCAGAAGCTCGTCGCCTTCTTCACTGGCCCGGTGAAGGTCGATAATGACGGCCGCGCCGCCGTTTCCTTCGACCTGCCGCAGTTCAACGGCACGGTACGGGTCATGGCGACGGCCTGGTCGAAAACGGCCGTCGGCCACGCTTCCAGCGACGTGATCGTGCGCGATCCCGTCGTCATTACGGCCGGCCTGCCGCGTTTCATGGCGTCCGGCGACCAGGCCCAGATGCGGCTCGACATTGCCAACACGGACGGTCCTGCAGGCGAATATACGCTTGCGATCGATAGTGGCGGCAAGGCTTCGGCCGGACAGGCCTCGGCAGAGAAAATATCCCTTGCCGCCGGGGCACGCTCAACGGTGACGGTGCCGCTGACTGCGACTGCGACCGGTGAAGCCGACATCCATGTGCGGCTTTCCCATGCGGATGGCCCGTCGGTCGCGCAGGATTTGAGCTTCCCGGTCAGGCCGGCGCAGCTTCCTGTCACGACAAGACGCGTGGTCAGCCTCGCCGCCAATGGTGGCAGCCTGAGGATCGACAAGGAACTGCTCGCCGCGAGCCTGCTCGACGGCGCCTCGGTTTCGATCGGCGTTTCGAATTCGGCCGCGCTCGATATTCCCTCGCTGCTGATGGCGCTCGACCGCTACCCCTATGGCTGCGCCGAGCAGACCACCAGCCGCGCACTGCCGCTACTCTATGTCAGCCAGCTATCGAAAGCGTCCGGCATGCCGGACGATCCCGATCTGCATAAGCGCATCCAGGATGCGATCTACCGCGTGCTGAACGACCAGTCTTCGTCGGGCAGCTTCGGCCTGTGGGGTCCAGGCTCGGGCGATCTGTGGCTCGATGCCTATATCAGCGATTTCCTGACAAGGGCCCGCGAACAGGATTTCGACGTGCCGGACGTGGCGATGCGGCAAGCTCTCGACAACCTCCAGAACGCCCTCTCCTACAGCAACGATATGAAGGAGCACTCGACGGAAATCGCCTACGCGCTCTACGTGCTCGCCCGCAACCATCGGGCGTCGGTCGGCGACCTGCGCTACTATGCCGACACGCAGCTTGATGCTTTCCAGAGCCCGATGGCGCGCGCCCAGATCGCAGCCAGCCTCGCACTCTACGGCGATAGCCAGCGCGCGGAGCGTGTCTTCGCCTCCGCCTTCAATCTGGCGAGCTCGGGGAAAACCGTGCTCGATGATTCACGCGCGGACTACGGCTCCAGTCTCCGCGACGGCGCGGCGATGCTGGCGCTTGCGGCGGAGACGAAGCCGGCGCCCTCACTGATACCCGCGATGATCCGGCTCGTCTCGGCGGAGCGCGAGGACAAGCGCTATACCGACGGCCACACCAGCACGCAGGAAAACGCGTGGCTGCTTCTGGCCGCGCGCGCCATCAAGGCCGGGACGGAAGCGATCTCGATCGACGTGAACGGCTCACCGCATTCCGGTCCGTTCGCGGAACATGTGGACGGTGCTGAGTTGCAAGGTCAGCCCGTCACCATCACCAATCGCGGGCACAACCCGATCGATGCAGTGGTGACGGCGGTCGCCGCACCCGCCGATCCGCTTCCGGCCGGCGGCGATGGCTTCTCGATCACGCGTACCTACTACACGCTCGACGGGCAGGAGACCGACGTAACGGAGGCGGAGCAGAACCAGCGTTACGTCGTCGTCCTCAAGGTCACGGAAGAGAATTCCTGGCCCTCGCGCGTGCTGGTGACCGACCTTTTGCCGGCCGGCTTCGAAATCGACAATCCGAGCCTCGTCGGCAGTGCCCAGCTTTCCAACTTCGACTGGCTGGGCAGTACGGAGGTGGCACATACCGAGTTCCGCGACGACCGTTTCGTGGCGGCATTCAACCGCAGCGGCTCCGATGCTCACGAGATGACTCTCGCCTATGTCGTGCGTGCCGTGACGCCCGGCGTCTACACGCTCCCGGCGGCAAGCGTCGAGGACATGTATCGCCCGCAACTCTCCGCCCGCACCGCGACCGGCAGGATGGAGGTGAAGGCGGCGCGGTAGCAGGCGGAACGCCAATTGATATGGCTGCTGGTTTCACCCCCCTCTGTCCTGCCGGACATCTCCCCCTCGATGGGGGAGATCAGCTAGCGCCACCGCCTGCTCCCATTTCGCTGGAGACGGCGGTTAGCCGAGGCACCGATGCCGTCCAATCTCCCCCCTTGAGGGGGAGATGTCCGGCAGGACAGAGGGGGGTGCAGCCGGATGCACGCCTCTCCCGCGGCGTTCGTCAGTCATGACCCGCCCCTTCAAATACGCCCTCTTTGCACTCCCCGTTGTCGCACTCCTCTGCGTTGGCGCATGGTCCGGTCTGAACGCCCTCGATCGGGCCTACCCGCCGCCGCTTGCCGAAGCCGGGCTTGTCTCGACCGAGGTGGTCGACCGCAACGGCGACCTTCTTCGTGCCTTTGCTACGCCCGAGGGTCGTTGGCGGCTGGCGACGCATATCGAGGATGTCGATCCGAAGCTTATCAAGATGCTGATCGCCTATGAGGACCACCGCTTCTATTCGCATCACGGCGTCGACATCGCGGCGCTCTTCCGCGCCGCCGGCCAATGGATCCTGAGCGGCCATATCGTCTCGGGCGGCTCGACGCTCTCGATGCAGCTTGCCCGATTGATCGAGCCCCGCGACGAGCGTTCCATCCGGGCAAAGCTTATCCAGATCGCCCGCGCGCTCCAGATCGAGCGGCGGCTGACCAAGGACGAGATCCTCGCCGATTACCTGACGCTCGCGCCCTATGGCGGCAACCTGGAGGGCGTCCGCGCCGCTTCGCTCGCCTATTTCGGCAAGGAGCCGAAGCGCCTTTCGGTGGCGCAGGCGGCGCTGCTCGTGTCGCTGCCGCAATCGCCGGAAGCACGCCGTCCCGACCGCCATCCCGCGGCGGCGCTGGCCGCGCGGGCCCGCGTGCTGGAACGTGTGAAGGATGCGGAAGTCATTGTCCCGCGTGAGATAGCCCTTGCCTCCGCCGAGCCGATCCCGAGGGTCCGTCGCCAGCTTCCGGCCCTTGCCGCACAGGCCTCGGCCGATGCGATGCGCGCCGATCCGTCCGTGCGACGCCTGCAACTCACGATCCGGCGCAACGTCCAGCAAAAGCTGGAAACGGTCGCCCGCGACGCTGCCCGCCGGCTCGGCCCGGAGGTCTCCGTCGCCATGATCCTCGCCGACGCTCCGACCGGGGATATTCTGGGCGAGGTCGGCTCGGCCGATCTGTTCGACTCCCGCCGCGCCGGCTGGATCGACATGACGGACGCCGAGCGCTCGCCCGGCTCGACGCTGAAGCCTTTCATCTACGGGCTTGCCTTCGAGGAAGGGTTGATCGCGCAGGAAACAATGATCGAGGACCGGCCGGCCGATTTCGGCGGCTACCGGCCGAAGAATTTCGACATGAGCTATCAGGGCAATGTCTCGATCCGTCAGGCGTTGCAGATGTCTCTCAACGTACCCGCTATCCGGCTCCTCGACGCTGTCGGGCCGCTGAGGCTGATGGCCCGTTTCCGCCGGGCCGGTGTCAATCCGGTCCTCCCTCGTGGCGAGGCGCCGGGTCTTGCGATCGGGCTCGGCGGCGTTGGCCTGAAGCTCAGCGATCTCGTTCAGCTTTACACCGCGTTCCCGAATGGAGGCAGCGTGACGATGCTGCATGACCGGCCCCTGGGCCAGCCCGCTTCCGCGATGCTGATGGAGCCACAGGCGGCATGGCAGGTGGCCGACATATTGTCGGGCGTGCGGCCGCCGGAGGGCTCGCGCACGGTTGGAATCGCCTACAAGACCGGCACCAGCTATGGCTATCGGGACGCCTGGTCGATCGGCTTCGACGGCCGCCATGTGCTCGGCGTCTGGGTCGGCCGACCGGACGGCGGGCCGGTACCGGGCCTTGCCGGCTATGTCTCGGCTGCGCCGATCCTCTTCGACGCCTTCGCCAAATCCGGCCTCGCAATCGAGCCATTGCCGAGGGCGCCGGCAGGCGCGCTCCGCCAGGCGCGCGCCGACCTGCCG